>NZ_JBMPPN010000003.1:0-318474 GCF_049340165.1 Undibacterium sp. Xuan67W
TTGATTACATCGAAGTGTTCTACAATCGCAAACGGCGACATAGTCATTTGAATCAGATGAGTCCCCTAGCTTTCGAGCAACAACAATTTGGAAGTTAAGAGTTGTCTACGAAATTAGGGGAAGTCCAGTAAAGACATTTCTTTTGGCGCTTCAATTAAGGTTCTTGATAGCTTTTTTTTCTGGATTTTCGAGGCCAATTTTCTTAACTTCCTATAAGGTCATCAGTTAGAGACATAAAAATTTATTAATATTTTTATTAGCATATCAAAAAGAGGTCGTCTTAGTTAAGAAATAAACTACTTTGATCCTACTTATTTCTTATCTCGTTAATTGGTAGTCATATCTCGAAACGCCGAACTAATAATTCTCTAATTTACCAGGGCTACCTTGAGCTACAAACGTGATTCAAAGAAATTATATTCAATTATGTTAGATACGCTGATTTACATATTGGCAGGGTTAGCGAATGCCTTAGGTAATACGTCGTTTTTGAATGGCTCATCATGCGTAGTGATGATGTTTTCGATGGCAGATCTGTCTTTAGCTTCTTCGATAACAAGGTATCGACGAGGATTCCCTGATTCGGGGGAAGCGTTGATACCTTTAAGCTTTGCTAGCTTGCGACTTGCAGTAGCAGGTTTTTTTGAGATTGGCAGGTGTATCGAATCATCCTACATTAAATTTTTCAAAAGACAAATATTGGTCATCTCGTCCTCCGCGCACTGCCGAGAGAATTTTTTTCAACAAATTAAAGAGCCTCACGTTGTTCCAGGCTGCATTGAGTATAGAAATGTCGTAATTTTGAGGTGTACGGTGTCTTCAAAATAAACGGCAGCTTACTTTAGTGGACGCCGAAGACAAATAGCACTCACTGAGCAGAGTCAACAGCATCGAGCTGCTAGTTGTGGAGCCATGGGCATCTACAATCACATCCCCAAAGACCTTAGCAGCTCATCACTGGCATCATCACCTCCTGCTGAAGCTGCCGGCGGTGTTGCGTTGGATTGGTTGGCCTGACTGGCTTGTTGCATGTCGAGTAAGGCATCTGGGTCGGTGATTTCGCTGGAGTCGAAGTCATGCAATTTAATGAATTCTGTCCGGTCGATGGCGAGTTCTAGGTAGAAAATATTGTTATTTTCGGTGAAGAAGGAGACGCGGCGGATTTCGGGGCGGTCTAGCGGGGTGTCGACGCTAAGCATGACTTGTTTGTTCAGCACCAACATTTTGGGTTGGTTCTGGGTGATGTTGGTTTGCAGTTCTCTGCGGACCTTGCCGGTGAAATCGCCGACGATCTGGTTCATCAGTTCACCTAGGATATTCGAGACCTCGTCAGAGCTGAACGAAGAGGCGAGTTCGGACTTGGGCATGCCCATGCTCAGCATGTATTTCTCATAAATTTCTAAGGCGGCGTTGCCTGCAAAATTCAGTACGACCAGACCAGAAAATCCACCGTCAAACAAGACGAAGCAACCGATGTCAGGTTTCAGGCCGATCTTGGTTACGCGCTGCACCATGGCTGAATAATGAATCTTGCTTTGTGTCGCCACGTTCAATACGCGTGTGACCGAATTGCATAAACTGGTCAAGAGATCTTCTGTTCCGTAGACGACCGTTTTTTCTTCTGTACTCATGAGCAACTCCTGAAAGATATTTCTTGGAAATTATTTTTATCTTATCCGCGCAGTGCGCGATCCGCTACCGATTGTGCGTCGTCCCGTCCTGAGCCGGATTCTGTTTCTTGCCGTGCTGGCGGGTCGGCGAGCGCTATGCGAAATAAGACAATGCGGCTAAGCAGGCCTGCGATCTGTTCTCTAATCTGGTTTTTGTTGACTGATTCTGTCGGGTCTGGGTGAGCCGACGCCTCGGTCAGGGCTTTACGTAAGGCCATCAGTTCACGCACAAGCTCGCGTACCTGGAGCAGCGCCCGAAGCGCGGGGTCCTGCACTTGATGCTGTGCAGGTAAGCCTTGTTCCAGCGCTTCGCTCTGTGGTGAAGAGGTTATGCCGGGCATGTCGTTCTCCTTTGCATGGCAGTGTTGCCGGGGAACTCAGTGCCGCGCAAGCCTTTGCGCAGACACGCCGTTCCATGGGAATAGTTAAGAATATTCAATGGAACACGCTGCGTCCAGTTGTTTCATGTTTTTTTGTGTGATTTGCGGCAACTTTAAGTTATCGATAGGGGGAGCGAGATGACTAAATTGCTGTTTGTTTTCGATGAAAAACCGAGAAGAGGCATCAATTGCATGACAACGACACTCTATTGACTGGTAAGTTGACTCGGTCGGGATGGTAACTGGTGAGGTTGCCTGAAATTGTATGGCTTTAATTTTTCAATGATGTGTTATTCGTGTTCTTGCGGTCGGATCGACTTTTTATCAAGCAGAGGCCGATACGTAAACCTATTGCGAACTAACATGTTCGACATCAGTTAGAAATTAATTGTTCTGATCTTCATTTGATTTTTATTCTATGACTTTGAATAATCCCGCGAAACGCAGGACTAATCGTGGCCCAATCCACCACGTCCACCTTAAACGGTAAATCCGATTCAGAGAAATCATGTTCGATCGCGGCAAGTAGGCTAAGTGTTAAACCCGTTTCGCTGATGATGGCAAGATCGAGATCTGAATAGGGTTTTTCTGTGTGGGTGGCGCGTGAACCGAATGCCCAGACTTCTTTATCCGGTAGGTGTTTTTGCAAAATCGTGGAGACGATTTGCCATTGTTCTGGCGTGACGGCAATGCCTGGTTGTTTGTCGGCTAGTTTTTTCATCACTTCTCTCACGCTGCAGGCGTGCCACGTTTCTTCAGCTCTGCCAGCAAGGCTAATCCTTCCAGCAAAAAATCCGGTACGATTTGCATGACTTCGATGGCCTTGCTTTCATCATAGGTGTGGCTAGTGATGCTACGCGCTTTGCGATAGTCTTTCCATCGATCCCAGCCGTTGCGCAATAGACCTTGTTCGCTGCCGTTTCTGATTAAATCGGGGAATGCCAGTTCATCAATTTCGACCGGATTGGGCGAGGCCATTTCGAGATAGCGCTTGAGCATTTTGTGCGATAGCTCGTAGCAGAATTCAAAGCGTTGAATGCAGGCGTCGCGGTACAGTGAATTGCCCGTATCAGCAGTGTAGGCTCGTATTGCTTCGTCCAAGCGCTGCAAGGCATTTTCTAATGAGCTTAGGTCGAGTTGAATTACCATGATCCCTCCGCTGGCGTTCTTCGCTAAAGAAAAAAACTTGAAACAGTATTGGTCTGTTACGCAATGTTTATGCGCCTTACAGAGCCGGATAGCTGGAAAGCCGCATGAACAGTGCGTGTCTGGCCTGCCTGTTTTTAAATTTTATATCCAATAAAAAAGCCCAACCAAGTGGCAGGGCTTTTCGTTTTGACATTTTATATTAAACGTCAATATTCCCGGCCCGCAGCGCATTAGATTCAATAAACGCTCTGCGTGGTTCTACGTCATCGCCCATCAGCGTAGTAAAAATCTGATCCGCGGCGATCGCGTCTTCGATCTGTACTTTGAGCAGGCGGCGTACGGTTGGGTCCATGGTGGTTTCCCACAATTGGCTTGGGTTCATTTCGCCCAGTCCTTTGTAGCGCTGTTTGCTGACGCCACGTTCGGCTTCGTCGCGCAGCCAGAGCATGGCGTGGTGGAAATCTTGTACGGCGATTTCTTTCATGCGCTCGCCTTCGCCACGGCGGATGAAGGCGCCTTCGCCTAACAGGCCTTTGAAGGTCTGTGCGGCGGCTTCGAGGACTTTGTAATCGGTGCTGTCGACGAAATCGGCGTCGATGCTGCTGACTTTGATATTGCCATGATACAGACGTTCTATGCGCAGGCTGAGCATGCCTGAGAGTTCATCGCTGCGTACGACGGCTTTGACGGCTGGGTCGTTGATGGCGGCGGTGAGTTCTTGGGCGGATTGTTCCGCATGTTCTGCGCTGTCCATTTTGAGCGTGACGCCGGTCATGATGGCGGTCAGTGCAGCGCGGTCGATAACGCGGGTAAGGCGCATCATGATGGCATTAGCCAGATTGTATTGACGTACCAGTTCACCGAGAGCTTCGCCGGAGATCGGGTCTGCGCCTGTGCTTGGTGTGAGTGCTGCGCCGGTGAGGGCGACGGTCATCATGTAGGTGGCTTCTTCTGCATCGTCTTTCAGGTAGCGCTCATCGCGACCTGCTTTGACTTTATACAGCGGTGGTTGTGCGATATAGATGTGACCGCGCTCCACCAGTTGTGGCATCTGACGATAGAACAAGGTTAGCAACAGCGTACGGATGTGGGCGCCGTCGACGTCGGCATCGGTCATGATGATGATGCGGTGATAGCGCAATTTGTCGACGTTGAATTCGTCCGGGCCGATACTGGTGCCCAGCGTGGCGATCAGGGTGGTGATCTGTTCGCTGGAGAGCATTTTTTCAAAGCGGGCTTTTTCTACGTTTAATACTTTACCGCGCAGTGGCAGGATCGCCTGGAACTTACGGTCGCGGCCTTGTTTGGCCGAGCCGCCCGCGGAGTCACCCTCGACGATGTACAGTTCGCAGAGAGCAGGATCTTTTTCCTGGCAATCCGCAAGCTTTGAGGATAGGCCCAGGCCGTCCATGACACCTTTCCGACGTGTCAGTTCGCGCGCTTTGCGGGCTGCTTCGCGGGCACGTGAGGCTTCGACGATTTTGCCGCAAATGATTTTGGCGTCGTTCGGTTTTTCTGCGAGGTAGTCGGTCAGCGTCTTGGCAACGATCTCTTCGACCGGGCCGCGCACTTCAGACGAAACTAATTTGTCTTTGGTCTGAGAGCTGAATTTTGGCTCTGGCACTTTGACGGAGAGTACGCAGGTGAGGCCTTCGCGCATGTCGTCGCCGGTGACTTCGACCTTGGCTTTTTTGGCGTATTCGTGTTCTTCAATATACTTGTTGATGACACGGGTCATCGCGGCGCGCAGGCCGGTCAGATGGGTGCCACCATCGCGTTGCGGGATGTTATTGGTGAAGCAGAGTACCTGTTCGTTGTAGGCGTCGTTCCATTGCATGGAGACGTCGACGGTGATGTTGGTGCCCTGGTCGGAAACTTTTTCGCCGGTTGCCTGAAAAATCGTCGGGTGCAGGACGCTCTTGTTTTTGTTGATGTACTCAACGAAACCGCGGGTGCCACCTTCGAAGGCAAATAATTCTTCTTTGCCAGTGCGATGGTCGTTCAATTTAATGCGCACACCGTTATTCAGGAAGGACAATTCGCGGATACGTTTTGCCAAAATTTCGTAGTGGAATTCGACATGTGTGAAGATTTCTTCATCTGCCCAGAAATGAACTTCGGTACCGCGTTTGTCGGTTTCGCCGATGACTTTGATCGGTGAGCAGAGTACGCCGTCGATAGTTTCTACTTCGCGATTTTGCGGCACACCACGGACAAATTCCATGGCGTATTGTTTGCCGTCGCGACGGATGGTGAGCTTGAGTAATTTAGACAGACCATTCACGCAAGAGACACCCACACCGTGCAGACCGCCCGACACTTTATACGAGTTTTGATCGAACTTACCACCGGCATGCAGCTCAGTCATGACGATTTCAGCGGCGCTACGCTTAGGCTCGTGCTTGTCATCCCATTTGATACCGGTCGGAATGCCGCGGCCATTATCGGTAATGGAGATGGAGTTGTCGGTATGGATGGTGACGTTGATCTCAGTACAGTGACCTGCCAGCGATTCATCAATCGAGTTATCCAAAACTTCGAATACGAGGTGGTGCAAACCGGTGCCATCAGAAGTATCGCCAATGTACATGCCGGGGCGTTTCCGCACGGCTTCTAGACCTTCGAGAATTTGAATGGACGAAGCGCCATAACCAGCGGATGTGGCAGATTCCGTGACTGGTTTTTCTGGTGATGGCGTTGCTGTGTTGTCTTGGGTGTTCTCGGACATGGCTACCTTCTGTATTAGGGTGTTGCTTGTTCTGACTGATATAGGGTGCTAAAAATACTCAACAAAAATACTCAAAAAAGTACTTCAGCCCGGTCCCGCAAGCGGGATCGGGGTATTACTTCGGGATTTAAATCCGCATCGGCATGACGACATATTTAAAGTCGGTGTTGTCAGGTATCGTGATCAGCGCCGATGAATTGGAATCACCCAGAGCGATATTGATTTGATCGACTTTCAGGTTATTCAATACATCCAGCAAATAGGTCACGTTGAAGCCGATATCGACACTATCGCCGCCGTAATCGATTTCAATTTCTTCGACCGCTTCTTCCTGGTCGGCATTGGTGGACATGATTTGCATGCTGCCTGGTGTGACTACACAACGCACGCCTTTGAACTTGTCACTGGTCATGATTGCTGCGCGTTGCAGCGAGCGCAGTAACTGTTCGCGACCCAGAGTGAAATTGTTTTTGTAACCCTTAGGGATCACGCGGTTGAAGTCAGGGAATTTGCCTTCGACCAGTTTGGAAATCAATTCGATATCGGCGAACGTCAGTTTGACCTGATTGTTGGCGATGTCGAGTTGCACCAGATCGTCTTTGTCTTCGAGCAGGCGTTGCAATTCGATAATCGTTTTGCGCGGGATGATGACTTCTTGACGCGGGAATTCCTGTTCGACTTCGACCTGACAAAACGCCAGGCGATGGCCGTCAGTCGCTACGGCGATCACGTTTTTGCCATCGACCACGAGCAATAGACCATTCAGGTAGTAACGAATGTCTTGTTGTGCCATGGAGAAGTGCACCATGTTAAACAAGTGCTTCAGGGTTTTTTGCGGCAGGCTGACGCTGGCATTGAAATGCTCTGCTTGCGCAACCGTCGGGAACTCTTCTGCCGCCAGGGTTTGCAGCGAGAAACGGGACTTGCCTGCCTGTACCGTCATTTTTTTGTTGTCGAGCTTGAGTACGACATCATTGTCGTCCGGCAGCGCTCGCAAAATATCGAGCAGCTTGCGGGCGGCAACCGTGGTGGCGGTGACGTCACCGCCAGAGCCGATTTCGGCATGCGTGGTGATCTGGACTTCGATGTCGGTCGACAAGAAGGAAACTTTTTCGCCGTCTTTGCGGATGAGGATATTGGCCAGAATCGGCAATGTGTGCCGACGCTCGACAATACCGCTCACGATTTGCAGTGGCCGGAGTATGGTGTCCCGGTGGGTTTTAACCAATTGCATGTGTATATCCTCGCTAAATTTGTAATTAATAAAGGATGCTGAACTTAACTTCTTATCGTTGCTACTTTATTGCTTTTATAACTTATACCTGGCATTGCCTTACACAGTGTTAATGCGGTTCTCAGAGCATTTATGGCCTGGGAGCCGCGTCAATATTGCGTGATGCAATTTAATTTTTACGAATCTACTTTTTATCAATTCGTTTTTACTAACTTGTTGCTTTACTATAATCAATTGCCCGTTGACGGGCTGTTTGGTTTTTGTAGGGTGTGCTTGCGCATCGAATGTGCCGGTGCGTATGGCGCACCCTACGTATTTCATTAACCCTTTAGGGTTTGCTCTAGTACGTGTAACTCGTGGTTGCATTCCGGGTTCTTGCCGCGGTCCGCTGCGATCTTGCGGACTGCGTGCAAGACCGTAGTGTGATCGCGCCCGCCAAACAATTCGCCAATCTCTGGCAAACTCTTTTGCGTCAATTCTTTGGCCAGATACATCGCAATCTGGCGCGGTCTGGCGATATTGGCCGGACGTTTTTTTGAATACATGTCAGCAACTTTGATGTTGAAAAAGTCGGCGACCGTTTTCTGAATATTCTCGACCGAGATCTGGCGGTTCTGCACCGACAGCAAATCTTTCAGCGCCTCTTTGACAACGTCGATCGTGATCTCTTTGCCGTGGAAGCGCGAGTACGCCAGAATCTTGCGCAGCGCACCTTCGAGTTCGCGTACGTTTGAGCGCAGATGCTTGGCGACGAAGAAGGCGACGTCATCGGAAAAATGTACGCCTTCGGAGTGCGCTTTTTTCAGCAAAATCGCGACGCGCATTTCGAGTTCCGGTGGTTCAATTGCGACGGTCAGGCCGGAGTCAAAACGCGAAATCAGGCGATCATCCATGCCGGTGATTTCTTTTGGATACGTATCGCTGGTGATGATGATTTGCTTCTTGGCGGCGATCAATGCTTCAAACGCGTAAAAGAATTCTTCCTGCGTACGGCTTTTGCCGCCAAAGAATTGAATATCATCGATCAGCAGCAGGTCGAGCGAATGGTAATAGCGCTTGAACTCATCAAAGCCCTTGCGCTGATACGCCGTCACTACGTCGCGCACATATTGCTCCGCGTGGATGTAGCGAATCCGCGCATTAGGATTATCGACTAGGATTTGGTTACCAATCGCGTGGATCAAATGCGTTTTACCCAGACCTACGCCACCATATAAAAACAGCGGGTTGTAGGACACGCCAGGGTTATTCGCGACCTGAATCGCAGCAGCGCGTGCCAATTGATTGGCCTTACCCGTCACGAAGCTGTCAAAGGTCAGATCGACATTGATACGGCTTTGGTCACGACGCGGCGTTGGTTCGGCAACAGGCTCTGGCATGTGCTGAGGCATGTGCCCGGAGACATCGTCGTGTTGCGATAATTCGCGGTGGTTTGATCCATTCGACGAGCTACCATTTTGACCGCTTGGGGCAGGTTTTTTATTGCCGCGCGGATCGAGTACGAACTGCACATCGATCGGTTCATCCCAGAACTGGGCGGCAAGTTCGGTGATGCGGCCAGCGAACTGGGTTTTTACCCAGTCAAGTTTAAAACGGTTAGGCGCGGCAATACGCAGCCGGCCGTCTTCAAAATCGAGCGGAGCTAGCGGTTTGATCCAGGCGCTATACTGCTGCGGCGTTAACTCCTGCTCTAATTGGGACGAGCAGGCTTGCCAGAAATTTTCCATGTATTCACTTATGTTCGATGCTGATGTGATTCCCTTTCAAAATCATCCGCACCGGAGTGAGTATCCCGGTGACTAAACTGGGACAACAACGACACGTATGATTGAGACATGGAATGAGACTGACACGCGGACTGGAACGGCAACAAGCTACGTTTGGATGGGCTTCGGTCAATCGAAGGCAACTCTGGAGTAGATAAACAAGACCTTGGGTGTTATTTAAAATGTTGTCGTTAGTGCAAATCAGTCATGCCACACTAATCCGCTATTCTACCCTTGCCAGCCAGAGTTATCCACAGGCTGAGCAGTAAATTTATGAGGCCGGTATAAAACTGGCTTTGCGGCCACGTGTTGCTGTTGTGTACTTAATTTTTGTCCGTGTTAGTAGCAGGTCTTGCTATGAAATGAGGTAAAAGACCTGCTGATTGCTTGTCAGTAGTGGCTATGACATGATGAAAAAATGTGCTAAGTGATTGACACGTAAGCCAAAAATGGTGTCTAATTCAGGGTTCCCTACCCTCTTTTAGTTGATGGTGCATTGTTGTTGAATTAGATGCAGCACACCGAGCAGCGGTTTTGGGGCAGTAAAGGTGAAAAGCCTGACGTAGGAATTAACTTAAGCCTTTACCCGTAATTCCGATTTTTTATTTGCTCAAATAGCGAGACCAACATGAAACGTACTTACCAACCTTCCGTCGTTCGCCGCAAGCGCACTCACGGTTTCCGCGCACGCATGGCAACCCGTGGCGGCCGCGCTGTATTGAACGCACGTCGTGCCAAAGGCCGCAAGCGTTTGGCAGCTTGATCCATCAAGCCATAATCAGCGGCAGCGTTGGTTGGTGGCATGAATTGGCATGACTCTATTATGCTCAATGCAATGACACCAGCAAACGCAAGCGATGATTTTGCACGCGCTCGGCGCATCGTTAAAACGGATGAATTTTCATCCGTTTTTCGTTTGCGCCCGGTACAAAGAACCGCGCACTTTGTTTTGTATGCAAGACCCAACGATCTGCCGAATGCCAGATTGGGTGTGGTCGCAGCGAAACGGTTTGCGCCGCGTGCAGTGACGCGTAATACGATTAAACGTGTCACCAGAGAAATTTTTCGCTGTTCGTCGCTGGTGAACGTGGATTGTATTGTGCGTTTGTCCAAGCCAGTCAATACAAAGTCTGGTCCTGCGACGACAGCTCGCCTCAAGCAAGAGTTGCGAGCTGAAATTGTACGTCTGTTCGCTGCGCAGCAATTGTCTGCTCAGCCGATGCGACCTTCATTAGCGCCACTAGCACCATGATGAATCCCGTGAAATCCTTGTTGCTGCTCTTGCTGCGGGTATATAAATTCGCGATTAGTCCCATGCTGGGACAAAATTGCCGCTTTTATCCTAGTTGCTCGGACTATGCAGCAGAAGCGATTCGCGAACATGGCGCCGCTAAAGGCAGTTTGCTGGCAGGCAAGCGTTTGTGCAAATGTCACCCCTGGCATCCGGGTGGCGTGGATCTGGTGCCACAAAAAGCGCCGCAAGCGTCAGAAAAATCTGAAAAATATAGATTCATCCCCACATCCGACGGACGTTCCGCTCACAGTCGCAGTTTGCTGACCTGGTCAAAACGTTCTGGTTCTTCTTTTAAATCTCTCTGTTAAACACACTATGGATATCAAACGTACCGTCCTGTGGGTTGTTTTCTCGATGTCGCTGTTGATCCTTTGGGACAACTGGATGCGTCATAACGGCAAACAATCATTTTTATTCCCTTCGCCAGCAACGCAACAGAGCAAGAACGCTAGTGCCAGTGCTTCGGCATCTGCCACTGCTGCTGCGGCTGCCAACACCGCTGGGCCTGCCGCTGCTGCAAGTAGCGCGGGTGCCGGTGCGGATAGTGCGACCAAGCACGAAGTCTTTACCGTGACCACTGATGTGTTCAAGGCAGACATCGACAGTCTGGGCGGTGAGCTGAAGCGTCTGGAACTCTTGCAATACAAAGAAACCGTCCACCGCGAACACTGGTATGACGCTTTCCTTGAACTTGCGGGCAAAAAAGAAGTACCGGTTGCGACCAATAACATTGTGCTGTTCACTGAAACAGCGCAGCGTACCTATCTGGCACAGACAGGTTTGCTCGGTGGCACATTCCCTAACCACAAAACAAATTTCGTCGCAAAACCAGGGCCACGTAGTCTGGACGGCGGCAATCAGGTACAACTGGTGCTCGAATCAGAATTGAACGGCGTTAAACTGATCAAGACCTACACCTTCAAAAAGGGTGACTATGTGATTGATGTCAAACATGACGTGACCAACAACACGGCCGCCGCCATTACGCCATCGCTGTACCTGCAATTGATACATGATGGTACCAAGCCTCAAGGCGGCGGTATGCTGAGTGGTTCGACCGAGTTCTACGCACCAGCGGTGTACACCGAGGATGCGCACTTCCAGAAACTCGATTTCGAAAAAATTGAAAAAGGTTCAGACAGTCACGCGACGAAATCCGACAATGGTTGGGTCTCCGTGATTCAGCATTTCTTTGTCTCCGCTTTCATTCCGCAAGACAAAACAGCACGTGAGATTTTCACGAAAAAGGTCGATACCAATTTGTATGCAGTCGGCAATATCTTGTCCATGGGAAGTATTGCGCCAGGCGCGACAACAAGCCTGAACGCCCGTCTGTATTCAGGTCCGCAAGAATCAGACAAGTTAGAAAAAATTGCCCCTGGTCTGGATCTGGTTAAAGATTACTGGTATTTCGCCATTATCGCTAAGCCAATGTTTGCCTTGATGGAATTGATTCATAAGCTACTGGGTAACTGGGGCTGGACGATCATCGTGTTCACACTCACGATCAAGCTCGCACTGTTCCCACTGTCGGCTGCTGGTTATCGCAGTATGGCCAAGATGAAAGTAGTCACGCCAAAAATGACCGCAGTACGCGAACGCTATAAAAACGATCCGCAAAAAATGAATCAGGCCATGATGGAATTGTACAAAACCGAGAAAATCAATCCGCTCGGTGGCTGCTTCCCCGTCTTGATCCAGATGCCGATTTTCTTGTCCCTGTACTGGGTATTACAAGCCAGCGTTGAGATGCGCGGTGCACCATGGATGGGCTGGATCACAGATCTAACAGCACCTGATCCTTGGTTTATCCTGCCGGTGATTTATGCGATTTCGATGTTCATCACAACCAAGTTAAATCCGGCACCTGCGGATCCTATGCAAGCCAAGATGATGATGTTCATGCCGTTGATGTTCTCGGTCATGTTCTTCTTCTTCCCATCGGGTCTGGTGCTGTACTGGGTCGTGAACAACATCTTGTCGATCGCGCAGCAATGGGTGATCAATAACAAGCTGATTCCGCCAGAACACAAGGTGGCTGCGAAGTAAGCATGTTGTCGCTGCAGATGTCAGCAGCGACATCAGCAGAAAATCAGCAATAAGGTATGCAACAAGATAAGCAACAAGATAAGCAATAACACGCAGCAAACTGAGTTTTAAAAAGCCCATGCAGATCATGGGCTTTTTTTTCGACACGGTCAGACTGTGCTGTTTATGTAGCATTTGAGTCACAAGCCTGACAATTTTTCTGCGCCATTTGTGTGCAGGGTTAGAATTTCATCATGAACCAACACAGTACATCGCTTAACAACTACGACAACACACCGATCACCGCGATTGCAACGGCGCCCGGGCGCGGTGGTATTGGCGTAGTTCGTATTTCCGGCAAGGATTTATCACCTATCGTCAGTGCCTTGTTTGCCAGGTTATTAAAGAACAAGCCGTTGACGCCGCGTCATGCGACGTATCTGCCATTTACGCAAGCGGATGGCAGCGTGATTGATCAGGGTATTGTGATTTATTTCAAAGGACCGCACTCCTACACCGGTGAAGATGTACTGGAGCTGCAAGGACATGGCGGCCCGGTGGTGATGCAAATGTTGCTAACGCGTTGCCTCGAAGCCGGTAAAGAGGCGGGATTGCGGCTGGCGCAACCGGGCGAATTTACGCAACGCGCTTTTCTGAACGATAAACTCGATTTGGCGCAGGCGGAAGCTGTCTCTGATCTGATCGAGGCATCGACTGAGGCCGCGGCAAAATCCGCATCGCAGTCCTTGTCCGGTGTGTTCTCCAAAGTGATTCATGCACTGGTTGAAAAAGTCGTTCACCTGCGCATGCTGGTTGAAGCGACGCTCGATTTTCCGGAAGAAGAAATCGATTTTTTAGAAAAATCAGACGCGCGTGGTCAGCTCACGGCAATACAGGCAGCGCTGCAAGCCGTATTTCAGCAGGCCGCGCAAGGAGCCTTATTGCGTGAAGGGTTGAACGTGGTGCTCGCCGGACAACCGAATGTCGGCAAGTCGTCTTTGCTGAATGCGCTGGCCGGTGACGACGTCGCCATCGTCACGCCGATCGCAGGAACAACCCGCGATAAAGTGACTGAAACCATCCATATCGAAGGTATTCCGCTGAATATCATTGATACCGCTGGTATCCGCCATGACGATGATGAGCTGCATCCAGACGAACATCGCAGTACTATCGATACCGTTGAGCGCATTGGTATTGAGCGCACCTGGGCCGAGGTAAGTAAGGCCGATGTGATCCTGCATTTGCTTGATGCCAGCCGCGGACCGACGCGGGCTGATGAAGGCATCGTCGCCCGGTTTCCCGATGAGGTACCGGTCATACGTATCTGGAACAAAATTGATTTGTCCGGCCATCACGCCAGTGTCGATGAAATGGATGACGCCACTCATGTGTATCTGTCAGCGCAGGACCATCTCGGGATTGACCTGCTACGCAAAGAATTACTCCGCATCGCAGGCTGGCAGCAGACCGGTGAATCGCTCTATCTGGCACGCGAACGTCATCTGGTCGCTCTGAAACAAGCGCATGAACATTTACAAAATGCCGCCGACTACGCGGCACAAAACGACCAGTCCCTCGATCTTTTTGCCGAAGAACTGCGACTGACGCAAGACCGCCTGAACAGCATTACGGGGGAGTTCACCTCCGATGATTTACTCGGTGTGATTTTTTCGCGCTTTTGTATAGGTAAGTAAGTCGTATTTTTTCTGCTTGATCCGGCGTTGTAGTATTTTCTGCGACCGCCGTATCAACATCTTCCCGTGAACTTCTAAAAATCCCATACCCGAGCGCATCACGTCGCAGGTATTGCCATGTTTTGCGGCTGGCGTCGCATCTCTATTAAAGTTTTATAGAAACATCCTTAATGTAATCCGCAATATTGGCGTGGGTTTTCAGGCTAAAAAGCTTGGAAACCCGCTCCAATATTGCGAAGTGCTCTATCAGAGTATCTTCATTCCTGCCACTTGCTTAATAATTATTAATTGCACAAAACATATTACTTGTTGATAATGTATTTCAATAATTTTAACTTTACGGAATAGCCGATTGCTGTTTCTGTTCATCCGGTGTTTTGTTCCGTTTCTTTGTACGACCAACAAGGAGTGAAGATGAGCTTACGCTGGATGAGGTTTGGAATCGTAATGACCCCTGTGCTGTCGTTAGTGTCCGTGGTGTCATTAATGTCGCTGACGACATCAGCATTCGCCCAGAGTGTTACGGGGGATGATGTTGATGCTGTGAGCAGGCGAAATTATCAGGCCGATATTCGCCGCACCGGTCTGGGCGTACCGCACATCAAGGCGGCGAGTTGGGGAGATCTTGGTTATGGGTATGGTTATGCGCAGGCTGAAGACAATCTTTGCACGATGGCGGATGCCTTTTTAACGTATCGTGGCGAACGTTCTAAATATCTTGGTGCCGAGGCGATTCCGGTAGCGGCATCGACGTTGGAGTTGGCGCGGAATCTGGACTCGGATTTTTTCCACAAACATGTAATTACCAGCGATGTGCTGAACTCCATGATCGGCGCGCAGCCGCAAGATTTACGCAATATGGTGCAAGGTTTTGCTGCAGGCTATAACCGCTATCTGCGCACGCTAAGAACCAGCAGCAATACTGCCCACAGCGCCTGCCGTTATGCGGATTGGGTGCAGCCAATTCGTCCCAGCGATGTGTATCGCCGCATGTATGCAGCGAATCTGGCAGGCGGATATAGCAATTTTGTGAATAGTATTGCGAGCGCAGTGCCACCTGATGCTGCGGGCAAAGTCGTCGCAGCTCTGCCTTTTGATCCTGAACAAACGATCACGCCGCAAATGCAGGTCGGCGGTACTCAGGGCGTAGGCAGCAATATGATTGCCTATGGCAGCGCATCTGTGACAACGAATAGTCCTCTGTTGTTCGGTAATCCACACTGGTACTGGCGTGGCGGCGACCGGTTTTATCAGGCGCAATTAACGATCCCGGGTCAGTTGAATGTCAGCGGTGCCTCCTTTCTCGGCGTGCCCGTAATACTGATCGGCTTTAACGACAATGTCGCCTGGACGCATACCGTGTCGACCGCGCGTCGCTTTGGTATCTACGAATTGACGCTGACAAACGGCGATACCACCAGTTATATCAAAGACGGTAAAAAAGTACGCATGACAGCGAATACCATCTCGGTCAGCGTCAGGCAGGCCGATGGTCGCCTTGGCGTGGTCAGGCGCACCTTGTACCGTAGCGAATACGGACCGCTCCTGAATCTGGGTTTGCTGAATCCGGCACTAACCTGGAACCCGGCGACGGCTTTTGCAATCCGCGATATCAACGCAACGAACTATCACAGCTTCCGTAACTGGATGCGCTGGAATCAGGCGCAATCGCTGGATGACTTTATCCGTATCCAGAAAGAAGAGCTCGCGACACCGTGGGTCAATACCACCGCGATTGGCCGTGGCTCCAGCAAGGCATGGTATGCGGACATGGGAGCGGTGCCGAACGTGAGCAATGCCCAGGCTGCGAGCTGCACGACGCCGACTGGACAGGCGCTGGCAGCCTATTTGCCCCGCGTACCTTTTCTCGACGGTGCCCGCAGCACTTGCGACTGGAAAACCGATGCCGACTCCGCACAACGAGGCGCGTTCGGTGTCGCCAGATTGCCTGGCCTGCTGCGCAACGATTATGTCGCCAACATGAACGACAGCTACTGGAGTACCAATCCCAAATCTCCGTTGACAGGCTTTGCCGACATCATCGGCAGCGCCGGTACGGAGTCACTCAGCATGCGCACACGGCTTGGCCACACGATGGCGCAAGGCAGACTTGATGGTATTGACGCTTATACGGGTAATAAAGCCAGCGTCGATATTGTCAAACAAATGGTACTGAATAGCCGTGTGCTGACCGCCGAATTATTCAAGGCCCAAGTCTTGCCCCTGATTTGTGCGACATCCAGCGTCACGATTAGCGCAGATCCTGAAACTGGTGAGAGCCTGCCATCAACTGCCGTCAGTCTGAGCAGCGCCTGTGCCGCTTTATCCGCCTGGGACAATACCGGTAATCCCGGCGCCCGTGGCGCACATGTCTGGGACGAGTTCTGGCGACGCGCCTCTTTACTGCCGGAGGCGCAGTTGTACAAAGTTCAGTTCAATCCAGCCGATCCCATTCACACGCCCCGTGATATCAATCCTGTGAATGCGCAGGTCTTACAACAAGCCTTTGGCGCTGCTGTGCTGCGCATACAGAACAGCGGTTACGCGATGAATGCTGCGCGTGGTGATACGCTGTTTGTGACCCGCAATCAACGCAAGATAGGTTTATTTGGTGGCTGCGAAAATGCAGGCTACTTCACTGTTGCCTGTTCCGAAAACCGTCTGGATCAAGGCGGCTATACCATGGACGGGAACCCCAACGGCAACAGCTATATGCAGGTGGTGTCTTTCACCGGCAGCGGGGTCGATGCATATACTTTTCTCACCTTCTCTTTATCCGACGATCCTGCCTCTGTCCGATCCGCTAACTATACGGACCGCTATGCGGCGAAAAACTGGCTGAAGCTGCCTTTCAGCGAAAGTGATATTCGTCTTGATGCCGGATATAGCAACACCACAATTCGCGAGTGGTAGCGGCAATCGGCTAAGACTCAGTAGTCTCCACGTAGTCGGCACGGCGCAATGATGCTAAGCTTGAATATTATGCATAGCAGCATTGCCCGAATACCTAAACTCTATGTGCCAGCTACTAGGAATGAATTGCAATACCCCGACCGACATCGTGTTCAGCTTCACGGGGTTTGCCACACGCGGTGGCCGCACCGATGAACACAAAGATGGCTGGGGCATCGCCTTTTTTGAAGGCAATGGCGTGCGCCATTTTGTTGATCATCAGGCTGCTGTCGCGTCACCGATCGCCGAGCTGATCAAACGTTATCCGATCAAGTCTAAAAATGTCATCGCCCATATCCGCAAAGCGACCCAGGGTCAGGTGACGCTGGAAAATTGCCATCCCTTTGTGCGTGAATGTTGGGGGCGTTATTGGGTATTTGCGCATAACGGCGACCTGAAAAATTTTGCACCCGTACTCGATGGCGCATATCGTCCTGTCGGCACTACCGATAGCGAACAGGCGTTTTGCTATGTGCTGCAAGAGATGCGTCGCCGGTTTGGCGACACCTTGCCCTCAATGGCCGAGCTGACCAATTTTCTCCGTATCATTACGACTGAGATTGCGCAGTACGGCACCTTCAACATGATGCTGTCAAACGGAGAGGCACTGTTTGTGCATTGCTCAACCAAGTTACATTACATCGTCAGAAAATATCCGTTTGCCACCGCCAGTCTGTCGGATGAAGACGTTGCCGTGGATTTTTCTGAGGTCACGACACCGCAAGACCGCGTTGCGGTCATCGTCACGGAGCCACTGACCCATAACGAAACCTGGACGCAGTTTGCGCCGGGCGAACTCCGGGTTTTTGTCGACGGTGATGTCGCCTCGGCTTATTAGTTTTACTCTTAATCTCACTATTGATCCCATCATGAGTCACCGCCCCAGCGATCATCTTGACACCAATTTACTGCGCGTACTACATGCCTTGCTGACCGAGCGCAGTGTCACACGCACGGCGATGAAACTGGGGCAGTCACAACCCGCGATCAGTAATATGCTCAAGCGTTTGCGCGAGATCACCGGTGACGCGATTCTGGTACGCGGTAAAAATGGCATGACGGCAACCGAGCGCGGCGAGGAGTTATTGCTGCTCGCAAAACAGGGCCTGAGTGTCTTAGAAAGTATCGCGCATCCGGCACCGAGTTTTGTCCCGGCGCAAACGCAAAGAGTATTTCATCTGGGAGCGCCGGATTATCTGAGTGTCTTGCTGATCCCTCTCATCATGGAAAAAATCCGCGGTCAGGCACCGCATGCAGGATTGGTGATTCACACACTTAATGTCGGATTTGATTACGCGTCGGCATTAGAAACAGGCGAGCTGGATTGTGTGATCGGTAACTGGCCGGAACAGCCGCCGCACCTGCATCTCGCGCATTTATTTGAAGATGAGCTGGTCTGCATGGTCAATCATCAGCATCCGATTGTGAAAAAAGGACTGTCGCTTAAATACTATCTGGAGATGCCACATCTGGCGCCTACGCCCTACATGATGGGACACCGCAGCATCATTGACAGCGCTCTGGCAGAACAGGGTTTAAAGCGCCATATTCAAATGACGATTCCGTATTTCGGTATGGTGCCAGACGTGCTGGCGCGCACCGATTTGATCTTCACTACGAGTCGCAGTTTTGCCATGCATTTTGTCGGACGATATCCGATTGCGGTATTGCCGATGCCAGTTGAGATGCCAAAAATGCGCTTCTTCATGCTCTGGCATGAGCGTTCGCATGCCGCGACCGAAGTGCAGTGGCTGCGTCGGATTGTCGCAGATGCATCGCGGGAAGCGATGGGGGCGACCTTTGTAGCATCCGCGGTATCCGCTTAAGCCTAAGCCGTCGTGATCCTTGGCCCCTGATGCGTAGTCGCTCTGTGGTGATAAACCGTGAGTAGTCTGGCAGCCACTTATTTTTTTCTCCCATCTCGCATGCGAGACAGGATAGGAGAGGAGCCGAAGGTGAGGGTGGTCGATTTATAGTGGTAAACGGACGTCTTCAAACGGAACTAGGTCAGTTCTTGGCGTCACTGACCTGCACTGATCCCACAGTCGTTTACAAACTAACCGCCAATTCTGCCCCTTCTTTAATCGCCCGTTTCGCATCGAGTTCAGACGCCAGTGCCGCGCCGCCAATTTTATGAAAGCGCGGGCCTTGCTCAGCGATGTTGTCCGGCATCAGCTCTGTCAGTGACTCTTGTCCTGCGCACAGGATAACGTTGTCAACCTCGAGCAGGCGCGCCTCACCGCCGACCGTGATATGCAAGCCCTTATCGTCGATTTTGACGTACTCAACGCCCGCCATCATTTCGACGCCATTACGTTGCAAAGTCGCGCGATGTACCCAGCCTGAGGTTTTACCCAGGCCTGCGCCTACCTTGCTAGCTTTGCGCTGTAGCAGATAAATCTGGCGGTACGGATGTGCCGGTTCCGGTGCGATCAGTCCGCCATTGCTTTGTGCTTGCGGATCGACACCCCATTCGGCGAACCAGTGTGGCAGAGAGACAGGTAAGGCGACGGCGGGGTCGTGCAATAAGTATTCGCCAACGTCAAAGCCGATACCGCCTGCGCCGATGATAGCAACGCGTTTACCTACGGGTTTTTTGTGGACGAGGACGTCGATGTAGGACAGGACCTTGGGATGATTGACGCCGTCGAGTGTTGGCGTGCGCGGTATGATGCCAGTGGCGACGATGATGTCGTCGAAACCTTGTGTCAGTAATTGTTCACGGCTGACGCGCTGATTCAACTGGAGCTTGACGCCGGTCGAGGCGATTTTTTTGTCGAAGTAGCGCAGTGTTTCAGCGAACTCTTCTTTACCTGGGATTTGCATTGCGATTTTAAATTGACCTCCAATGCTGTCGCTGCTATCGAACAGGGTTACGTCGTGACCACAGTCGGCGGCAACAGTCGCAGCCGATAAGCCTGCAGGTCCTGCGCCGATGACGGCAACGCGTTTGCACTTAGTAGTTTTGACATAGCGTAATTCGGTCTCATGTCCGGCGCGAGGATTGACCAGGCAGGAGGCTCGTTTATTTGAGAATGTGTGATCGAGGCAAGCCTGATTGCAGGCGATACAGGTGTTGATTTCATCGGCCCGGCCCGAAGCCGCTTTATTGACAAATTCCGGGTCGGCCAAAAACGGTCGTGCCATGGAGACCATGTCGGCATCGCCACGCGCAATGATGGCTTCGCCCTGATCCGGCATATTGATGCGGTTAGATGCGACGACCGGAATCGATACGGCTTTTTTCAAGCGGCCTGCAACGCTGGCAAATGCGGCGCGAGGCACCGACGTGACGATCGTTGGCACGCGTGCTTCGTGCCAGCCAATGCCGGTATTGAGGATCGTGACACCGGCTTGCTCCAGCGCCTGTGCGACTTCGACCACTTCTTGCCAGCTATTGCCACCTTCGACTAGATCAAGAATCGAGTGGCGGTACATGATGATGAAATTGCTGCCAACGGCAGCGCGTACACGGCGCACGATCTCGACCGGCAAACGCATACGGTTTTCAATGCTGCCACCCCAGCGATCCTTGCGCAGATTAGTACGTGCGCATAGAAATTGATTGAGTAAATAGCCTTCGCTTCCCATGATCTCAACGCCGTCGTAGCCAGATTTTTGGGCCAGCCTGGCGCAGCGTACATACGAGCGCATGGTGCTTTCGATGCCGCTTTCGGTCAGTGCTTTGGGCTGAAACATCGAAATGGGTGATTTCTTTGCCGAAGCTGATACCACGAAAGGCTGATAACCATAGCGACCTGAATGCAGGATTTGCATCACGATCTTGCCGCCTTCTTCATGCACGGCGCGGGTGACTTTTTTGTGGTTCCAGATATCGCCCAGGCTATTCATCGTGCCGCCAAAGGGCAGCAGCCAGCCGCGCCGGTTGGGCGAAATACCGCCGGTGACAATCAAGCCAGCACCACCGCGGGCTCTTTCACGAAAATATTCAGCGAGTTTTGGATAGTTATAAAATCGGTCCTCCAGCCCTGTATGCATTGATCCCATGATGGTGCGGTTGCGCAGGGTGGTGAAACCGAGATCCAGCGGGGCGAGTAGCTTGGGGTAGTGTTGGTTGGGCATCATATCGCTCAGAGTGGTTGTGTGGGGCAAGAATACACAAGAGCGGCTGACTGTGGATAGCTTGTGGATAGGTTGCGGACTCTAATACGACAGTCGCTGCCGAATTGATGTCTGTTTTATCGCCTTATTTCTCTCTGGTTACCAGAGAATTTTATATACTCCCCTATTGTTTGAGTGAAATAGGCCTTTATCCGCAATGATTATAAGAGAATTTAAAAAATACTCTCCTCGAGTATATATTTTTATAAATAATTGATGCCTTATTGCAGCGGTTGATACCGTGCGGCCTGAGTCTTCACCGTTGGCGTCGCGTACAGAAATAAAAAAACGCCACGAGGGTGGCGTTTTTCTGTGTGCATCGCAGCAGAGCTGTTTATCTGGTCAATTGGTCGCCAGACGGGCCTGCATCAGTCAGCAGATTTACTCTGTTGTGCTGGCAGATTTTGCTTTAGGTGCAGTTGCTGTTTCAGTTTTTGGTTCTGTTGTTGTTTTAGCTACAACTGTTTTTGGTGTTGCAAACCAAGCGAATTCTTCACCGCCGATTTGTTCGCCAGCAGCACGTGCCTGCGCCAGTTCAGCAACGACTTCAGCACGGGTTTTGGTTGATGTTGGTGTAGTGTCAGCAGCAAAAGCGGCGCCAGTTGTCAAAGCGATCAGGCTAGCAGCAGCAAAAATTTGTTTAGCGTTCATGGTCATTCTCCAGAAAATTAATGATAAAGGGCGGTTTGGCCGGCGTCCGCATCAGGTATTCAATTTGCATGAGAAGTGAGATGCCATCACTTCCGATGCCAACTGCAATACGCCTCCGGGTTCGGCATCGGTGCGCTATTTATGTTGCACTGCACACCGATGTACACAGTGTAGGCTTTTCGGATTGAACAAAAAAGGTGGTAATCAGGAATATACTATTGCTGAATGTGGAATAATAAAGGGCTTGAAATATGGACAGACTACAATCCATGCGGATCTTTTCTAAGGTCGTCGAGCAAGGCAGCTTCGCCAGAGCGGCGATTGCGATGGAAATGTCGAATGCCGTGGTGACCCGCTACATGGCGGATCTGGAGACGCATCTGGGTACGCGCTTGCTGAACCGGACGACCCGCAAGCTGTCTTTGACCGAGACGGGACAAATTTATCTGGAGCGTGTGCGGCAAATTCTGGCCGACATTGACGATGCCGATGCGGTTGCCTCGTATTCTGCAAAAAAGCCCAGCGGGACTTTGCGCATCTATTCGCATCCGAGTTTTGGCCGAAGCCAGCTGGCCCCGCTTATTCCCAAATTTGCCAAAGAATTTCCCGACATCATTCTCGACGTGCGGGTCACGGATAGAAATATCGATCTTGTCGAGGAGGGGATTGATATAGGATTTTTTCTCGATCTGCAAAAAATCGACAGCAGCATGATCGCCCGCAAACTGGTGACGTCTGAAGTGCTGCTATGTGCCTCACCGGATTACATTAAAAAATACGGTGCACCTAAAAATGCCGAAGATGTTTCAAATCATAAATGCCTGAATTTTGGCTATGATTTTATGCGCGACAACTGGGCAATCCAGGGCGTTCGTGGGCAACCAGCCTCGCCCAAGCAGATCCCGATTCATAGCTGCGTTATCTCTAATAATGCGGACATCCTCAGAGAGTGTGCGGTAGCTGGCATGGGCTTGGTATTACGTCCATCAGTCATGCTTGGCGATGATCTCAGCAGTGGTCGTCTGGTACGAATTTTTCCGGAATATCTTTTGGGTGAGGTCTCAATTTCCATGGTTTACCCAAGCCGCCGTTTGCTGTCGGCCAAAGTAAGAAATTTCGTGAACTTTATTTCTGCAAATTATCCGCATCCCGATGTGGATGCATGGCTGGTTCAAGCGTCAGCATGACTAAAAACGACGCCGGTGTATCAGCTTAAATGCAGCCCCCGGTGCGTCTTCTTTGAAGATGCTCAAATTATTTATTTCAATCGGTGCAGAGATATTGAAATGACGTTCCGCCGCATTCAGTAACCGCGCAACTGTATCTGCTTCTACCTGTGCAAGAGAGTCGCTCAGCGTCATGTGAAAGCGGTAGGCTTCTTCAGTGTAAGGGTAGCCCCAGCGCAGCAATAACTCCTCATGACGTTGACTTAAGCGGGATTGCCGGCGACGCCGTAATTCGGCATCCGTCATCGGGGCGCGCAGGGAATCAAAGTGTAGGACGCAGGCTTGCGCCAGCGCAGCGATTTCATCCTGTTGTTCGTCCGCCTGAATCGCTAAAAAATCTCCCAGCATCTGCAGACGAGGATGCGCAATGGTGATCGCGCCAGCATGCTTGCATAATAACGCGAGCTGAGCGAACAGATCCTTTTCGCTTGCTCCGGCAACGAGCTGGAATGGTGCTTTCATCGTAGCGTGAAATCCGTACCGCCGTGGGCTGGCAGTGAGTTCACTGAATCGATGAAGGGGAATATGATTTATT
Organism: Undibacterium sp. Xuan67W; assembly: GCF_049340165.1. Taxonomy (NCBI): domain Bacteria; kingdom Pseudomonadati; phylum Pseudomonadota; class Betaproteobacteria; order Burkholderiales; family Oxalobacteraceae; genus Undibacterium; species Undibacterium sp. Xuan67W. The sequence continues at coordinate 23,433 of NZ_JBMPPN010000003.1, forward strand.
TGCGGCTGCGCGAGTGTATTGCCAGTTTCCGCATCTCGGCCTAGCCAGGAATTGCCAGCACTGAACCAGGGCGACTGTTGTTCAGGGCTGAAATACACAGCATAACGGGAAGTTAATTCGGGAGTCATTGGCGCATGCTATGCTTTTGAGCAAAATATTTATATAACAAACAGGACTGACACAACATGCTTCCAGCTAGGCGCTGACAGGTTGGCGGAATGGTTCTGTTTCAGCCCCATAGAATTGATCTGAGCACAAACCTGAGCTTGTATAAGGCTGCAAGGCTGGCTTCAGATTTTTACAAGCTGATCTGTATCCGCGTAAATCGATGACCAGAACAATATGATACACACCATACGCAACGCCAGGATCGTTACTGTCAATGATGAATTTTTAGGTCAGATGTCCTATGAGGATGGCTACATCCATGATGTCGCCTCAGGTCATCAGGGGCTGACGGGCACTGATTGGGGCGGCGATTATCTCTTGCCCGGTCTGGTCGAGATTCATACCGATAACCTTGAAAAACATCTGATGCCACGACCCAAAGTCAGCTGGCCGATTTTGCCTGCAATCGCTGCACATGACGCGCAGATTGCGGCGTCCGGCATCACGACTGTGCTCGATGCTATCGCTGTCGGTGATATTGACACTGACAGTATGCGGATGAAAACACTGCACGCCAGTATCGCCGGACTACGCACCGCAGCCGACGCAGGCATGTTGCGTGCGGATCATTTTTACATTTACGACTGGAATTGGCTGAGCCGGATTTGATTTCCCTGTTCAGTCCATTTTTAAAAGATGATCGTCTAAAGCTGGTGTCATTGATGGACCATACGCCAGGTCAGCGCCAGTGGACAGATATGCATCATTACCGTGTCTATGTCACAGGTAAGCGTGGCTGGAGTAATGAAAAGGTCGACGGTATGCTCGATCATTTACTAGAGCGGCAACAAACAAACGCAGCGACAAACCGGCGCGAGGTCGTACGCCTCTGCCGGGAATCCCCGCACCCCATTCCTCTTGCAACGCATGATGACACCACGATAGAGCACGTCACCGAAGGTGTCGAAGAAGGCGTAACCATGTCGGAGTTCCCCACCACCATGGATGCCGCCAGAGCCGCACATCAGCACAAACTAAAAATTATCATGGGCGCACCCAACGTCGTCCGCGGTGGTTCGCATTCAGGCAATGTGTCCGCTGTCGAACTGGCCAAACACGGTTTACTCGATGTTTTATCGTCAGATTACGTCCCCGCCAGCCTGCTGCATGCCGCATTTTTGCTGCAAAGCCAAGGATTTTCGTTATCAAGAGCCATTGCCACAGTAGCAAGTAATCCAGCGACCTTATTGGGCTTACATGATCGTGGTGATATTGCAAACGGTTTAAGAGCCGATTTTATCCGTGTAAGATTGATTGAGAACTTCCCGGTGATTTTGGGCGTGTGGAAGGCTGGGCGGCAGATTGCTTGAATGATCACAATTAAAGCTCGGCGAATTGGGTTTTCGCTAAATTATTTTTGTAACGAAGTAAAAACAGTATTTGCACTAATTTGGTGCTTTTTGAAGAATAATTTGTTTTTTTATAAAATCTTAGGAAAGAAAATTTTCTAATAATGTTGGGTAAATAGAAATTTTTAAAAAATTAAAAAAATTTAATTTTTTTAATTTCAATTTGAAGAAATATAAATTAAAAAACAAGACGAAATAACGTATTAATCAAGGCCGTAGCTACTTTCCTCCTAAGCTTGTCCAATAATAATGCGTTGCACAAAAAAAATGCATTAGAGCTATTTTCAGATAACAAACAAAAAAATCCCTGTTGTTTTTAGGTATATAAAAGTGCAGCCTTCATTGACAGTCATATTGAGGAAATGGTTCCATGCTCTATCAAGAATTTTTGATACTCAAATTTTCAGAAATTATCAAAAATCTTGGGTCCATTTGCAAATCTTTACACAACAAAGAATCTGCGTTTGATAGAACAGTCTCCATACCTATTTAGGGAGTAGCACAATGACAAAAGAAAAAATTCTGTCTCGATCAGTCAGAATAATGTTTTCCAGTGGAATCGTTATGGGCTTGGGCGCGATTGCTCAACCAGCATTTGCGCAAGACGCGGTGCAACGTATTGAAATCACGGGTTCCTCCATTAAACGTGTCGAATCAGAAACTGCATTGCCAGTAACTGTGATGAAACGGGAAGACATTGAGCGCACTGGTGCGACAACGGCACAAGACCTGGTTAATATGATTCCAGGTAACTTTGGTGGCGGTGTTGTTGCGAATAACGTGGGCGCAACAGGTGTTGCATCTTCAGCGAACTTGCGTTCCCTTGGTTCTAAATACACACTGGTTTTGTTAAACGGTCGCCGTGTTGCCAACTATGCTATTGGTAACAGCCCTGTTGATTTGAATTCAATTCCTTTGTCAGCTATTGAGCGTATTGAAGTATTGCGCGATGGCGCATCAGCTGTTTATGGCGCTGATGCGATTGCAGGTGTTATCAACTTCATCTTGAAAAAAGATTATCAAGGTTTAGAGGCTTCTGTTTACGGTACTAAAGTAGCGCAAAGCGGCGGTGATACACGTAGTTTTAACGTAACCGGCGGTTACGGTGATTTGAATAAGCAAGGGTTCAATATCTTGTTGAGCGCAAATCACGAAAATGATGATGTATTGAAAGCAAGAGATCGTTCTTTTGCAACGACTGCAAATCGCCCTGATCTTGGTATCAACAAGGCTTCACCTCGTAACGGTGTACCTAACTTCAATTTTACTGACAGCTTAGGTAATAAATATTCAACAGTAAATCCATATCGATATAATGGCTGTAACAATCCAGAGTTTGCATTGGTGATCCGTGATGCGAAATCTTGCGGTACAGACTATGTCAAGTATATTGATTTGATCCCTAAACAAACCCACGATAATGTTGTGGCACGTGCAGTTTTCAAGGTCAGTGATGACCACGAAGTGTTTGCTGAAGTAGCACACACAAAAGATAATACTCTTGCAACATATTCGCCTGCTCCATACACCATCAACATGACTTACCCTGCAGGGGGCAAGTTTTATCCTACTAGTTTTACTATTCCTAAAGGTTATGTCGTTCCAGCAGGTACAACATACCAATTAGCTAACGGCTCCACACTCCCGGCTGGCAGTGTTTTGGCAAATGACGTGGTTGTAACACCAGTAGGTCCTATGTCAGGTACTTGGCGTACTGTTGCCGGTGGTGGCCGTCAGGATAATACTGATGCAACAAACGATCGTTTCTTGGTGGGTGCTAAGGGTGTGATCGCCGGATGGGATTACGAGACAGCATTCTCCTATGCAAAAAACAAAGTAGAAATTACGTTTGGCGAAGGTCAGTTTAGCTACGAAAAACTGACACCATTAGTCAAGTCAGGTGCAATCAATGTTTTTGGTTCACAAGATGCGACGAGCCTTGCAGCTCTGAAGAGCGCAATGTTGACTGGTCAGTTAGAGAATCGCGGTACATCAATTTCCAAAGAATTTGATGTTCGCATTTCAAAAGAAATTGCACAAACTAGCTATGGTCCTGTTGGCTTGGCATTAGGTACTAGCTATCGCAATGAAACTTTAGATCAATTCTCTGCCCCTGTTTTGGCAAGCGGTGATCAAGTTGGCGGTGCAGGTCCAATTCCTGGTGTAACTGGTGACAGAAAAGTACTTGGCGTGTTTGCTGAAGCACAAATACCTTTGTACAAAGATTTGGAAGCAGATCTCGCGGCTCGCTACGACAGTTACAAAAATGGCTTTGGTACGTCTTTCAATAAACTGAGTCCAAAAATTGGATTTACTTATAAGCCGACTAAAACTTTGTTGGCACGTGCATCCTACGGCGTAGGTTTCCGTGCACCGACTTTGTACGAAAACTTGCGTCCATTTACTACAGGTAATAACACTAATAGTAATTTTAGTGATCCAGTACGTTGCCCAAATGGTGTTCCAGTAAATAGCGTAAATCCAGTTGGTGCTATTCAGGATGAATGTAATGTTCAACTGTCCACAGCCAACTCAGGTAACACTGATGTCAAACCAGAAAAATCCAAGCAATATTCCTTGGGTCTTGTGTTCCAGCCAACAGCTAGCTTCAGTGGTTCTATCGATTACTGGAATATCCGTATTAATGATGCGATCTTGAGCGTGTCTGAAAATACTGTTTTCGGTAACCCGACTGCGAACGCTAACAACTTCTATCGTTATGACCCAGCATTGTTCCCAGACGGTTGGGTTGATGATGGTAAGCAAACTGGTGCGATCAAAGGTAGTACAAACAAAGACTTCCCATTAGCCTATGTAAATCTGCCTTTGGTAAATGCTGGTGCTTATTTCGCTGCTGGTATCGATCTTAATTTGAACTACAAAGCTAAAGTTGAGAATATCGGTAACTTCACTTTCAACTTTGATAGTACTTACTACACTCAGCATGGTTATCAATACCAAGGTTCACCAGAAGTAAGTGATGCCGGAGCGTATAAAGATCTTGGCCCAACACCAAGATGGCGTCATGCGTTGACAGTAGCTTATACTCGCGGTCCATGGTCTGCATCTGTAACGCAGAACTATACTAGCGGCTATCATGACTTTACTGATCCAGCAGCAGTCGGTGGTACAAACTATCCGGCTGACCGCAGTGTCTCTCCATACGAAACGTATGATGCGACATTGGGTTGGAAAGGCTTTAAGAACGTAGATCTGTCTTTCGGCATCAAAAACCTGCTGGACAGAGATCCACCTTCTTCACGTACTTCAGCTAACTTCCAAACTGGTTATGATGCTAGCTTCACTAATCCGTTAGGTCGTGTTTACTATGTTCGTGCTAAATACAAATTCTGGTAACACAGAGGAATTTAACCTCATATAAATTCATTTGGTTAAAGTAAAAAGCCCCGGATTTCCGGGGCTTTTTTTATGTAGAAATGCTGATTTTTCTTGGCTTTACGTCGTCACAACATAACTTTCTCCGTTCATGCAGAACCAAATTGACACCAACTACTTTCGCACATGCACTTGCTTACCAGCCGCATAGGTGCTGACTATCTGGCGGTCATCTCCTAAAAGTGCCAGTGCGAATAACAGCTCTTCCAGTGAATTGCATTGTGAGGTGCGGCGGGCCATTAGTGGTGTTGCCTGCGGATCGAGTACGATAAAATCAGCTTCCGTATTTACCGTGAAACTACCAATGCACCCGTCTAGCTGCATGCTGCGTGCGGCGCCTAGTGTCGCCAGATAAAACATCCTTGTAGCGGATAAGTGGTGCCCACCCATACGAGCAACTTTATAAGTTTCGTTCATGGTTTGCAGCATAGAGAATGAGGTGCCTCCCCCCACATCCGTTGCTAGTGACAAGAGAATTTTTTCTTGCTCAGCAGCTTTAAAGTCAAACAATCCGCTGCCCAGAAACAGGTTTGATGTTGGACACAGTGCCACTGCGGAGCGGGTGGAGGACATGCGTGCCCGGTCTTCGTTATCGAGCCAGATACAATGGCCGTACATCGCACGTTCTCGCATTAAGCCATAGCGATCATAGATGTCGAGATAGCTGCGCGCCTGCGGAAACAGACTTTTCGCCCAGGCACATTCGTCGCGGTTTTCTGCGACATGGGTTTGTATGAAAGTGTCTGGATAGGTGTGTGCTAACTCACCGGCAAGTTGCATCTGTGCTTCAGTAGAAGTTGGTGCGAAACGCGGTGTGATCGCATACAGTTGGCGACCTTTGTTATGCCATTTTTGGATCAGCGCTTCGCTATCACGTATGCCACCTTCTGCAGTGTCACGTAAAAATTCCGGACAATTCCTGTCCATCAATACTTTACCTGCAATCATCCGCAAATTGCATGATGAGCTTGCTTCAAAAAAAGCATCGACCGATTCAGGATGTACGGTGCAATACACCATTGCGGTCGTGGTGCCGCACCGTAGCAGCTCGTCGAGAAAAAATTCCGCAACTTCACCGGCGTGATGACGGTCCTGAAATCGTCGTTCAGCCGGAAACGTATATTGCTCCAGCCACGGCAAAAGTCCGGGTGCGGGCGATCCTATGATGTCGGTTTGAGGATAATGAATATGACTGTCAATGAAGCCGGGCATGATGATCTTGCCGGGAAAATGTTGCACTACGACGTCATCATCCAAGGTCAATTTTAGAGTTGCGTAATGACCGGCGGCCTGGATCCGTCCATCACAAACGATCAGCAATCCGTCTTCACACCATTGCGTCGCCTGATCACTCGTCAGGGGATCATCAATAAAATGCAGCAGACTGGCGCGATAGGCTTGCGTCTTTGTAGGTAACTGAGAATGCATAATGTGTACTTTGAACCCGCACTATTCATGCGCCTTTCAGCTCAAAACAGTCTTGAGAGGCGCATGAAACCTGCGGGATTGATATGGAAACTTCTAAAAATACTACGTGAACGCATCGTATTATTGCGTGCCGATAATAAACTTTCAGATACGGACAGGAAAAATTCTAAACAACATAAAGTTATCTTATGCTTTTCCTTCGTCGCGAATATCCGGGTGCCGCTCGCAACGGTAGGCGTGATGGAAAACGGAATTACACACGAATAGCATTGATCGCCTTTAGTATCGCCTCGCCAGTTGCCGGTGCCTGTAAAGGCGGATTACGTCGATGAGCAGCTACACTGGCGATCGCATCACGGATCGCAAAAAACACGGAAAAGGGTAGCAGCAAGGGCGGCTCTCCCGTTGCTTTTGAGCGATGGATACTGTCTGCAATATTGTGCTTGCCGAATAACTGCACACGAAAATCCTCAGGACAGTCTGAGATCGCTGGAATCTTATATGTTGAAGGCGCATGCGTAGTCAGTTTGCCTTTGGCATCCCAGCATAATTCTTCTGTCGTTAACCAGCCCATGCCCTGAATAAAAGCACCTTCGACCTGACCAAGATCAATTGCAGGATTCAGTGAGTTTCCTGCGTCGTAGAGCAGATCTGCGCGCAGTAATTTCCATTCGCCAGTCAGCGTATCAACGATGACCTCGGATACTGCAGCACCGTAGGCATAATACGAAAAAGGATTACCCGTCATGGTCTTGCTATCCCATTGCAAATGCGGCGTCGCGTAGAAACCGTCTGACCATAACTGCACACGGGCGAGATACGCTTTTTGTACCAATTCGGCAAAGCTGAGCTGGTCGCTTCCAGCTAACACCTGTCCGGAAAAAAACTGCACGTCTTCTGCATTGCCACCGAAGAGACTTGATGCGAAGACAGCCAGTCTGTCCCGGATCTGGTGAGCTGCGTGCTGCGCGGCCTTGCCGTTCAGATCGGCACCTGTCGATGCTGCCGTGGCAGAGGTATTGGCAATTTTACTGGTATCGGTCGCTGTTATTTTTACCTGAGCCAGCGGAATACCGAGTTCATGCGCCACTACCTGTGCGACCTTGGTATGCAGGCCTTGTCCCATTTCGGTACCACCGTGATTGACCAAGACTGAGCCATCGGTGTACACATGAACCAAAGCGCCAGCCTGATTCAGATGGGTGACATTAAAAGCGATACCAAATTTATGCGGTGTCAGCGCCAGTCCTTTTTTTAGGATCGGGCTGTCCTGATTAAACACCTCAATAGCGGCTCGCCGTTCTTGATAAGCGCTGCTTTGCTCCAGCTCGGCGACGATTTCATGAATCACGTTATCAACAACTTTTTGACCGTAATGCGTTGTATTGCGACCTTCTTTGTCGTTGCGTCCATAAAAATTAAGCTTGCGAATACTTAAGGCGTCTTTGCCGAGATTACGCGCAATATCATCGATCACGTATTCCACCGCGATCGCACCTTGCGGGCCACCAAATCCGCGAAAAGCCGTGTTCGATTGCGTGTTTGTTTTACCGCAGAGCGCCTTGATTTCGACATCCGATAAATAATACGCATTATCGAAATGGCAGACAGCACGCGTAGCCACCGGCCCTGATAAATCCGCAGAAAACCCAGCGCGCAACACCATTTCGATTCTTGCTGCCAGGATCAAGCCTTGGTCGTCGTAGCCGATTTCGTACTCATAATAAAACTCGTGACGTTTGCCTGTCACCATCATGTCGTCGTCACGATCAGCGCGCAGTTTGACAGGAACTTGCAAGTGCATTGCACAGAGCGCTGCACTGGCTGCCCACAAGGCGGATTGCGATTCTTTGCCGCCAAAACCACCACCCATGCGCCGGCATTCGACTTGTACCTGATGTGAAGGAATCGCCAGCGCATGTGCCACTACGTGTTGCATTTCGCTCGGATGCTGAGTTGAGCAATAGACTTGCATTGCCTTTGCTTCTTTTGGCAAGGCATAGGCGATTTGCCCTTCGAGATAAAATTGCTCCTGACCGCCAACTTGCAACTGACCTTGTAAGCGATGCGGAGCGCTGTGCATCGCTCGCTGCGCATTCCCTCTTTGCAGAGACATCGGGGGCAGCACAAATGACTGTGCGGCACGTGCATCCTGTGGCGTCAGAATCGCGGGTAAGTCTTCATAGACGATCACGGCCTTACGTGCTGCGCGCCTCGCCAGATCATGCGTGCTGGCGACAACAACGAAGATCGGCTGTCCCACATAGGCAACGATGCCGTCTGCCAGAATCGGATCGTCATGCAAGATTGGTCCGCAATCGTTCGTACCGGGAAAATCGCTGGCAGTAAATACCGCCACTACGCCCTCAGCCGATTTTACCGGCGTCAGATCGAGGGTAATTATTTTGGCATGTGCTCTTTGTGATAAGCCCAGTGCCGCATGCAATGTTCCGCGCACTTCAGGAATGTCGTCGGTATATGTCGCCGTACCGCAAACATGCAGGATTGCAGATTCATGCGGATGTGCTTGGCCCACTTCTTTCCACTTTGTTGCCAGTGTTGATGTATTCATGTCTGTGAGCGAGTTCATCGATCGACTCCTTCACGGGCGAGATCCGGTGCGGCAAATACATCGAGGGTGGCTTTTGGCAGTGGTGCGTGAGGACGAGTTTCTAGCCAAAATCTGTGTAAGAGATTTTGTGCTGTCGTCATCCGGTATTCGCTAGAGGCGCGCATATCGGACAGCGGTGCGTAATCTTGTGCCAGTGCGGTCATTGCCTTGAGCAGATTTGCTTCATCCCAAAGGTGATTCTCCAGACAGGCTTCTGCCGCAAGGGCTCGTTTCGGTGTTGCCGCCATGCCGCCAAACGCGATGCGTACACTGCGTAAGCGTCCATCTTGTAATTGGGCGGAGAATGCGGCGCACACTGCGGAAATATCCTGGTCAAAACGCTTGGCGAGTTTATATGTGCGGAAAATTTGCTGAGCTGATGGCAAAGGCAATTCGATCGTCGTCACAATCTCATCCGCACGTAAATCTTTCTTTTGGTAGCCAAGATAAAAGTCCTCTAAAGGCAGGCGGCGCTGTCCGGATAAACTGCTTAAGACGATCTGGGCACCAAGAACAATGAGCCAGGGCATGGAGTCACCGATCGGCGATCCGTTTGCAACATTCCCGCCTAATGTTCCGATATGACGGATAGGCAAGGAGGCAAAGCGTTGCCACAGATCGTTTAGCTCAGGATAGTAATTTGTTGCTGCCTGATAGGCCTCGTCAAGCGGGACCGTGGCACCGATATTCAATACATTGTCTTCAACAGATACCAGCTGCAGTTCCGCGACTTCGCCCAGATAAATAATGTCATTCAGATCGCGTAATTGCTTGGTCACCCACAAGCCCACATCGGTCGCGCCCGCCAGCAGCACAGCATCAGGTCTGGTTGCTCGTAAGGAGAGCAGGCTTGTCAGCGTCTGCGGTGCATCAAAGCGCTGATCCCGGTGTTGGTATGACAAAGTCTGTTCTCTTTGCAGTCCGCGCAAGGTCTGGCTCAAGGCATCACGGTCAAAGTCTTGTTTTGGCAGCTTAGCCATTTGACGAGCGGCATCGATGATAGGGCGGTAGCCTGTGCAGCGGCATAGATTTCCGCTTAAGGCGTTATCGATTTTTTTACGATCCAGCGGCATTGTGCTGATATCGCGATTTGTTGTGGTATTTGTCGTTCCGGTATCCACTTCTCTTAAATACAAATCCCACAGAGACATCACAAAGCCGGGGGTACAAAAACCGCATTGCGATCCGTGGCAATCCACCATTGCCTGCTGAACCGGATGGAGCGATCCGGTGTTACTCAAATCTTCAACGGTGAAAATAGCCTTGCCATCCAGGGTCGGTAAAAATTGCAGACATGCGTTCACCGATTTCATCTGTAATCGGTCTTGTTTTAATTCACCGATAACGACCGTACAAGCACCGCAATCGCCCTCCGCGCAACCTTCTTTGGTGCCTGTGCAATGAAGATCTTCTCGTAAATATTGCAATAAAGTTTGCGTGGGTGCTGTATCACTAACCAGATGGCTTTTGCCGCGAAAATAGAATTGAATTGGGTCCGGCATGATTACTCCAGCAGTATTTTTTTTAGAGTGTTGCTTCGCTGCGAAAATTGGCACAGAATTGCCAAAAAATCTCAGCGCCATTTTGACATGTAAGAGATTATCACTCATGCATTACCTTGCCATATCAGAACGATGATGCACGGTATCAATTGATCTGCATCAGGCCATTGAAAGCAAACAAAATTTTGCAACATCGCTTTATCGAACACGATAGTTCTATTGCTTGGTGTTATAGCAAATTTTTCTGCCAAACGACGCATCTCAAAGTCGTCTTTTTGTCCGTAACTAAAAGTAAATATTTTTTGATTTCACTAATGAATAAAATGATTTTCTCCTGTATTTGAACTACAGAAAATAACTTGCCATACGGAAAAATAGCGTATATTTCTTTACTTCGGATGCGCGATTTACCCATGTGGAGCGTTTTATGCTTACACTAGAGAACAATCATTTGTTTGTTTCAAAAAGTCGCAAAAGCATCACTGGTCGCACTGTATCGCCACTCAATGATTCAATGAAAAAACGTCGTACTCGTTAAGTCAATAAACGGGTAAGCGAAATCGATATTGAATACCTGATGTGGATTTTATTCCTTACTTCACTAAGACTGAATTATGAACTTTGCAAAAATGAAGGTAGGCAAGCGTTTGGGATTGGGTTTCGCTTTAGTGTTAACCCTGCTGATCGTCGTGACTGCACTTGGCATCAGAGGCATGTCACAAATCGAAGACCGGCTGGAGCGCATCGTCAACGTCAATAACGTTGAAACGCGTCTGGTGATTGAGATGCGTGCGATTGTCTATGACCGTATGGTATCGCTGCGTAATCTGACCTTGCTAAATGATGCAGGCGATATGGAGCCAGAGCTGGCCAAGATCAAAGAACAGTCAAAAAAATACACAGAAGCTGAGGCTAAATTAGCATCGATGTTTGCGTCAGAGACGGCGACTTCTGCGGAAGAAAAAGCCTTACTCGCAAAGCTGAAAGAACAAGAAAATGCCTCAGCACCGTTGCCTGCCAAAGCACAGGAATTAGGTCTGGCGAATAATCCTGAGGTCGCAACTATCACCCTGATCAAAAAAATCCGTCCCGTGCAAAAGAAATGGTTAGATGCGCTGGATGAAATGGTGACCTTGAAAGACAAAGTGAATGAGCAAAGCTCAGAGGACGCGAGATCGGCTTTTGGTACAGCGCGTAATCTGATGCTGGTACTCGGCAGCTTAGCTTTGCTGGCCGGTATTTTTGCCGGTGTTGTGATTACTCGCAGTTTGCTGAAACAGCTCGGTGGGGAACCTGACTACGCTGCACACATTGCAAATCGTATTGCGGCAGGTGATCTGGCAGTGTCAATTGATAGCAATTCAGGTGATGACAGTAGTCTGATCGCGCAGATGAAAACTATGCGCGACAGCCTGGTCAATATCGTTGGTCAGGTCCGCCAGGGTACCGATACAATTGCTACAGCATCCAGCGAAATTGCCAGCGGCAATCTGGATCTGTCTTCCCGTACGGAACAGCAAGCCAGTTCACTGGAAAAAACAACGTCATCAATGAAAGAACTGACGACCACTGTGAAGCAGAACGCAGACAATGCGCGCGAAGCCAATCAGTTAGCTGCTTCGGCGTCCGAAGTTGCTCGTCAGGGTGGTGTCGTGGTTTCGCAGGTCGTCGATACCATGAGTGCAATTAACGAGTCCTCCAAAAAGATCGTCGATATCATTAGTGTGATTGACGGTATCGCATTCCAGACAAATATTCTTGCATTAAATGCGGCAGTTGAAGCAGCGCGTGCTGGTGAGCAAGGTCGTGGTTTTGCGGTGGTGGCTGCAGAAGTCCGTAATCTGGCGCAGCGTAGTGCCGCAGCTGCAAAAGAAATTAAAACCCTGATCGGTACCTCAGTAGAAAAAGTCGACATCGGTACCAAACTGGTGGGTCAGGCAGGCGTAACGATTGATCAGGTGGTCTCCAGCGTGAAGCATGTCACAGACATTATTGCCGAAATCAGTGCCGCCAGCCAGGAACAGAGCGTCGGTATTGAACACGTCAACCACGCCATTATTGAAATGGATGGTATGACGCAGCAAAATGCCGCTCTGGTAGAGGAAGCAGCAGCGGCAGCACAAAGCTTGCAGGATCAGGCGGCAGAACTGGCAAAAGTAGTCAGTATTTTTAAACTCAATGCCGCTGAGCATGCGATGGAGAAAGCACCTGCACCAGTGCGTCGTGTTGAAGCTGCCGCACCTGTTAAGCCGAAGCCAAAAGCATCGAATATTAAATCTTTACCAGCTGCCAGAGCAAACGTCAAAAAAGCTCCGTCAGCATCACCCAAAGCAAGCGCATCCAGTGCTGCTAGTGCCAGTAGCCGTCACAGCGCCCCAAGTGCTGACGAGTGGGAAGAGTTCTAAAATACAAACTAGCAGTGCTTTGCTTGCCAGTTTGTGTTTAGCGTAGTTTGTGGCACAATTTTGATCTCAATTTGAAAAAGAAGAGTTAACTTATGAAAGCATGTTTATCTTCCATCGCTAGTGCATTTTTGCTCGCGGCGGCTGCCAGTTCTGCGTTGGCAGCAGAGGTTGCACCTGTGATTGATAATAAGTCCTGCGACCCTCCTAAGTATCCGAAGGCGGCGTTGATGAATGAAGAAACCGGTACGGTGTCTCTGGGTTTCCTGGTTGCTACCGACGGCAAAGTGTCCGAGTCTAAAGTTGAAAAATCGAGTGGTTCCAAGAGTCTGGATAAAGCTGCGCTGACCGCATTAAGCTTGTGCAAATTCAAGCCAGGAACCAAGGACGGTAAGGCGGAACAGCTCTGGACTAAAGTGGATTTTGTCTGGAAACTTGAGTAAGTATTCTGAGTATATTTTGATGTTAAAAAAGGAGCCACCGGCTCCTTTTTTTATACACACGATCTACCGGCATGACTTTATTGATATTCGTGAGTCAGCTCAATAGAGGGTAACTGCCTTGGCAGTTACCTCATTTATTTTGCATTCGTATCTGCTTTTAAACCGCGGCGTAGCAATAAAGGTTCGATCTGCGCATCACGGCCACGGAAGTTGCGGAACGATTCCATTGCATCTACGCTGCCACCCCGCGACAGCAGTTGCTGGCGGAACCAGTCGCCGTTTTTGCGACTTAGCCCACCGTTTTCTTTAAACCAGTCTACTGTGTCGGCATCGAGCACTTCACTCCATAGATATGCGTAATAGCCTGCCGAATAGCCACCGGCAAAAATATGTGAAAAATAGGTACTGCGATAACGTGGTGGTACCGGTGCAAAATCGACACCTGCCTGTTTCAATGCACTTGCCTCAAATGCCAGCGCATCGGCCGGAATTTGCGCCGGTGCAAGTTGATGCCAGCGCTGATCTAACAGGGATGCTGCCAGATATTCCGTGGTGGCGAAGCCCTGATTAAATTTCGCCGTTGCCGACAGCTTGGCTAACAGCTCTGGCGGCATTTCCTGTCCAGTCTGATAGTGATGCGCATAGTTCTTCAAAATCTCTGGCCATACTGCCCACATTTCATTGACTTGCGAGGGGTATTCAACAAAATCCCTAGGCACGCTGGTGCCTGAGAAGCGCGGATAGCGGACGTTCGAGAACATGCCGTGCAACGCATGGCCAAATTCATGGAAGGCGGTCCTGACTTCATCATAAGTTAGTAAGGTTGGCTGACCTGCCGGTGGTTGCGGAATATTCAGATGGTTGGCGACAACCGGGCGTTGCGCAAACAATCCGGATTGCTGCACATAGGCATTCATCCAGGCTCCGCCCCGCTTATTGTCGCGTGCATACATATCTGCCAGAAATAAAGCCAGTGGCTTGCCGTCCGCATCAAACACCTCAAAGACGCGTACAGTCGGGTTATATACTGGCAAGTCTTTGCGCTCTTTGAAGGTGATGCCATATAGCTGTGTCGCGGCAAAGAACACGCCTTTTTGCAGCACATTATCCAGTTCAAAATACGGACGTAGCTGGCTATCATCAAAACTGTATTGGGCTTTGCGTACTTGTTCGCTATAGAACGACCAGTCCCACGCAGCAAGCTTAAAGCCGCCCTTTTTCGCATCGATGAGCTTCTGCATTTCAGTCGCTTCTTTTTTTGCGTTAGCGACTGCTGCCGGTGCGAGCTCACGTAGCATCCTATTCACAGCATCCGTTGTTTTGGCTGTGGCATCTTCTAGCTGATAAGCGGCATGATTGGCATAACCGAGCAGGACAGCGCGTTCGGCGCGCAGTTTGGCCAGATTAATGGCGACTTCACGATTATCAAATTCACCGCCATGATTACTGCGCTCCACAGAGGCTTCATGCAGACGCTGACGCAGTGCACGGTTGCTCAGGCGCGCTTCATAAGGCTGGCCGGTGGTGTTCATGAGTGCGATCAGGTATTTGCCAGGCAGGCCGCGGGCTTTGGCTGCTTCTGCAGTGCTGGCGATCTCGCTGTCGGATAAGCCTTTTAGTTCTGCTTTTGTATCGACAATCAGGGCAGACGCATTCGTTTCTTTCAATACGTTCTGGCTGAATGTCGTGCCTAGGCTTGCCAATTCGGCGTTCAGTGATTTCAGTTTGATTTTATCCGCGTCAAATAATTTTGCACCAGCACGAACAAAGTCGGTGTAATAACGCTCCAGCAAACGGCGTGATTCGGCGTCCAGTGCCAGTTGCTTGCGCTGGCTATAGATCTCGTTGACGCGCGCAAATAATTTGGCATTCAGATTGATCGCGTCCCGGTGCGCTGCCAGCTTAGGTGCCAGATCGCGAGAGAGCGCTTCAATCGCAGGATTAGTGTTGGCACTCGCCATGTTAAAAAATACGGTAGATACTCTGCCCAACAATTGACCGGAACGCTCCATCGCCACAATCGTGTTCTCGAATGTCGGCTTGGCAGTATTGTCAGCGATAGCATTGATCTCCGCGGCATGCTGGCGCATCCCTTCGGCAAATGCCGGCGCATAATGCGCATCCTGAATTTTGTCGAACGTCGGCATTTCATACGCCAGCGTGCTGGCTGTGTAAAAAGGATTACCAGCGAAGGCGCTGCGTACCATTGCGCCGTCGATTTTTGCCGGATTGGCTGGCGGAGTATCTGCTGCCAGACTGGTATGGATCGCCAGGCTGGAACAGAGCAACATGAACAGGGGTTTGGACATGGTGGTCTTTTCTAAGTTGTGTAGGGAAAAACAGAAAGTCCATCATAGCATCAGGCTGCATAATGGAAAATGCCGACTGATGCTGTGACATGCCGGACCGCGCTGAGTTCAGACTGTTTCTGCAGAATTCATCTAAATCGATAATTTACTCAACCCTGCAATCTAAGGAAAAACCAGAATTACCGCGTTGCCAGATAGTTTTTCAGGCGATCGACGCCCAAGGCCAGACTGTCGACAGAGCTGGCAAAGCACCAGCGCACATAGCCTTCTCCTTCCGGGCCAAAGGCACTTCCCGGCGCCAAGCCTAGTCCTGCTTCTCTGACCAGGTTCTTGCACAGGTTTAAGGTATTTTTCTCTCCGTCGACCCGAAAAAACAAATACATCGCGCCCTTAGGCAAAGGCGCCGTGATACCCGGCAAGGCGTTCAGGTTCTGGTATAAAAAATCTCTGGCAGTCTGGTAACGGCTTAGCGTATGCCGCAGTACATCTTCGCCTTGTTCCAACGCGGTAATTCCCGCTCTCTGGATGAAGCCGGGTGCACATGAGGTATTAAATTCAATTAGTTTGCCCAAATCTTCCATTACGCTTGCCGGAGCGACGATCCAGCCTAACCGCCAGCCCGTCATCAGCCAGGCTTTAGAAAAACTATTGGTCGACACCAGACGATCCTCCGGCGTAGCAATATCCAAGAAAGACGGAGCGCAGTGTGCTTGATGTGGCTGCTCCGCGTACACCAGTCTTTCATACACATCATCAGACAAAATCCAGATGCCATGCTGGCGGCAATGGTCGAGTACGATTTCCTGTTGATGTCGCGGCATAACCCAGCCGGAAGGGTTATTCGGCGAATTTACCATCAGCATTTTGGTGCCGGGTGTTAAGGCGTCCAGTAATTTTTGCAGATCAAGTTCCCAGCTATGACCAAATTCCAAGACGACTTTCACCACTTCGGCACCCAATATCTTGGGTATCTCGATCAGATTCGGCCACAATGGCGTTACCGCAACCACACGATCGCCAGGATTTAGCAGGGTCTGTGCCACCAGCATCAAGGCGGATACGCCCGACGATGTCACCGCGACGCGCTCGTGTGCGATTGTTTGATGCAGGCCCGACAGATAAGCTGCAATGGCAGTGCGTAGTGCGGGGATGCCATAGTTATGGGTATAAAAGGTGTCGCCTGCATCCAGAGCCTGTTTGGCTGCCTCACGAATGAAGGGCGGTGTCACCTGATCCGGCTCGCCGAACCAGAACGGTAAAACGTCGGTGAGGCCGATACCTGCATTGGCGACTTCACGAATTTGTGAGGCACCTAACTGCTGAACGACGGGGCGAGCTTGGGGAAATGTCATGAGCTACCTTAGTCAAGCGGTCTATCTTAGTCCACGAATATTCAGAACGTATTTTATCTATGGGGACGAGACGCGTTCTGCATAGACTACGTCAACAAAGTACAAAACGATTGGCGAGATCCAAAATAAATGAAGGCTGTAAATACGCCATGAACGTGAACAACAGTACCGCTGCCAATATCAGGGCGCACAGTATGGCCGGCCATGTCAGACGTATTTTCATATCAAGCCGCGACGGCAGTCATGCGCGTGATGGGTTTCTCATTGATAGGCAGATTCACCAGCGCCGCAAATACTCCCAGAGCTAGAACAACCATCCAGACCACATCATAATTACCCGTGCGTGTATAGATATAACCGCCTAGCCAAACACCGAGGAAGCTGCCCACCTGATGCGAAAAGAACACGAATCCCGACAGCATCGATAGATATTTGAGGCCAAAAATTCCGGCAATGACGCCATTAGTCAGTGGCACAGTTGACAGCCAGAATACCCCCATCGCGGCAGCAAAAATATAAACAGAATACGCGGATAACGGCGCTAGTAGAAACAGACCTATGACGACGCTGCGGCTGATATAAATTGATGACAGCAGATAACGCTTGGGAAACATGCCACCAAGTTTGCCCGCATAGTAAGAACCGAAAATATTAAACAAACCTATCAGCGCCAGAGCGATCACCGCCACATTCGGATCCATGATGCCTTTATCTTTCAAATAGGCGGGCATATGTACGCCGATAAATACCAACTGGAAGCCGCATACAAAATAGCCGGCGACTAACAGCAAAAAAGGCTTGTAAGCAAAGGCTTCGCGGATCGCTTCCATAATACTTTGCTGCGGACCGCTTGCATGCACCAGTGGTGGCTCGCGCAGCTTATAGGCCATTGGCAGCATGACTGCCAGCAGCATAGCGGCCAGGATGTAAAACGCATTTTGCCAGCCCGTATGATTGATCAGTTGCTGTTCGACCGGCATCATCACAAACTGGCCGAAAGAGCTGGCTGCAGACGACATGCCAAACGCCCATGAACGCTTGGCCTCGGGAGCACTACGGCCTATGATGCCACTGACTGCACCGAATGAGGTACATGCCAGTGCCGCACCAATCAGGATACCGGATCCCATGATGAATAAGCCCGGCTGATCAACCATCGCCATCCACAATAATCCCGCGACATATAAGAACGCGCCAACCACAATCACCCGTGCCGTACCAAATTTATCGATCACCATTCCGGCGAACGGACCAAAGACGCCCCACATCAGATTTTGCATCGCGTTGGCAAGCGAATAGGTTTCGCGTGTCCAGCCATGTGCCTGTGAAATAGGTTGCAGCCAGAAGCCAAAACCGTGTCGTACGCCCATTGCCAGGGTCAGGATAAAACCACTCGCCAACAGCACGGTTTTCAGATCTGGGGCGCTGACAGGCGCAGTGGAATTGGGGGATGCGGAGGAGGTCATGAGAGATTTCGCAAAAAACGAGTAAGTAAAGCCCGAAATCGAGTGTAGCGCAAACCGCATTGTTATGTGGACTGCTGCTTTGACCATGACGCTTTGGTGCAGTATTTGTTGCCGCAAGCAGTCAGATACTTAACTGCGCTGAGGAGTTGGACATCGTCAGCCTGATCTGTCCGAAAACGGCTAGATCGCCTCAGGAGAATGCCGTATAAAGATGCTTATGGATACTTTCGCTTTCCCCTCATATTTTCAGGATGACGCTGAGCGTGATCATTATTACTATCGGGCATTGTCTGCCAAAGACAGTCGTTTCGATGGCGTCTTTTTTACTGGTGTGAGTACGACAGGAATATATTGTCGCCCTATCTGTTCAGTCAGAACGCCGCGCGCATCATCGTGCAGCTTTTACAGTTCTGCAGCGGCAGCCGAAGCCGCGGGTTTTCGTCCCTGCCTGCGGTGCCGCCCTGAATTAGCGCCCTATGCACTTCAGCAAAATCTGGCATATGCCGTGTGGCAACGTATCGCTGCAGGGGCATTGAATGAAAGCGGAATTGAAGCGCTTGCGGAGCAGGTTGGTTTATCGTCGCGCCAGTTACGACGCGTATTGCAGCAACAGTTTGGAGTGACTCCAGTCGAATTAGCGCAGACACAGCGCCTGTTATTCGCCAAAAAACTATTGCAGGAAACCCATCTGCCGATGACGGACGTCGCGTATGCCGCAGGCTTCGGCAGTGTGCGCCGCTTCAACGCTTTATTTGCCGAGCGTTACAAAATGGCACCCGGATCAATACGCCGTGCCGCTGCTGCCGAGAGTGACGGACTGGTATTGCGCCTTGCTTACCGGCCACCGTTTGCCTGGGATGCCTTGTTGGCGTATCTGCGCGGTCGGGCCATGCCGGGGCTAGAGGCTGTGATTGAGCAGGACGGTAAAGCCTCATATGTGCGCAGCGTCCAGCTCGAAGGTAAAACTGGCTGGTTACAAATCAGCCATCTGCCTGACAAGCAGCAGATCGCGTTGCAAGTGGCACCTGGTTTGTCCACCGTGCTGATGCCGCTGATTGCCAAGGTCAGACAATTATGCGATCTGGAGGCCAATCCTGTCGTGATTCAAGCGCATCTGGCGACCGAACCTTTATTGGCGGTACAACTAGCGCGGACGCCGGGTTTGCGAGTGCCTGGCGCTTTTAATGTATTTGAACTTGCTATCCGTGCTGTACTCGGGCAGCAAGTTAGCGTTGCCGGTGCCACGACTGTTTCGGGGCGTCTGGTGCAACGATTTGGCGAACCGGTCAGCACGCCGTTTGCTGCAGTAGGTTTTCATTTCCCCAGCCCGGAGCGGCTTGCCGGATTGCCCGTGGAAGACATCGCCAGAATTGGTGTTCCCGGAACCCGTGCCGCGACGGTTCAAAACGTCGCCCGTTTTGCACTCAGCGGAGGTTTGCAAAGGCAATCAGGACGAGGTTTTGACGATGTCGTCACCGAGCTAAAAACCATAGTCGGTATTGGTGAATGGACGGCGCAATACATCGCTTTACGTGCACTACGTTATCCCGATGCGTTTCCGGCAGGTGATCTGGCTTTACAAAAAGCAGCGGCGATTGCCCCGGATACCCGTCTGACTGAAAAACAGTTGTTGGTGCGTGCTGCCGCATGGTCGCCCTGGCGCGCTTATGCAGCCTTATTGTTATGGCACTCGCTCAGTAAGGAGTAAATAAGGAATACATAAGGAATAAGCAGGTTCGTTCATGCACAGAATATGTTGAATTTAGTAAACAAGGAAACGACGATGTTTTATATAAATTATCCAAGTCCGGTCGGCATGTTGTTAATTGCCGCCAGTGAGCAGGGATTAGCGGGCATTTATTTTGAAGAGCATAAACATTTCAAAGGGTCCCAAGGCTGGCATGAGCAAGCTGATCATCCCATCTTGCAGCAGGCACGACATCAATTGGCCGAGTACTTTGCCGGGCAACGCCAAGACTTTGATCTGCTGCTTGATTACTCTGCTGGCACTGCATTTCAGCAAACGGTCTGGCAAGCCTTGCGCCGTATACCTTACGGCACCACCGTCAGTTATGGCGAACTGGCGAAACAGATTCAGCATCCGGCGGCTGTACGCGCGGTGGGTGCTGCCAACGGACGTAATCCTATTTCCATCATCATCCCCTGCCATCGCGTGATTGCAGGTAATGGGGCATTGACCGGCTATGCCGGAGGCGTGCAAAACAAACAGCGTTTGTTAGCGTTAGAGGAGGCATCTTTATTCGCCTGACAAAAAAACCAGGTTTTTTTAAAAAAACAGAAAAAATTTATTGCACCAAGTCAGATAGAAAAAGCGCATCAATAGTGCCGGGCAGACGATATCTGCACTGGCCTGGAGAAAAGTAATATCAAGCGAATATGTCTTCTTGCACTGCCTTGATGCAAGGCAACTATTATGGTTTTTGGGAATATCTCCTATTCGAATAATCAATTTTTAATGAGATGAATTGCTCTTTATAGTGATTCTGCCTGCAGCGTTTTCAGGAACGAATCAAACATCTTGCGGCTACTATTGCGTCGCCATTTGCGTCACTCTCATCTCAAATTTTCGGAGGATGTATGTTCATCACTACTCGTCGTTTGTGCGCTATCTCTGCTTTGTTCATGTCTGTAGTTTCTGCGCAAGTTTTTGCCAGTGAGGCAAAAAATCCGTTTGAAACAAAGAGCTGCGATATTCCGGCTTACCCTGATAAATCGATCAGCCTGAGTGAAGAAGGCCTGGTGAAATTGCAATTCATGACGAACGAAGAGGGTAAGGTGGTTGATGCAAAGGTGGTCAAATCCAGCGGCTATCGCAGCCTGGACAATGCCTCTCTGACTGCCTTGAAAGAATGTAATTTCAAGTCCCTCGTCAACCATAGCAAGCCAAATAAATGGGACAATATTTCCTTCGCCTGGGTCATGCAATAATGTTCAACCATGAAAAAAGGGAGTCACTAACGCCTCCTTTTTTTATTGACCCGTCGTCATAAAAAACTTTCCTGACGCATCACATTCTCCGCACAGACTAATCAATAATCCAATAATCCAATAATCCAATAATCCAATAATCCTAGGTTACAAGAATATACAATCCCGATTCATCCCCCGGAAACAAATTGCGGTTAAGCTATACGCGACATATTTTTCGTCATTGATAGCCCGGGATATTTCATGAAGCATGGTTTTTCTTCTACCTCGTTATACTGCGTTCAGCGATTAATTATCGTTGGCCTTATTGGTGCATTCAGCGCCTGCAGTACGATGGCACCGGTGACTTCCGTCACCTCTGTATCATCACAAACATCGACAGTATTTCAGCGCGCTCTTGTTTCGGAACAAGGCTTTAACTGGGTCGTATTGGGTGAACAAGGCCAGGCGATTGCCCGCAGTATTACCGGAGCAACTATGTGCCCGGCTCTGATACAAGACGGCGTTGCCCAGACTATGACCGTGCGTGCCGCCTCAGGCAGCGTCGCACAACGTAAGACGGCGAGTAGTGCCGAGGACTCCAAAGCATCAGATTTTCCGGTGTTGACCTGTGAAGCGATTCTCAATCCGGCGACCAGAGTAGCCAGTATCAATGGCCAGACTTTGCCCTTACCGAAGCAGGTACCGCAAAAAATTCTGGTGATCGGCGATACCGGTTGTCGCTTGAAGAAAGCCGATAATTATTTTCAGCCATGCAATGATGCGAGTAAATGGGCTTTTTATGATGTGATCAAAACGGCGACAGAATTTAAACCCGATCTGGTGATTCACGTCGGTGATTACCACTATCGTGAGAACCGTTGCCCTGAAGGTAATGCTGAATGCGCAGGCAGTCCATGGGGTTATGGCTGGGATACCTGGAAGGCGGATTTTTTTACGCCAGCAGCCCCTTTGCTCAAAGTCGCTCCCTGGGTTGTTGTCCGCGGCAACCACGAATCCTGTATCCGCGCAGGACAAGGCTGGTGGCGCATGATGGACCCGCGTCCTTTACAAGCGGGTCGTGATTGCAATCTGGAGCAGGACGATATGCGTGGTGACTACAGTCCGCCTTATGCCGTGCCACTGGGTAAATTTGGAGAACAAAACGCGCAACTCATTGTGTTTGATTCTGCCAAAATTCCGGGTAAAGCAATCGCGAAAATCGATCCAGCCTACACAATTTATATGCAACAATTTCAGGCGGTGGATCAGTTGTCTGAGCAGGCGGATTTTAATTTCTTTATCAATCACCATCCGATACTCGGTTTTGCATCGGACCGGAAAAAAGGGGAATCCGTCGAATTTAAACCAGGCAACGCAGCTTTGCAAAGCCTGATGCAAAACTATCATCCGGTACGACTGTTCCCAAGCAAAGTACAGGCGACCTTATCTGGCCATGTGCATTTGTTTGAGGCGATCAGTTTTACATCCGATCATCCGACACAATTCGTCTCCGGTAACGGAGGGTCATCTCTGGACCAAGCGTTGCCAAATCAGATACCTGCTGGCATGACACCTTTTCCTGCTGCTGAGGTCGATCATTTCAGTAATTCGAATGAAGTCGGATTCATGACTATGGAGCGGATTGCTGAGGGCTGGAAAATGCAGTCCTGGGACAAGACCGGCAAACTCATGACGGCGTGCCTGATGTCGGATGGCAAAACAAAATGCAAACTCATGACGCAACAACCTAAACAATTACCTAAACAATAACTGCAGCAATAACTGAAGTAATAAGTTCAGTACAAGTTAGTCAAAAAATGGGCGATAAAAAAAGCGGAGTCAAGTGCTCCGCTTTTTTGTTGTAGTGTCATTGAATTGTCATTTTTTGTTCATCATCACGTCATAGCGCTTTCCTATACTCGGGGAATTTTTACCCACCGAGAAATAATCAGGAAGGCAATATGATGGATCGCAAGCAGCAATTTACCCGTCGCGTCATGTCGGCACACGTATTGATCGCCGTCAGCTTAATGACCGCGCAAACCTATTCCCAGGCGCAAATCGTGGTAGTGGCACAAGATGCCGTAGTTGAATCCGGCTCTGCTCTGGATGCTAATGCGATCAAAGATAAAGTGGTGATCACCGGTTCCAGCGCTGCTAATCGTGCACCGGTTCAGGCATCATTAAAAGCGACGCAGCCGCAGTCCATCATCACCGCCACCTTCATTGAACAAGCGGTGACACCGCTCGCCGACTTCAATGCGGTTGCCCGCATCGCTCCTAGCGTTGGCGGCGGCGTTTCTGCAAATGGTCCTGGTCTGGCGGAAACCAAAGTTACTCTGCGTGGCTTTCAGGACGGCGAATACAATATGACGTATGACGGTATTCCTTTTGGCGATACCAACAATCCTACACATCACTCCACATCCTATTTCCCGGCACGGATTATCGGCGGCATGGTAATTGAGCGTGGTCCGGGTAACGCCAGCAACCTCGGGCAAGCGACTTTTGGCGGATCTATTAATCTGTTTTCTAAAGAATTATCACCAGATTTCCATTTCACCCCGTACGCAACGTTTGGTTCATGGAATACCAAGATGCTGGGTGCGCAGATTGATAGCGGCCAGCTCGCCAATTTTGGTGACATGAGCTTTATGTTCAATGCCTCGCGTTTAAGCACGGACGGCTATCTGTCATACAGTGGCGTGACCGAAGACAATTATCAGTTCAAGGCACAGCGCAATTTTGGTAGCGATACCGTCGTTACGGTATTTTCTACTTATAACAAAATCCATAGCTATGTGCCAGATAAAGGACCAGCGACCCTGAGCCAGGTTGCGCAATTTGGCAAAAACTACGCTTTGAACAATGATCCAACGAGCCAGAATTATTTTGGCTATAACTACAACAACAAGACGACGGATTTTGAATATATTCGCCTGCAAACAAAATTGGCAGGTTGGGGCATCGACAACGTGCTGTACACCTATGCCTACAATAACGATACTTACTCTGGACAGGATGCCAGCGGTGCTACCGCTAACGGCACAAAAGCCGGACCGGCAGGCAATAAGAATGTTCCTGGTTACAACAAGCTGAATTCGTATCGTGTGAACGGCGATATTTTCAAAGCAACGAATAGACTCGACGCCGGCTTATTGCGTGCTGGTGTATGGCTGGAAAGTTCAAACACCGACCGTCATACCTATGATCTTGACTGGACATTAGGCGTTCCTAATCCAAAGGAATCAACAGCACCAAAAACGATTTCCTACGATCAGCGTTCTTCATGGAAGCAGTACCAGCCTTTTATTGAATTTGAATGGGCAGTCGCGCCTCAATGGACGGTAACGCCTGGCGTGAAATATGTAAATTTCCAGCGTTCTTTGGACGCCCCGGTAAATCAGACAACGCGTATTCCTACTCAGGCAGATCAGACCTACTCAACCACTCTCCCTTTCTTGACCGTGAATTACAGCGTCAATAAAGAATGGTCGGCATACGCGCAGGTTGCCAAAGGCTTTCTGGTGCCTGATTTGTCGATGTTCTATGTGAACAATCCTAACCTGAGCACACCTAAACCGCAGACGTCAACGAATTACCAGTTGGGCACCGTGCATCAGTCTAGCAACCTGACATTTGATGCGGATGTGTACTACATCGACTTCAATAACAAAATTGCTTCCACGGGTACTGGCAATGATCTGGTGTACTACAACCAAGGTGGTGTTGTTTATAAAGGTGTGGAAGCGGCGGCGACTTACTATGTCGGCAGTGGTTTTTCTTTGCATGTGAATGGATCGATTAACAGCGCAAAAACCAAAGATACTAATCTGCAGGTCGCGAAAGCGCCAGAGTCGACTTCCGCATTTGGCGTCCTTTACAAAGCCAACGGTTTGTATGGATCACTGATCGCAAAAACAGTCGGATCCCAATACGGTAAAGACGGTGAACCGGCTGCGTATAAAATCGCAGCCTATACAACCACAGATCTGACAGTGGGTTATCGCTGGAAAGAACTGGGATCAACGGTTAAAAATATCAGGACGCAAGTTGGTATCAATAATTTGTTCAATAAACAAGACGTAACCTCGGTATCTGCGAATAGCAAAGGCGTCGCATTTGATCAATACAGTTTTCAAGCAGAGCGTAGCTGGGGTATATCGATTAGTGCCGATTTCTAATAGCTGATCCACGCGCTAGTATTTATCTAAAAACCCCTTCCATTAAAAGAAGGGGTTTTTTACTGATTTTCAATAACCCGGTATCTGGAAAATGTAAGAATAGACCGTATAAACAACTAAGCGTTGCGTCTTTGAGTTACTTCATTTGCTCACAATCATTTCTCGTTTTAGTATTGATCAAACGAATCAGATATCTCCTAAAAGTGAGTTCCTGACATTTGTTTAGATAAATAATAAATAGATAAGCGGAGACCGCGTAATGAGACATTCTGTAGGCATTCGTGTCTGCGTAGCTTGCGTTATTGCATTGCTCGCGGCATGCCAGAAAAAACCAGCTAACGAGCAAGCTTCCGCTGCAACGTCTGCATCTGCTCAAGCGCCGTCTGCGCCAACCGGCATAGTTAAAAATGCGATACGTCATACTGAAGAGACAGCCGATGTGACTAAATGGATGGAGATGGCGTCCACTAAAACACCGGCACAGTTAGCCGAAGAGGCAAAACAGAAACAAATTAAAGAGACAAACGCGGAAAAAGATAGTAAGCCAAAAACGGACATAAAATCACCCGATCCCAAACTGGGCCCAGCTCAAGAACAACCAAAACAAACTGCGATCGTAGCTGCGCAACAGGTACTTCCAAACAATAAGTCTAATGACGTTCAAGTGGTTGCTACAGCGGTAGTTCCAATAAAGCCGCCACAACCCGCACCAGTACAACCAACGAACGCTCCCGCACCGGTTCAATCTGTTCCTGAATTAAGCGTTCCAAAACTGATTTCAAGTGTTCAGCCTGCTTTTCCTGCCGCGGCAATACTAGCGGGTATTACCGAAGGGAGTGTTAGCGCGCGCCTCACAATTGGTTTGGACGGTAAGGTTGCACAGGTAGAAATTATTAAAGCAAAACCGGCCAAAGTGTTCGACAAGGAGGTCGTCTCTGCAGCTTCACAGTGGCGCTATGCGCCACTTTCTGCTGCGCAAACCAGGGTAGTCGATTTTAATTTTCAGAATGCGTTGAAACTGATTTCAAGTGTTCAGCCTAGTTTTCCGCAGGCGGCAATTCAAGCAGGAGTAACAGAAGGACTGATCAGCGCACGTATCAGTATTGGCGTGGATGGCAAAGTAAGCCAGGTCGATATTATTAAGTCGAAGCCACTTAAATATTTCGACAAAGAAGTGATCGCTGCAGCTTCACAATGGCGGTATGCACCGATATCCAGTGCGCAGACGACCATCATAGAATTTGCGATAAAACAAAGCAACTAAGCTCGGATAGATTTATTAATTTAGCTTGTTGAAGATAAAAAAACTTTTCAAAACAAGCTATTTGTCTGCATGAAGTGAAGAAGGATTTTGTGTAACAATTTGCTGCTAGATGTTTGTCACAGTCACAGAAAATATTTAAATTCCAACTCTAAATCAAATTACACCGAACAGTTAAAAAAGACACCAAAAGTCACAAATCTGTTGCGTATTAATGCTGTACCGGGAGGTTAACTTGATAAAAACCTTTAATCGTCTAATCTGGGCTTGAAATGATAACGAATGTCAACTTTGCTGGATTGCAGCATTTCTTTGTGGCAATCTTTGGCATTAACTGAAGTGTGACAAATAAAATATTCACATTTCTGCTTTTTAGTTCATTTCATGCGGTCTTCTGCCATGCAATGAACGTTGTAGTTCCGGAAAAAATTGGCTAGAACTTAAAACTCAAAAGGAGAGAAAATGAAATTAACACCCTACATGGCTCTACTTGCATTGCCATTGGCGATTTCAAGTGCTTACGCTGCTGATTCTACAGATGGCCCGACAATCACGATTAGTGGTTTTGGTACGGCTGCACTGACACGCTCAAACACGGACGACGCTGAATTTTCTCGTCCGAATCAATATGCAGGCGTGAAATCTACAGCAAAAACTGGCCCAGATTCTAATTTTGGTATTCAGGCAACAGCAAAAATGAACGATTGGCTTTCGTTCACTGCGCAGGGATTAGTTCGTAAAAACGTCACGGACGAATTCGGTGGTGAATTGGCATGGGCATTTGCGAAGTTTAAAGTTTCTGACAATTTGAGTGTGCGTGTTGGCCGCGTTGGACTACCCGTCTACATGATCTCGGACTATCGCAATGTTGGATACGCAAACAATATGTTGCGTCCACCTGTTGAAATGTATTCACAAGTATTAATTGAAAGTGTTGACGGTGTCGATGCTGTTTATCAAACTTCATTTGGTGACAGCACACTCACCGCTCAATTAGCACTGGGCCAGACGGAGACGAACAACACTTCAGCTGGGCGCTTCTACACGGCAAAATTCAAATCCCTTAGCGGCCTGAATGTGCAATTGGAAAACGGTCCTTTCACTGTCCGTTTCGGCAGAGTTGATACCAAAGTCAGTGTTGAAGACTCATCAATAGTGAACACGGTTGTTGGTGGCCTGACACAATTTGGATTTACTTCAGCAGCAAACAGTATCCGTGTTAAAGATACTAAAGCCTCATTTACTTCAGTTGGCTTGGGCGTAGATTGGCAAAATTTTGTAGTGTTATCCGAATACGGCAAACGTAAATCTGAGTCTCTCACGGTACCTGAATCGACATCTTGGTACACCATGTTTGGCTATCGTGTCGGCAAATTTATGCCTTACTTTAATCATGCCTCTGTTACCCAAGATAGTCCAAAATCTGTTGCAGGCTTGCCTACAACCGGTCCACTGGCAGCACTGACGGCCGGCGCAAATTCATTAGCTGCTTCTGGAGCGATCCAAACTAGTAACAGTGTCGGTGTGCGTTGGGATTTCAGTAAATCCGCTGCATTAAAAGTCCAATTAGATCGTTTCTCGCCTGACAACGGTGGCACATTTATTCGCGCTGTGCCGACGTTCAAAGGACCGGTTACGGTTGTTGCAGCTGCAGTTGATTTTGTGTTCTAAGGAGAGCCGATATGAGAACAATTCAAAAGATAGTACTAGGCTTAACTTTAATAGCCGCCTCGTTGTCTGCCATGGCGGAAGTTGTCATTGTCGTTAATCCGAAGAATGCAGCACCGCAGATGACCTCTGAGCAAGCTGCTCAGTATTTCCTGGGTAAATCCACCGCACTGACACCGATTGATCAACCAGAAGGTTCCGCAATCCGCGGTGAATTTTATAAAAAACTGGCAGATAAAGAAGCGTCTCAGGTGAAGGCAATCTGGTCTAAATTAGTGTTCACAGGCAAAGGCACTTTACCGAAAGAGTATGGTTCCAGTGCTGACGTAAAAAAAGCAATTGCCGGTGATGCGAACCTGATCGGTTATATTGAAAAATCAGCGGTTGATTCTTCTGTAAAAGTGGTTGCAACATTGCCGTAACTTATGAACTGATAGAAAGTAGTTGAGGTAATTTCATTTGGATTTGAGATCTGAATGAATTTACATCGCGGCAATCCACCCCGTTTTGACGTGGTGGATTGCCGCTATTTAAAATGCTGTATTCTCAACATAAAACGCACGAATAAACAAAATTAAAGGCGCATGATATGAGCATCAAACGCAGAATTTGGGCATTGCCAATAATCGCAACGATTATTTTTGGTGTGGGACTTGCGGTCAGCGTGTATTTCTCAACGACTGCAATCTCTTCTATCAAGACCACGGAGAATGTGGATTACCCAGTTTTGGACAGAGCGAAAATCCTGTCAGCGGACGTACGTGGACTAACGGATGCTCTCAAAGATGCCGTATCAGAGGGCGATAAAAAGCGTATCGACGTAGTCGCTGAGAGCGCAAAAAAAGTGAAAGAGAAATTGCAAAAGCTGGGAGAAGTGCCTGGTCAAAAAGCGTTGGCCGACAAGCTAACTGCCGAGTTTGACTCCTACTATGCTCCTGCCATCAAAGTTGCCAAGATCATGATGGAGATTGAGCAAGGTGATCCTCAGGCCGAAATCGGCAAGATGCAAAGTGCTTTAAAAATATTGGAATCCGACCTCGCAAAAACGGTAGAAAGTGCGCAAAAACAATTTACGCTTGGCGTTGAAAAAAGTGGCGATAGTGTACGCAATGTTCTGTACACCGCTATCTTGGTCGCGTTGATCGTCACCTTGTCTCTCGGCATTGTCTCATTCTTCGTTGTGCGGACAATCTGGCAACAATTAGGGGGTGAACCTGAATATGCGCGCGAAATTGCTGCAGCCGTTGCTGCGGGTGATCTGAGCATGAATATCAACACCGACACAGGTGATACCAATAGCTTGTTGGCGGCACTCAAAGAAATGCAGGAACGTCTGCAACATATGGTTGCGGACATCAAAACATCCGCAGAAACCATCAAAGTTGCCAGCGCAGAAATTGCTTCCGGTAATGCCGATTTGTCCAGTCGTACTGAGTCACAAGCGAGTAGTTTGGAAGAAACCTCAAGTTCGATGGAAACCTTGACTGACACCGTAAAACAAAATGCCGACAATGCACGTCAGGCCAATCAGTTAGTGCAAAGCGCCTCTGGCGTTGCGGTCAAGGGTGGTCAAGTCGTAAGCCAAGTGGTAACGACCATGGCGGAGATCAACCAGTCGTCTAAAAAGATCGTTGATATTATTGCGGTGATTGATGGTATTGCTTTTCAAACGAATATTCTGGCGTTGAATGCTGCTGTAGAAGCTGCGCGTGCAGGTGAACAAGGACGTGGTTTTGCAGTGGTAGCCTCTGAGGTGCGTAATTTGGCACAAAGAAGTGCAGCAGCCGCAAAAGAGATCAAAACCCTGATTGGTGACTCAGTTGACAAGGTGACAGTCGGATCGAATTTGGTTGATCAGGCAGGGAACACCATGGATGAGATTGTCGCGTCCGTCAAACGCGTTAGCGATATCATGGCTGAGATTACTTCTGCAAGCCAAGAACAAAGTGCCGGTATACAAGAGGTCAGTATTGCGATTGGCCAGATGGATGAGATGACCCAACAAAACTCGGCTTTAGTGGAAGAGGCTGCTGCTGCTGCTGAATCTCTTGAAGAGCAGGCGGATCACCTTACCAGCTCACTCGACGTGTTCAAATTATCGTCGGCCTCTTCGACGCGTGGTGTTACAGCAAGACCAGCAAGCGCTGTCGTTAAAACGCAGACCTATCAGGCAACAGCTATCGGAATGGACTAGTCCCTAATCGGCACCGAAATTCGGAGTTGTATTTGCTTCCTCCTACCCGCTTGGTTGGCTTCAAGCGGGTTTTTTTATATTCAGAAATTATAGAAAGTCAGTCCTACAGCTTTGCATGACGTATATTTTATTGATAATCACGCGTATATTCGTTCATTAGAACTTTCATACTCGACATCTTGTTAGGCAACTCTCCATCGTTAGTACCTCATTGGAAGGACTTACCATGAAATTGTTTTATGACTTGAGAATTTCGGCAAAATTGTTCGTGGGCTTTATCTCTCTGCTGTTGCTCACCAGCTTTCTCGGTATTTTCTCCATCTATCAATTAGCCCAAGTCAATCAGACTACGACTGATCTCGGTACCAATTGGATGCCTAGCGTCGATGCGGCGATGGGAATTAAGGAGCGTGTCTCACGTATTCGTTCGCAAGAGGCTCAAGTCGTCTCAGCTGAGAGTCCCGAAGAAGCTGATAAGTATGCAGGACGAGTTAAAGAAGCTGTCACCGGACTCAGAGAAAACGAAAAAAAATATCAAGCGTTAATTAGTTCACCGCAAGAAAAAGTCGAATTCGACGAGTACCTGAAACTGATGGGGAGCTATCTCGCGCTCTCTGACAAAATGTCGACATTGGCGCATGAAGGTAATACCAAGGATGCAACGGCGATTTTACGAAACGAATCGTCTAAGCTGAATTCCCAAATTCGTACAATGGTCGACAAGCTGGTAAAAATTAACAGCGATGGCGGTGCCGCGTCATATCAACGTGGTACAGAAGTGTATAAAAGTTCGCGCATATGGATCATTGGTGTCCTTGTTGCAAGTATTTTGCTGGGACTTACTATGGCATATTGGATTGCCAATGTGGTGTCTAAACCCTTACAGCACGCGGTAAAGGTCGCACAGACGGTAGCGTCGGGCGATCTGACTAGTCATATCAATGTAAATAGCAAAGATGAGACTGGTATGTTGCTTCAGGCTCTCAAAGAAATGAATGCCAGTCTGTTGAAAGTCGTCAGCGAAGTCCGAAGCGGTACCGACCAGATAACCTCGGCATCAATGCAGATTGCAGAAGGAAACATGGATTTATCCAATCGCACTGAGACACAGGCCAGCTCCTTGGAAGAAACCGCTTCCTCCATGGAAGAAATCACTTCGACCGTCAGACACAATAGTGACAACGCGCGGCAAGCAAATCAGTTATCGATCTCGGCAACACAGGTAGCAATGAAAGGGGGCGATGTGGTTTCGCAAGTGGTCGACACTATGGGATCGATCAATGCCTCATCGAAAAAAATTGTCGATATTATCGGTGTGATTGATGGAATCGCATTTCAGACAAACATTTTGGCACTGAACGCGGCCGTTGAAGCCGCTCGTGCGGGTGAGCAAGGACGAGGATTCGCGGTGGTTGCTTCCGAAGTACGCAATCTCGCACAACGCTCTGCCAGTGCAGCAAAGGAGATCAAGGAATTGATTAACGATTCTGTCGACAAAGTAGATCAGGGTTCGCGGCTGGTGGATCAGGCGGGCAGTACGATGCACGAAGTTGTCGAAAGCGTTAAACGCGTCAGCGACATTATCAGCGAAATTACGGCTGCCGGCGCAGAGCAAAGTTCGGGAATCGACCAGATCAATAACGCCATCACGCAGATGGATCAGGTGACGCAGCAAAATGCCGCTTTGGTTGAAGAGGCTGCTGCAGCGGCAAAATCCTTGCAGGATCAGGCAGCAAATCTTAGTGAGGTCGTGAGTGTGTTTAAACTGGATCAGACCAGCGTTAGTTCTGCTTCAGCCGTCAGGCCATCGGTCGTTGCAACACGCTCCGCGCCAGCCGCAAGCAAGCCAAAATTAGCTGCTCGTGCTCTGCCAAAACCTGCTTCTGCAAGTCAGCGCAACGATAAAGAAGGTGCCGCGAAACCCAAAGTCGCTACTGCGGCATCAGATGATTGGGAAGAGTTTTGAGTTTGATAGCATGACAGGTAGTTTTTAATCTAACCATGATCAAATTTGAGGCTTCCCAGGCCTTATACGGGTCTTGAACATCATTAATTTACTAGGCCCGAATGGGTTCAGAGCAGGCAAAAAAATAGCAGGGTGGAATATACTCCCCCTGCTAATCATTAAAACATGCCTTAATCCGCATAACTTATATAGTGCATTAAAATATACTGGAGTCCAGTATATGAATGACTACTATATTTGCGACGTTTTACCCCACTAATTCAGTTTGCTTGACAATGATCTTCGAGACTAGGCCGTAGTCTTGCGCTTCGCTGGCGGTCATCCAGTAATCGCGGTCGATATCGGCGGTTACTTTTTCCAGTGTCTGACCAGATTCGCGAGCGATTAAGCCGGCGATGCGCTCGCGGACTTTGACGATCTCACGTGCTTGAATGGCGATATCACTTGCTTGTCCGCCCGCGCCGCCGCTAGGCTGATGAATCAGGAAGCGGGTATTTGTCAGGCAATAGCGGCGTTCTTTTGGCACCGATAAAAAGACATTGACCGCAGCGCTGCCAACCCAGCCTGTGCCGACCATATTCACCGGCGCGTCGATGAAGCGCACCATGTCGTGGATCACATCGCCAGATTCCACATGACCGCCCGGTGATGAGACCAGCATGGTGATCGGATCCTTGGATTCGGCAGCCAGCGCGATCAGGCGTTTGCTGACTTCGGAGGCAAGTTTGTCGTTGATCGTTCCAAATACCAGTACGGTACGTGATTTAAACGCTTTTTCTTCGAGAAAAGGGCTGCGTGCTGCGTCGTTGTTGTCTTTATCGTCTGCCATGAGTATGCTCTTGTGCTTTAGTTGTGAAGTTAGTGCGAAATTCCGGGGAAAGAGCCTGAAATTTAGCGTAGGTAAGTTAACCTGAGTAATTTATCCAAATAGATGGCTATCAAGTTGTTTTTTTCAAGTAGGCTTCCGCCAGTCTGACCCAATAAGTCGCACCGATCGGCAGCAAGTCATCATTGAAGTCATAACTAGGATTGTGCAGGTTGCAGGGGCCGAGGCCATGGCCCATCTCACGATGTTCGCCATCACCGTTGCCCAGAAACACGTAGCAGCCGGGTTTGGCTTGCAGCATAAACGCAAAATCTTCCGCGCCCATTGTCGGTTCAACCTTGTCATTGACTTGCGCATCGCCAACCACCGAGCGCATGACTTCCGTGGCAAAGGCTGTCTCTCTGGCGTGATTGATCAGCGGTGGATAATTGCGTTTGAATTTGAAATCGACCTGAGCGTCAAAGGCCGCCGCGGTGTGCTCGGCGATTTTTTGCATCCGGCTTTCAATCAGATCAATCATCTCTGTACTAAAACCGCGTACGGTGCCGATCAGCGTTGCGTCGTCAGGAATCACATTGGTCGCACTACCTGAGTGAATCTGGGTCACTGACAGCACCGCCGACTCCAGCGGACTGGCATTGCGGCTGACGATGGTCTGCCAGCTTTGGGCGATTTGGATGGCGACGATAATGGGATCAATGCCTTTGTGCGGTTGCGCTGCATGGGCGCCTTTGCCTTTCACGATGACCTCAAATTCATTCGAGGACGCCATCATCGGCCCGGCGGTGACGCCGAAACTGCCGACGGCTGCGCCAGGCCAGTTATGCATGCCAAATACCGCATCCATCGGACATTGCTCAAATAAACCATCGTCCATCATACGTTTCGCTCCGCCACCGCCCTCTTCTGCTGGCTGAAAAATCACATATACCGTGCCATCAAAGACCGGGTGGCGTGATAAATAATGTGCCGCACCAAGCAGCATTGCCGTATGTCCGTCATGGCCGCAGGCATGCATTTTGCCTAAATGTTTAGAGGTATGGGCGAAGCTGTTGATTTCTTGCATGGGCAGTGCATCGATGTCCGCCCGCAAGCCGATCGCGCGCGAACTGCTGCCATGTTTGATGATGCCGACGACGCCGGTGCTGCCGAGGCCCCGAATGACTGGTATTCCCCATTCTTGCAGCTTGCCGGCGACGACGTCTGATGTGCGGTGTTCTTCAAAGCAGAGCTCAGGATGGGCGTGGATATCACGTCGTATTTGCTGTATTTCGCTGTGGAATGCGAGGATGGGGTCAATAGGATCGAGTATTTGCATGTCGGTCTCCGTGCAACAACGTTCAAGTCTTGCGCCAAAATAGGGCGCAGTGTATGTTGTAATTGCGTAAATTTTTGGTCTGGCTGATTGTCGTGCCGAGTTTCAGCCTCTGTAATATTTTAGTGTAAAGCATTTTTTGTCGAGATGATGGACGCCATCGTGCGCTCCGTATTTTTTTGAACCTTAGGGAGTTGTCTATGTCGATGTTCCGCGCAATTCGAATCACACCTCGTGCCGCTGTGCTGGCTGCCAGCCTGAGTGCTTTTTTTGCTTTGGCGCCTACCAGTTTCGCACAAGAGTTCAAATTGGCGATGAGCTCGCCGCCGACATCACTCGATCCCCATTTTTATAATTTATTTCCTAATCTGAATGTCTCTGATCATATGTTTGAGACGCTGGTCGCCATGGATGCCGACAGCCGCATTGTTCCCAGTCTGGCGGAATCCTGGACACTGATCAATAACCTGACCTGGGAAGTCAAGCTGCGCAAAGGCGTGAAGTTTCATGACGGTTCCGACCTCACGGCAGAGGATGTGATCTGGTCACTTGAGCGCCCGGCGACTATCGTCAATAGTCCGGGCAAATTCGATGTCTATACCCGCGCCATCATTAATAAAAAAGTCATCGACCCTTACACGATACGCCTGACGACCAAAGAGCCATATCCGCTCTTGCTATCCGATCTGACCGCGATCTACATCGTCTCTAAAAAAGCCACGCAAGGATTAAGCAGCGATGACTTTGCCTCAGGTAAGGGAATGGTCGGTACCGGGCCGTATAAGTTCGCCAAATTTTTGCGTGATGACCGTATTGAAATGGATCGTTTCGATGGTTACTGGGGCAAGAAGCCGGCAAACTGGAGCAAAGTGACCTTACGTTTCATCCCGAACGGCGCAACCCGTATTGCAGCCTTACTGGCAGGTGACGTGCAAGCGCTCGAAAATGTACCGACACCGGATATCGCCCGTGTACGCAGTGACACGAATCTGGCGATGACCTCCAAGGTTTCGCATCGCCTGATCTATTTATATCCAGACACTTCCCGCGACAAATCTCCTTTTGTGACAGACAAAGACGGCAAGCCACTGGATAAAAATCCGCTGAAAGACATCCGCGTCCGTAAAGCGATCTCGATGGCGATCAACCGTGAAGCAATTAAAGACCGAGTGATGGAAGGTTTGTCGCAACCCACCAATAATCTGGTGCCACTGACCCTGTTCGGTCATAACCCCGACCTGAAAGTCGTGAAATACGATCCCGAAGCGGCGAAGAAACTCATGGCAGAAGCTGGCTACGCAAATGGTTTTGGCATCACAATCCATACACCGAATAATCGCTACATCAATGATGAAAAAATTACCCAGACCATTGCTCAGATGTTGTCCAAAATCGGTATCGTTGCCAAGGTAGAGGGCGCACCGATGTCGGTCTACGCCGCACGTGGCGTCAAGCGTGAATACTCAATAGGCTTGCTGGGATGGGGCGCTCAGACTGGCGAAGCCTCATCGCCATTGCGTGCAATCGCTGCGTGTGATGAACCAGAAAAAGGTTATGGCGGGAATAATTATCTCAAGTACTGTAATCCCAAAGTCAATGAACTCCTGAGCAAAGCCTTGAATACTGTCGACGACAAGTCGCGCCTGAAGTTATTGCAGGATGCGACAGCGATTGTCATTAACGACGCCGGTATTATTCCGATTCATCAACAGGTCACCACCTGGGCGATGAAAAAGAATATCAGTTATATTCCGCGCACTGACGAGCGCACTCACGCCTATGAATTTAGTGCGAAGTAATCTTGTAATCGATCGCGTCCGGGGTATGCCGTTTAAAGAGTCGCCCCGGCAAAGCTTTCAACGAACTCAGGTCCTCAGAAAAAAAGCAAATTCGCTCTCACAACTATTTCATAGTGATTCGGAGCGACTATTTACGTGGTGACAGGGATATTACATGCTGGTTTTTATTATTCGACGTCTGATACAGAGTGTCATGGTGTTGCTGGTAATGTCCTTACTGGTATTCGCCGGTGTCTACGCGATTGGGAATCCGATTGACGTATTGCTTAGTCCCGATGCCGATCAGATTGAAAGAGCGCGTACCATCGCCGCATTCGGACTCGATAAATCTCTGCCAGAGCAGTATTGGATCTTTTTAAAAAATGCCTTGAGCGGTGATATGGGGCGTTCGTTTGCCTTCTCGACCCCAGCGCTGGCACTGATTTTTGAACGCATGCCGGCGACGCTTGAGCTGGCAGTCTGCGCTATCGTGATGGCAGTCCTGCTGGGCGTACCGCTGGGTTTGTGGGCAGGTTTACGTCCCAACGGCTTTGCCGGAAAAACGATTATGGCGGTCTCAATACTGGGCTTCTCTTTGCCCACGTTTTGGGTTGGCCTGATGCTGATCATGGTGTTTGCGGTACAGCTAGGCTGGCTGCCTTCCAGCGGTCGTGGTGAGACCAGTTTGTTATTCGGTGTACCGGTCAGTTTTTTAAGCTGGGACGGCTTACGGCATATCTTGATGCCCGCATTGAATCTTGCCCTGTTCAATGTCGCCTTAGTGATTCGTCTGACGCGTGCCGGAGCGCAGGAAGCCTTATTGCAGGACTATGTCAAATTCGCCCGTGCCAAAGGCTTGCATAACAGTCGCATTATCGGTGTCCATGTACTGAAAAATATTTTGATCCCCATCGTCACCGTGATCGCTTTGCAGTTCGGCTCCATCATCGCGTTTGCGATTGTGACCGAGTCCGTATTTGCCTGGCCGGGTATGGGCAAGCTGATCATCGATTCTATCCGCGTACTTGACCGTCCGGTGATCGTAGCCTACCTGTTACTCATCGTGACCCTGTTTATCCTGATTAATTTGATCGTCGATGTCTTGTACTCGCTGCTCGATCCACGGGTCCGACTTTCTGAAGCGAAGGCTTGATATGACAATGACTACGCCAGACCAGACCACAAGAAAGACACTGCCGGAGGACACGCCGTTTCGCCGCTTTGTCCGGCAATTTTTTGAAAGCAAAATCGCTACTCTTGGTTTAGTGATTCTGTTGCTGATTCTGTTCGCTGCGATACTCGCGCCTTTGATCTCACCACAAAATCCCTATGATCTCGGCAATCTTGATGTCATGGATTCACGGCTGGAGCCGGGCCAGTTATCGGCAGATGGTAAGCTGCGCTTCTTGATGGGTACCGACGAGCAGGGTCGCGATATGCTGTCGGCGATTATTTATGGCTTGCGTATTTCTGTTGCCGTCGGTGTGATCAGTACCGTTATTGCCTTACTCATCGGTCTGTCGCTCGGTCTGTTCGCCGGTTATACGGGCGGTAAAACCGAAGCACTGATCATGCGCATAGCCGATATCCAGTTATCGTTCCCGCCGATTTTGATCGCGCTGATTTTGCTGGCACTGACCGGACAAGGTGTCGGTAAAATCATCATTGCCTTAGTTGCTGTCCAGTGGGCGTATTACGCGCGCACTGCCAGAAGTGCCGCGCTGGTCGAGCGCAAGAAAGAGTACATCGAGGCCGCCGTAGGTTTGGGTTTGTCGCCGGCGCGCATTATCCTGCGCCATCTTTTGCCAAATTGTCTGCCGCCTCTGATCGTGATCGCCGCCTTGCAAGTCGCTTCGGCGATTTCGCTGGAGGCGACGCTGTCCTTTCTCGGACTGGGCTTGCCTGTGACTGAGCCATCACTGGGTTTGCTGATTGCAAACGGATTTCAGTATCTGCTGTCGGGAAAATACTGGATCAGTTTTTTCCCCGGTATTGCGTTGCTAGTGACGGTCGTGGCGATTAATCTGGTAGCGGATCAGTTACGTGATGTACTGAATCCGCGTTTGCAGACACAATAAGGACGACGCTATGACAACAGCCTCTCAGCAAGACGCTCATACGCAAGAAGCTACTTTGGTCGTCCAGCATTTGACTACAGAATTTCACACCCGTGCGGGTATCGCGACGGCAGTCAATGACGTTTCTTTCTCAGTCATGCCGGGTCAGATTATGGGACTGGTCGGTGAATCCGGTTCTGGTAAATCGATGACCGGTTATTCCATCATGGGACTAATTGATGCCCCGGGCAAAGTCGCCGGAGGCAAAATTTTACTGAAGGGGCACGACTTACGCGCCATGTCAGCGGAGCAGATGCGTCAGGTGCGCGGTGACCGCATTGCCATGATTTTTCAGGATCCGATGATGACCCTGAATCCGGTTTTGCGGATTGATACGCAGATGACGGAGGCGATTGATGCGCATCATCAGGTCAGTCATGCAACCGCACGTGAGATGGCGCGTGATGCGCTGGTGCGGGTGGGTATTCCTTCACCCGATGAACGTTTGCTATCGTATCCGCATCAGTTCTCCGGCGGAATGCGACAAAGAGTCGCGATTGCGATTGCCTTGCTGAATAAACCCGATCTGATTATTTGCGATGAGCCAACTACGGCGCTGGATGTCACGATACAAGGGCAAATTTTATTTGAGATGCAGAAGCTGTGTCGTGAATCCGGGACTTCATTGATCTGGATTACCCATGATTTATCGGTGATCGCCGGACTGGCAGATACTATTAGTGTGATGTATGCCGGACGCATTGTTGAGAGCGGTACCGTGGACCAGGTGCTGAATCAACCGCGCCACCCTTACACACACGGTCTAATCGCCTCAGCTCCGTCACGTAATCCAGTTGGTCAGCCACTGCATCAAATCCCCGGAATGACACCGTCCTTGCTGCATTTACCTGGTGGCTGTGCTTTTCGAGGGCGTTGTGATCGCGCCGATACAGCTTGTTATGAGAATCCGTCGATTCGTGAATTTGATGCCCGTCTGCTTCGATGCTGGCATCCCGTGTCTGACGAAATGCAAAGCGATCAGGTCGCATGAGCCACGTCGTATCGTCTGGCTCGGTTGAAGTTCATGAATCGCACGATTCGCGTGATTCACATGGCTCCTCCGATCAGACATCGACCCATATAATTCAACCACTTTCCGATGCGATGACAGCACCTACTTCAGCAAACACTTCAACGCCTATTTTGGAATTGCGTCAGGTCAGCAAGCGCTTTGTCAAACCATTGGATGTCGCGGCGAAATTAGCCAAATTCGTCGGCGCCGAGATACAGCCCCAAGTTGTGCATGCCGTGGATCATGTGAATCTCAGCATACAAGCTGGCGAAGTTGTGGGTCTGGTGGGTGAATCCGGTTGCGGTAAATCGACCTTGGGCAGGATGGCCGTGGGTTTGCATAGCCTGACGGAAGGTTCGCGCTGGTGGCGTGGGCAAGAAGTGACGGGTCTTGATAAGAAGGCGCAACGCGATAGTCAACTGGCGATCCAAATGATTTTTCAGGATCCCTATGCTTCGCTGAATCCAAGAATGCGGGTTAGAAACATCATCGGTGAAGCACCGCTGGTACACGGGTTGATCAAGGCATCTGAGCAGCAAGATTATGTCGAGCAATTATTGCAAAAAGTTGGCTTGGATCCAGCTGTTGCTACACGTTTTCCACATCAGTTTTCAGGTGGGCAGCGTGCTCGTATCGGAATCGCACGCGCGCTGGCCGTCAAGCCAGAATTTTTAGTCTGCGACGAGGCGGTGGCCGCGCTTGATGTCTCGATACAGGCGCAAGTGCTCAATTTGTTTATCCGCTTACGGGACGAGCTCAAGCTTACGTATCTTTTTATCAGTCACGATCTTGGCGTGGTTCGTCATTTATCCGATCGCGTGGTCATCATGTATCTCGGTCGCGTGGTGGAGTCCGCGCCGACAGCAGAGATTTTTAGTCAGGCGAATCATCCTTACACTCAGGCATTGCTGGCTTCCGCACCGAAACTTGAAGTCAGAAAAACGACTTTTATCGCTATTAAAGGGGAGATTCCATCACCCTTGAATCCGCCTGCTGGTTGTCATTTTCATCCGCGCTGCCCGCATGC
The DNA here is from genome assembly GCF_049340165.1 of Undibacterium sp. Xuan67W. NCBI lineage: Bacteria > Pseudomonadati > Pseudomonadota > Betaproteobacteria > Burkholderiales > Oxalobacteraceae > Undibacterium > Undibacterium sp. Xuan67W. The sequence continues at coordinate 64,138 of NZ_JBMPPN010000003.1, forward strand.
GATGCCGCGCTGCGCACAAGAGCAGCCCGGACTGAAAGAGATCGCTCCACAGCATTTTTCCGCCTGTCATTTGAATACGATGTGAGACAGTTGGACCCGTAAATGCTGACTCTGCCAAATCTGATTCTGCCATATAGTAAGATCGTGTCATTCTAGGTGCATCATAGTAAGGAAATCTCGCGTGTCTTATTTGCCTTCTCGTTTTTTTAGTCTATGCCGCCTGCTAGCCGGAGGCATGTTGTGTCTGATGCTTGCCTCACCAGCTAGTGCTTTATATGATCCGAAACCGGATGCCAACTTATCTGCTGCACAAGGTGAATGGTCCGGTAGCTTAACTTACCGTGACTACAGCAGTCCCGACAAAATGGTCGCGCTGCCCACCCGGATGTTTATCAGTCTGAGCGGACCTGATGAGATCAGCCTGCATTTTATTTTTGCAGATGGTCCGGCGAAGACGGTGTATTCGTATGAAAAAATCGGAATTTATTCCCTGAAAAAAGAGTTAACCTGGAGCAGTGGCGTCAGCGAAAAATCATCGTCGACGTATCAGATCCTGGCTGACGACGTCACCGACAAAGGTCGCAAGCTCTTATTCGAGAAACGTTCAGATAAAGGTATCAGCCGCTACACGCTGGAGATCGGAGCAAATGTTTTCGTGTTGAGCAAAGATGAGATTGATGCAGCGGGTGTGGCGATGTTTCGTAATCGCTATCTGTTATCCCGTCCTGGTGTGCCGACGAAGTAATTTATCGTCCGTTTTTAAGGGGACGTGGATGGGCTGTAGGCAGGAAAATACAAACACCAAAGTTATTTGCTTTGGTGATGTCTGGTATACAAAAAAGAAAGAAGCATTATTTGTTGCACTGCGATATATTTAAGTTGTCTCCTCCAACACCGTAAAAGGTTTGGATTTTAGCCCGCTCCGTTAAGGTAGCGGGCTTTTTTTGTTTTTTTTAATATTGCAGAACTAAAGGCCGGAAACGGAGATAAAATAAATTTCCATGTGGAATTAAAAACACGTATCTGATATTCGATTTGTGAATGGGTGATATGCAAAAATAGTGTTTGGTTTATTTGTTGCGCTGCGATATAGTCACTCCTGTCTCCTCCAACACCTCCTAAGGTTTGGATTTCAGCCCGCACACTCTGCGGGCTTTTTTTTGCCTGATCAAAAATTTTCTGGCATTTAGGTAAATGAAGAGTTTCTCTGGAAAAACTATTATTCACCAAAGCAATAACCGATATGTGAATAATAAAGCAGACGAATTTGCTGCATCGCGATAAAGTTCAGTTGTCTCCTCCAATACCGCAAAGGTTTGGATTTCAGCCCGCAAATAGCGGGCTTTTTTTGCTTAGAATTTTGCTCAAGATGTCTTCAATGAGCGACTTTACTGAGACATTCACTGAGAAATTCAGGAGGCTAATCATTAACCCCAAATTGCAACCTAATGGTTGGCAGCTTATGGTTCATTGACTTTATATGTCTCTGGCGTGATCTAGCGCGGCTTCTGTTAGCCACAAGTCTGTGGCCAGACTCAGTTCATCACAATTATGCCCTTGCCCCACTCTGTCCATAACGATGAAATCACTGATCTTGTGTAGAGCAATCAGTGGGTGATGCCAGACGCCTTTGGCATAGTTTACACCCTGAAATCCCTGACACAGGAAGGCGCGTAAACTCTCAAGCCGGAACTCTCCTGCCGGTGCGACTACAACCAGGTATTCAGCTGCCAAGTCATGTGTCATGGGTACAAACGCCTGACTCCCTAATGGGTGGCGCTCCATCACGCGGATTTCCAGAGGGAGTGCTCTTGCTTGCGCGCGAAACAGACTGAGTATCGTTTGTCCATTTTGCTCTGCCGTGTCGGCAAAGGTCAGTGCGTGATAGCGTTCTGTCGTCCCCTCGTTAATGGGGTAGTGACGCGCACCGTCGAGCATGATGACGTCGCCGAACGGCGCAAAGGAGGCACGGCTGAGAGTTTCAATTTGGATGGAAGGCATAATTTACAGTTACTCCAGGCGACTCCACAGACGCAGCCGAGAAACACCGCCATCCGGGAAAATGTTGAAGCGGATATGGGTAATTGGCCCGATTGCGCTGATTTCATCTGCATAATAATGCTGATGATCCATTTGCAGTTTTTGCTCGGGCAGTAACACTGGCCAGAACATTGATTGCGTGATCAGAGATGTCTCAGTACCGCCCACCATAGACGCTGCCTGTATCATGCAGCGATCCGGATGATTCCCTTTGAAATGGCTGGTATCTACTTCAATTTTTTCCACAATGCCCGGGTGAGCCAGTGCAATGATGCACCAGTCATTGCCAGGCTCGCGACGACGACGGGTTTCCCAGCCGTCTCCCATATTGACACCGCGGCCAGGCATGAGCAGGCTTGATGCCAGACCGAAATGCTGATTATTCGTGCCGACAATGTGCCCCCCGTTTTCCATTGCAATTAGATCGAATAATTGCTGGCGATCGGCTGCTGCCCAATCGGTTTGCGGCTGTGCATACACGCGCAGGCGTGCGATACCGCCATCGGGATAAATGTTGAGACGCAGATGCGTGTACGCTTTGTCGCTTTGAACTGCGTGATAGTGATGGCTATTCCCTTGTAAATTCACTGACGGCAGGATTTCTTCCCACTTGGTATGGGCGTCAGGCTCGCCATGTGGCAGCATCGCAGCTTCAATTGAGGCTGCTGGCGGGTAGTTGCCGGTGAAATGACTAGTGTCAATGTCCACTCCTTGAATAATGCCTGCACGCGCCAGTTTCAGAACACACCAGTCATAACCATTCACGCGTTTGCGGCGTGATTCCCAGCCATCCATCCATTTACCATTGGTATCGTATTTGCCAGGGATAAAAACCGCTGGTTCAGGATGAAGCATGCGCGCCATTTCGGCAAAAAAATCGTCACTGCAAGCAAGTGTCCTGGCGCCCAGTCGAGGATCTGCCAGATTCGGATAGCGGCGGGTAAATTCCGGTGCGCTAGGGTCGGTCGTGATGATGGCCATATTGTTCTCGTTCGCGGTTGTTTGCTTATTTACTGACTTCTGTATGAATTATTACTGACCTATTGGTTTGTCTTTTGGCCGGTTTCCAGACCTCTGCCAGCGCTCTGCTCAAACCACTGCGCAATGACGGCACGTTCTTCTTCGGTGATATGAGTCAAATTACCTAAAGGCATTATCCGCGTCTGTACGACTTGTTGATAGATAAGCTGGGCTTTGGATTTGATCAATGCGGGTTGATCCAGCATCAGTCCTTTAGCCGGTGCAGCCATCAATGTCGGATGTGCCGCGTGACATTGTATGCAGCGCGCATTGACGATGGTTTGTACCTGCGCAAATCTGTCTCCAACAACGTTGGTAGTTTGCGGTGTTGTGGGTTTGGGCATGATCCAGGCAGCTACGCCTCCCAGTATCAGAACAGCGACCAGCGGATAGGCGAGCTGTGTTTTCCCTTTATGCCGCAGAATAAAAAATTGCCTTATCAACACGCCTGCCAGCATAATCATGACCAGCACGAGCCAGTTGGCTTCATGCGTATAAGTCATGCTGTAATGATTGGACATCATCGCGAACAATACTGGCAGAGTGAAATAAGTATTGTGCACACTACGTTGCTTGCCGCGCTGGCCGTGAACGGGATCGACCGGTTCACCGGCTTTCATTGAGGCAATAATTTTGCGCTGGCCGGGAATAATCCAGAACAGCACATTCGCACTCATGATCGTGGCAATCATCGCACCGGTAATCAAAAATGCCGCACGACCGGAAAAAACATGACACGCTGCCCATGCTGCTGCAATGACGGTGCCGACGATCAACAAGGACAGTATTTTGTCGTTCTTGCTGAAAAAACGACATAGCAGGTCATATACGATCCAGCCTGATATCAGAAATCCCAGAGCAAGCAAAATCGCTTGACTGGAGGAGAGCGGCATCACATTCGGATCAACCAGGTAGGTTTTTGCATTCAATAAATACAATACCGTGAACAAACCAAACCCAGATAGCCAGGTGCTATACGATTCCCAGTAAAACCAGTGCAGGTCTTGCGGTAACGCCGGCGGTGCGCCCATGTATTTTTGCGGATTATAAAAACCACCGCCATGGACTGCCCATAATTCACCTGCGACGCCTTTATCTTTGAGTTGTGTATCGACCGGCGGTGTCAGGTGATTATCCAGCCAGACAAAATAGAACGATGAGCCTATCCAGGCAATCGCGACGATCACATGCAACCAGCGCAATAGCAGATTGGCCCAGTCTAAAAAATAAGCTTCCATCAATTGTCCTAAATTTTGAAAAAATGATGTGAACGGCGATAGTTCATGATGCTAATTCACATTGGTAAGACGTTTATCTCAGCTGCCGCGGTAGGTAGAGTAGCTCCACGGAGTGACAAGCAGCGGCACATGATAATGCTGCTCCGGATAGGCGACGCCGAAGCGTAAGGTCACCACACCGAGAAACGCCGGATCAGGGGAGTCGTTACCAGTCCGTGCAAAATACTGGCCCACATCGAAATCTAGTTCATAGATACCTGCGACAAGCGCATCCGCATCGAGCAAAGGATGGTCGCAACGACCGTCTACATTGGTGCTGGTGCTGTGTAAAAGAGTGCGCTGACCCTGTTCGATCCGGTGTAATTGCACGCTGATACCCTGGCCCGGTTTGCCATTCGCGGTATCGAGCACATGCGTTGTAATTCGTCCCATAACTATTTCGCACTCACTTTCAGGTCATTTTGTATGGACAGGATTGCTGCCAAATCGTCTCGGCGCTATGCGCCTTCATTAGGCGGCAGAACAATATTGTTGACAATCTTAATGATGAAATTTTGTTTATGTCAAATAAATACCTGATATAAAACGATTTTCCAATCGACTCGATAGACGGGATGCTACAACATTATTTGCTATTGTCGACAATCTGGATTTAAATGTTACTCATCACGACTTTGCATAATGCGCAGCACGCACTTGTTTATGACCACTCTAACCGACACGGCGCTTCTCCATGCAGAAGAGCGTATGTACCGCGAGATCTATGATGCCATCATGGAACATCGCTTACCTGCACGTACTAAATTAACCGAGCAATCTTTGAGCCAGATCTATGGTTTGGCCAGACATGGTGTGCGTAAAGTCTTGGGACGTTTATCTGGCGATGGGCTGGTTGATCTGGAAGCGAACCGTGGTGCCTTCATTGCCAGCCCTGGCGCACAGGAGGCGAATGATATGTTTGAGCTGCGTCAGACGCTCGAACAAATGGCGATTGAAAAAGTGCTGACGACAGCCAGTGCCACCGATATCGCCTCACTTCGTCATCTGGTGGAGCGTGAACGCGATGCGTATCAGCGTGGTGACCGGCCGCAGTGGATACGCTTATCCGCTGATTTTCATATTCAACTGGCGCAGCTGAGCGGTAATCAATTGCTGGTTGAGATGCTGCGTCGGCTGGTATCGCGCACCACACTACTCATCTCTCATCAGTCCGCAGCGCCAAGTGCGGGCAGTCAGCCCTGCTCATTTGATGAACATCTCAATGTGGTCAATGCGTTGGAGCGTAAAGATAAAAAACTTGCCTTGCAAGAGATGACACTGCACCTGAATCGCTGCGCCTGCCGCACACCCAAGACAGCAGAAAAAGGCTTCGACTTGCGAGCCGCGCTCGCTCAACCCCAACTCAAACCATCATGACTGCGAACTCTATGAAGCCATCCGCCAGCCCTCATTACCCTCGTGATCTGATCGGTTACGGTCGTCATATTCCTCACGCACAATGGCCGCAGCAGGCAAGAATCGCGCTGCAATTCGTCCTCAATTATGAAGAGGGCGGCGAAAATTGTGTCCTGCATGGTGATTTGGCATCAGAACAATTTTTATCTGAAATTGTCGGCGCTGCAGCTTATGAAGCACGTCATATGTCGATGGAATCAATCTACGAATACGGTTCTCGCGCTGGTGTCTGGCGCATCCTGCGTGAGTTTCAGCAGCGACAATTACCATTGACGGTATTCGGCGTGGCGATGGCATTGCAGCGGCATCCGGAACTAACGCAGGCATTTGGGGAGCTGGGGCATGAGATCGCTTGCCATGGCTTACGCTGGATTCATTATCAGCATATGGATGAGGCTAGCGAGCGCGCGCATATGCAAGAAGCGGTACAAATCCTGCGTGAACTGACCGGTCATGCACCTCTGGGCTGGTATACCGGGCGTGACTCGCCGAATACCCGCAAACTCGTAGTCGAACATGGCGGCTTCGTGTATGACGCTGATAATTATGGCGATGACCTGCCATTCTGGACGGCGGTTGATCTGCCTGACGGCAGCAGGCATTCTCACCTGGTCGTTCCCTACACTCTTGACAGCAACGATATGCGCTTCGCCACGCCCCAGGGCTTTAATACCGGCGAACAGTTCTATCAATATCTCAAAGATAGTTTTGATGTGTTGTACGCCGAAGGAGATCCGGCTGGGCAAAATTCGCCGAAGATGCTGTCCATCGGCATGCATTGCCGCCTGCTTGGTCGTCCGGGCAGATTCCGCGCGCTGCAACGCTTTCTGGATTACGTGCAGTCGCATGATCAGGTCTGGATTTGTCGCCGCATCGACATCGCACAACATTGGATCGCGACACATCCTGCGCCGTCTGTTTGAGCCAGTCTGAGTTCTGCAATTTTTTTAAAATTTCACCATTCTCACAATTCTCACAATTCTCACAATTTTTAAATAAGCCACCATGAGTGTTCAACGATCTATACAAGACATCAATCAACTTAGTCCCGCGCAATTTGTCGAGCTTCTGGGCGGCATTTTTGAGCACTCTCCCTGGGTTGCCGAGCGCGCCTGTGTACAGCGCCCCTTTGCTCTGGTACGGGACTTGCATCAAGCCATGGCAAACGCTGTCATGTCGGCACCGCTCCCGATGCAACTCGCCTTAATCCGCGCGCATCCCGAGCTGGCAGGTAAGGCGGCAGTGCGTGGCGAGCTGACCGTAGAGTCGACGCGTGAGCAAAGTGGTGCAGGTTTGAGCGAATGCAGTGCGGACGAATTTGCAACTTTGCAAAAACTGAACGCCAGCTACAACGCCAAATTTGGTTTTCCTTTTGTGATTGCAGTACGTGGTCATGACCGTCATAGCATCATTGCGCATTTTTCACGTCGCCTGGAATCCACGCAAGAGGTCGAAACACAAGAATGCCTGGAGCAGATTATTAGAATAGGCGGATTTCGTTTGGCGGATGTAGTGCATGACTAAGCTATTTTTGAGTGTGGTGTATTGCAGCTCACCGCTCACAGCTGATTGAGCCTGAAAAAGACCTTTCTGGTGATCGTTTTGTAGTCGAAATCCGTAACAATCCGCAGCAATCCGTCATAAGCCATTGCAGTATTTCACTTAACCATGAAGGACATTCAATGAAAAATTTGTTTAAACCATACTGCATCAAATCTCTTGCCGGCACCTTGCTGGCACTCGGCACGGCACAGGCGCTGGCCGCCGACTGGAGTGATACGGCGATCAGCTGGCGACATGGCAGTCAGTTTGCCGAACCGTTTAATCCGGCGGATATCAGTAAAGATATTTTTGCCCTGACCCACGTCAGCGGCTACAAATACGGCACGAATTTTTTCAATGTCGATTTTTTGCAATCAGACAGCAAGGACCCCGCTTCAGCGACTCAAAAGTCGGGTGCCCAGGAAGCCTATGTGGTCTACAGAAATACCATTGATTTTGGCAAGCTACAGGGGCGCGATATCAAATTCGGCCCTGTCCGTGGCGTCGGTGCCACGATCGGTTTTGACTGGAATACCAAAAATGATGCGGGCTACAATTCACGCAAACGCATGCTGGTAGCGGGTCCTACGTTAATGTGGGATGTCCCTGGTTTTTTGAATACCAGCTTGCTACTTCTGAGTGAAAGCAATGCCCCGTCCATCGTATCAAGTCGCTATACCTATAAAACTCATGCGATGCTGACCGCGAGCTGGGGTATTCCGCTGGCAGACAGCCTGGCTTTTGAAGGCTACGCGAATCTGATCGCCAGTAAAGGTAAGGACGAAGTCGGTGCAGAGACTGGCACAGAGACTAATGTCGATGCCCAGATCATGTACGATCTGGGGTCGCAAATGAGTTTGTCAAAAAATACCTTGCGTGTCGGATTGGAATACCAGTACTGGAATAATAAATTCGGTAATACCTCTGCCACGACCTTTGGCAAAGGCTATAAAGCTAGCACGCCGATGGTCAGGGTTGAATATCATTTTTAAGCCGAATACCTAAGCTAAACTAAGCAACCAGATCAATGGCGTTTCTGTATTGGAGGCGCCATTTTTATTTGCCGAATGGATTAGTGGTCGTCATAAGTTACCTGTCGGGTGGCGCAGTTGGAGTAGAATTTTCTAGGACAACGTAGCTTGTTTAAGATTTACAGCTGAGCTAACCAACGTTTGAAATCAGCGTGAAATTCGCTTTCAGTGATGCCGAACGCTTGTTCAAATGCAGTGCTATGGTTGCTGCGTGGTACGCCAGATAATTGGAAGTAAGTCACCCATTTCTTCAGAAAATCGTCGCCGCTAATTGCTTGCAGATAGATGCACATCAGATCAGCCATTTGATAATTGCCACGTTTTTCTTTCATCATTTTTAACCAATCCGGATGGTTAATTTTGATCATATCCTCCGGTTGCAGATTAGTCCGATTTTCGTAGCGCCACCAATTGCGTGCACTTACGCGCCAATTACGTAGCGGTTCTGCCGCACTATCATTAATCCGCATTTGTGGCGCAAGCAAATAGGCAATCAAATTTGCGGTTCCCTCTTTTATCCAAGCTGGGGGATTAAATCCAGCGTTGCCGTTTTTTATTTGCTTTTGTAATTCGTGAGTCAGCTCGTGCAAAGTCGTTTTGACTGCCAACGAGTATTGCATTTCACGAGATTGCTTGCCTGTGAATTTAAGCGCGATTTTTCCGTCGCGGCCCGATAGTCCACCACTGACCTCAGCAGTAAGTTCCGCTTGTTCTGGGGTGACATGCATATCATTGATGAGAATTTGTCGGTAGTCGTCCTCACCCACGCCGATATAGATGGTCGCATCTCGGATCAGTTTGACTTGTAAGGTGTCGTTGACAAGGCGATCAAATTGCGCAGCCGCCTGACGAACTATCGGTAACCATTCGTGCTCAATAGTCGTGGTATAGTTTTCGACGTTGTAGTCACCCATTTGTACGCCGACAAAAGAACGTCCACCATACGTCGCAACTTCATCGTCAATTGCCAGCAGACGGCAATTCTTGCCACCCTTAGTGTGGCAGACTGCCAGCGCAGCATCGATAATCCGCGGCGAATTTTCTGCCAGTCCCCAAAATCCATTGGCTGACCATGCGAGTGCACGAGGTTTGCTGGCCTGCTTAAATGCGGCCCATGCTTGCTGCATTTCGATGGGTTCTCGACTCACATCTAATTGATTGACACCACGGGCAGGTTTTGAGTCGTCTTCACCTTTGTCATTCGCAAGAACAGTTTCAGCAACTTGCTGAAATACCGTATTCTGGCTAATGCCAAATTGCGTATTAAAAACTTGTTCCGGATTGCTGTCTTTTTCTACAAACGCCTGCAAATAGGCTCTTACACGCGTGTGGAAGTTGCTCCCGCTCTGTTGCTGTAGAATCTGAAAAATACCCAGGCGCACCTTTTCACCGAGAATCGCCCGACGTTGCTCAGCGATTTTTTGCGCTGCTTTTTTTTCACTCAAATTAATCGGTCGAACAACAGGTAACTCATTAGCATAGGACGGCAGCGGTGAGAGCTGCAAACCTTCTATGATATTCGCGGCGATGTTGTCTGCGAGTGCAAACGCAAACCAGTCGGGTAGATTTTTTTTGTTCCCTTTTGTGAGTTCGTCAATCAGTAGATGAACACCTTGCCGCAAGGGTTGTTTCAAACTGCGTTCGCGGATTTCGATTTCCGACAAACCTGCTTCTAGATAAACGACTTTATTTTTTTCGGCGTCGTCGGGTAATGAAGCCTTCAGGGTTGCTGCGATCACTAGTGGCAAGCGCGTACCGAGCTCTACACCGTAATCATTTTTTGCCAATAGTTCCAGAGTTTGTAAAGCTTTTTTGCTACGAGGTGCAAATTCTTGGTTGACACGTTGCGACCAACGATCCTCTCCACCAGTTACAGTAATTTGAACCTCTGCAATAGCTGATTGCATCGGAAAAATGCAGCTACTGAATAAACTGAGGAGCAAGGTGTTAATGGCACGCGCATGGCGCAGTTGTATTGGCCGACTAGAATTAAATTGCATGATGTATTTATTAAAAAGATTGGCGTGACACATTTAAACTCGAATTTTACTTTGCATTTGGGTTGCTTCATGGTTTATCCACAATTGAGTAGTCATCTTTTTCACTGAACATTGTGCGAATATTCCCCCCCCATTAAACGCTCCCATCCGCTTACGAACCGGTTTTATGCGACTCACCATAGCAAAGAAAATTTCCTTCTCCGTCATTCTGATACTGGTGATCAGTGTGGTGGTCATGGCTGGCTTAACGAGTAACAACTTGCAAAAGGGATTCAATACGTATTTGCAGCAAAAGCAAGAGCAAGAGTTGCAAATCGTGAGTACGCCGATGGCAAATTATTACCGGGAGAATGCGAGTTTTGAGGGACTTAAACATAATCTGATCGGCGTGCAGCGGGTCATTGATCGCGGGCTAGGACGCGAGCAGGGACGAAGCTTGGAGAGATTGGCAGAGCGTGATCCGAATCTTCAAGAGAACCATCAGCAAAATCGGGATCGTGCCAACCGGGTAACGCGTGAAGAACGTGATACAGACGGTGCCTGCCAAGTTAATGTGAGTCCTGCCGTTGATGGTTCGCTTTGGCCAGAGCACAGACACGCCTAAAAAATACGGATCGCCCGTTTCCGCCACCGCATCGTCCACCATTCAATCTTCCTGCTCGTCCGGCGGATTCTCTCAGTGGGAGCCGCCACCTCAAGTAGACGCTCAGGAGGCGACGTAACCACCATGTTCTCCAACAAGCTCTAATGTACCGCCCCCTGCGCTGCCGCCACCCGCAAATGATTTTTTTAGTGTTGCACCAAGGGTGTCTTTGATCGCTGCGGATGGCACTCCAGTCTTTCGGCGCCTTGCGAATGGGGGCTAATCAAATGCAAAGTCGGGTTATTGTGGAGGGTCTGCAAGTTGGCACGGTGGTTGCTCCGATACCGCAGTTTGTTTTGGACAAGACCAATGCTGGTTTTGTGGATGCGCAGTTGAAAAATATTTTCTGGATCTCGGCCAGTCTGATTCTGATCGCGATACTGTTTAGTATTTGGTTAGGTTCACATTTAGTGCGGTCGATTGCGGAATTACGCCGGGTCACCTGGGAGATCGCATCAGACAAATTACAGGCACGAGCCGATGTGGGTAACCAGAATGAACTCGGCGATCTTGCTCAGCATGTCAATTCTATGGCGCAGGCGCTTGAGCTAAACGAGCAACATCGAGGAAAGATGCTGGCAGATGTTTCACACGAATTGCGTACCCCGTTGACCGTCATGCGGGGCGAAATAGAGGCACTGCTCGATGGTATCCGGGTACTTGACCGTGCGGCGGCGGTCTCGCTGCATGCTGAAGTGCTGCAATTAAATAAACTGGTCGATGATCTGCGCCAGCTCACTCTGGCAGATGCGGGCAATCTTGTTTTTCATTTTTCTCCATTGAATTTGACGGCATTGATAGCCGAGGTAAGCGAGCGCTTCCGCTTGCGTATGCACAAGGCGCAATTGCAGTTCGAGTTGCGTATGCCTGCTGAGGCCGTGATGATTGACGCAGACGCCAGCCGAATCACATAGGTTATCGTCAATCTTCTAGAAAACAGCCTGCGATAGACTATGTCTGCAAACCATTCAGTCCGCGTGAGGTCATTGCGAGAGTGAACGCGCAGTTTAGACGTAGCGGTATGCATGCCGTTGCGCTGCCGGAGAGTAGTTCTGTATTTGTTGTCGATGCCGATAAGATGCTGATTCTGGTTCGCGGCCTCGTCTTAACTCTGACGCCTGCCGAGTTTCGTATTCTGGCGGAGTTGATACGACATCCTGGGCGAGTCTATTCGCGCCAGCAGTTGCTGACGATTTCCAGCGACGAATTGCGTGACAGCAGTGATCGCACGGTTGATTCCCATATTAAAAATATCCGCAAAAAAATCACTGAGCGCCTGCCTGAACTCGACTGCCTGCAATCGGTGTATGGTGTCGGTTATCGTTTTGAGATGGCGACCTGACACCGTCAGCCTCATGTCCTGAGGTTCTATGGCATATTGGCGGTTCTCCGCTTATGATGCCTGTTCATGAAAATCACATCCCGTACCGCTTTGCTCTTAACTTTGCCGCCGCTGCTCTGGGCGGGTAATGCTGTGGTAGGACGGCTGGCGGTGGGCAGCATGCCACCACTATTACTCAACGCCTGTCGCTGGAGTCTGGCGCTGCTGGTGTTGATGCCGCTGGGTTGGCGGGCCTTGCAGCATCCGCGCGATCTGCTGGTGCGCTGGCGTTATCTGTTGCTGCTTGGGGGGCTGGGTGTGGGGTGCTATAACGCCTTGCAGTATCTAGCATTACGCACTTCGACTCCGTTGAATGTGACGCTGATTGCGGCGAGCTTGCCGGTGTGGATGTTGCTGTTAGGCGCGACCGTGTATCGCGAAAAGCCGCGCCGTAATCAAATTCTGGGTGCCGTATTTTCTTTACTCGGCGTGGCACTGGTGCTGTCGCGGGGGCAGTTGTCTGCATTGGCGCAGGTTCAGTTTGTGCCGGGGGATTTGTATATGCTGCTCGCGGTCATGGCCTGGGCTGGCTATAGCTGGTTACTGGCGCGTCCGCCGCTGTCGATGCAAGGTGCGATGCGTCCCGTTTGGGGCTGGGCTGAATTTTTACTGGTGCAGACGAGTTGCGGTCTGATCTTCGCGGGCAGTGCAGCAGGTATGGAGCACATAACGGCCGCGCCCGTGCACTGGACGCCTTGGCTGATCCTGGCCTTGTTGTATGTCGCGATAGGTCCGTCAGTGATTGCTTACCGTTGCTGGGGTCTGGGTGTGGCCGAAGTCGGCCCGACGCTGGCTGCTTTTTTTGGCAATCTGACACCGGTATTTGCCGCGATCTTATCGGCGCTGATGCTGGGTGTCTGGCCGCAATGGTTTCACGCGCTAGCGTTTGTGCTGATCGCCGCCGGCATTATCGTGTCGTCCAGACCGGATTAGCGCGTGTCTGGAAATGAATATACTCACCTAAGTATATTTTCAGTCACTTTATAAAACATGCGGATAAAGGCATATTGGTGATGAAATAATGGGGAGTATAGGTATTGCATTATTTATTGTCTGGTTTTTTTAAAAATAATCAGATCGCTGCGAATCGATTCATGCCATTGCTGTCTCTGAGATTTTTGCCACAGCCTTATCACGAGATCGTTCTGTGGCGTGATGTTGAAGCGCTGACAATCAGGGAAACCGCCAGCGGACTGTAACTTAGCAACTCAGCCCCGCAGTGACAAAAAGCCATCTGCATCGCTTAATGATTCTGGACGTAGCGATCCAGCTCATTGAGCCATTGCTGTTTTTGTTCCGGCGAGGCAAACGAGGCGCAGAAACTGTTCTTGGCAAGTTGGATTAATTCTTCACGCGTCAAGGCTAGTGCATCGGCGGTTGCGATGAAATTCGTCGTCATATAGCCGCCGAAATATGCCGGATCATCAGAATTAATCGTCACGCACAAACCCGCACGCAGCATGCGCGCCAGATTGTGTTGCTGTAAATCGCTGACGACGCACAGCTTCAGATTCGATAGCGGGCAAACCGTCAGCGGCATCTGGGTTTGCACAAGTTTGTGCATCAGTGCCGCATCTTCTTCAGCGCGGACGCCATGATCGATGCGCTCGACTTGCAGTACGTCCAGCGCGCTGTGAATATAGGCTGGAGGTCCTTCCTCACCGGCATGCGCAACTAGCCGGAAGCCGAGTTCGCGACATTGGGCAAAGACGGCGGCGAACTTCTCAGGAGGATTGCCGACTTCGGCGGAATCGAGTCCTATGCCGTTCCACAGATCCGCGTACTGGCTGCGTAAAGGCAATGCAGCTGCCAGTGTCGCGAAAGCGTCTTCCTCACTCAAATGACGCAGGAAGCACAGGATCATACTGCCAGAAAAATCATGGGCGGCTTTCGCTTCGCGCAAAGCACGGGCGATTCCTGCAAATACGATTGCTGTGCTGATACCACGTGCCGTATGGGTTTGCGGGTCGAAGAATAATTCAACATGACGCACATTGTCTGCCCGGGCACGCTCAATATACGCCATGGTCAGGTCGTAAAAATCCTGCTCGGTTTGTAATACAGCCGCCCCGGCATAATACAAATCTAAAAACGATTGCAGATCGCTGAAGTTATAAGCAGCGCGTACTTCTTCGACCGACGTATACGCCAATTGGACCGCATTGCGTTGCGCTAGTGCGAACATTAATTCAGGTTCGAGTGAGCCTTCAATGTGCAAATGGAGTTCGGCTTTTGGCAAGCCGCGAATGAAATCATGTAAGTTGCTAGTCATTGAGTCGCTCTTCGCTGATTATATTGTGAAGGTTGGAATGCTATTGTTGCTGCTGAGTCTGCAATTCAGTACCCTAGCATCGGTATTGTCGGTGGCATCATCGGACCATCGTTGTAATAATTGTGCCGCCACTGCGACGGCAATCACGCCGGGTTCTTTGCCGGTGATGCCGGGTATGCCGACAGGGCACACCATATTTTCTAAAGTCATGGCACTGAATCCCCGCTCACGCAGCCGATGCTCAAAACTCGCACGTTTGGTTTTTGAACCGATCAGGCCGAACCAGGCGACGTCCTGACGGCGCAAGATTTGTTCACTGAGGCGCAGATCCAGACCATGATGATGTGTCATGACCAAAAAATAACTGCGGGGAGGCGCTTGGTCAATCACCGCTTCGGGTGTGTCAGTTGCTTCGCAGATCACATTGACCGAGGTATCCGTAGGAAATAAATGATCGCGTTCATCGACCCAGTGAATCTGACATGGCGTAGCGGATAAAACCTTGACCAGCGCGGCACCGACATGACCGGCACCGAACAGATAGAGTTGCGGTACTGCCGCTTGCTGCTGCCGGTAGTTTTGAAGATGGCGGTCAAATTCGGCATCACTCCATTGATCCAGCCGGTCAAATTGTAATTCCAGCGCGCCACCGCAGCACTGACCCAGACTAGGGCCGAGTGCCAGTCGCTCATAACGTGGCGAAGTCGTTTGTCCCGGCGCTTCTTTCAGCCATAAGCGTGCAATGGCCAGGGCTTTCCATTCAAGATGACCACCGCCGATAGTGCCGTATTGGCTAGTTGCATTGACCAGCATGCGGGTACCCTCGCCTCGCGGTGTAGAGCCGTGCGACCTGATAATCGTGACCAGCACCGCTTGCCGTGAGGCAGGCAAAGCTTGTAGTCCGGTAAGACAGTCTTGAGGAGAAATAGTGGGCATGACGATAGAGCCGAATGGTGTTTTATCAAGATAACACCGTTTACTCAGATCGTCATTAATAGGAAGTGATGTCGCGTATTGCCTGAGCTGATGTTAGCGAACCTGAGAATACGATGCCGTCTTAGTCAATCGTGCTTAGTGCGACCAGACGCGCTGCCCCATGTAATCGTCGAACTGGGCAAGAAATTCATCAATTTCTTCGATGCTGGGTTCAGTAGCGATCAGCTCGTGCACGTCTTTGCGGAAATTAATAACTTGCGGACCGCCGATGAATAATTCTTTATGCACGGATTTATCGGTGATCTCATAGCCACCAAAGCGCAGAGCCTCATGGTCGGTGTCCGCGCCATATTCCACGACGCTATATTGCTCGCTGTTATAGATGAGGTTCATTGTGCATCCTTTCAAAAAACGAAATCGTTGATTTCTCTTGTTAAGGACATGGTGCTGAACTGGCGGTATTTCAAGTCTGCGTATTGTGTACTGTATCGGCGCTGACGACGATTATCGTCCTGTTATCGTCCTGTAATCGTACGGTCAGAGAGGCAGTAAGGCTCTCTTATCGTTGGTTACGGCGTTATGTGGGCATAGCTTTAATCGTATTTTACAGAATCTGCTGATCCGGATTGAGGCGAAGCAAATCGAGATACGGCGCCTGTGATAAAAATGTACGGATCTTGTCGATATGCTCAGTAATGGCAATGCCAATGAATAGCTGAGCTGGTCGCTGGCGCAGCAGGCGATTCAGAGTGACACGCATGGCCAGATTGCCGATGCAGCACATGCAGCCTGGCGCAATACGCTGAAGCAGTAGTGTGGTGGACTTGCTGAGTACGGAGTCACCGCCTGGTAAGCCTTCAAGAATGATGGCAATGCGATGTCCGGGAGCGTGGAGTTCTGTGCCTGTTACTGGAGTTTCGATGAGGTTCTTGACCGAAGGTACGGTCAGATCCGCGATCAGATCCACAATTAAGGCTTCTCTTTGCTGATAATTGCCGCCACTGACTAAAGTAACTGAGGTAACCGAGGTAACTGACGTTACTGAGTTGACTGAAGAAGGTGGCGGCAAGGGTAGAGGCAGGATTTATTCTCCGCGCTTGGCGTATTTCACGGACTCGACGCCGAGCTGTTTGAGCTTGCGATACAGGTGAGTGCGTTCCAGGCCAGTTTTTTCTGCCACGCGTGTCATGCTGCCACCTTCACGGTTCAGATGGTATTCAAAGTAAATACGCTCAAACGCATCGCGTGCTTCTCTCAAGGGCAGATCAAATGACAGATTCGCGAATTGATTATTAACTACCGGTGCGGGGTTTTGTGGCGCGACGAAATTACGCGATTCAAAATTGCTGACGCTGGCAGGGAAGTTGCTGCTGATATTGCCCTGTGCGTTTCCGAGGGACTCGCCAGTAATC
Source organism: Undibacterium sp. Xuan67W (assembly GCF_049340165.1). Lineage (NCBI taxonomy): Bacteria > Pseudomonadati > Pseudomonadota > Betaproteobacteria > Burkholderiales > Oxalobacteraceae > Undibacterium > Undibacterium sp. Xuan67W. The sequence goes on from NZ_JBMPPN010000003.1 coordinate 81,108, forward strand.
ACACGCAGTGCCGGCGGAGCGGGACGGGTGACTTCGGGCGTTCTGGTCAGGCCTTGTTGAACCGCTTTCAGCAGTTTTTGCAGGGCGATCGGTTTTTCCAGGAAGTTCAGCGCACCGATGCGAGTTGCCTCAACTGCCGTATCGATCGTAGCATGACCTGACATCATGATGACCGGCATGGTTAGCATGCCATCACGTTGCCATTCTTTAAGCAAGGTCACGCCATCCGTGTCCGGCATCCAGATATCGAGCAAGACCAGATCCGGGCGTGCTGCCGCTCTGGCTTCGCGCGCCTGTTGTGCATTTTCTGCCAGTTGTACGACGTGTCCCTCATCGCCCAAAATCTCCGAGAGCAATTCCCGGATACCCATTTCGTCATCAACGACCAATATGTTTGCCATAAATCTACCCTATTAAATTCTTGCCATTACCATGTTGTGTTCCTCTGCCGGGTTCCATCAAACATGGCAACAGTTAGATCCAAATTAAGTGACATTTGAATCCGGTGCTAACTTTAACAGCAAAATCGATATTTTTGCACCGTTTGTATCGCTACGATTTTGAATATCAATTCTACCGCCGTGTTCATCAATGATTTTTTTGACCATTGCCAGTCCTAAACCTGTGCCGCGCGGTTTGGAAGTTGCATAGGGTTCAAACGCCCGCGCCAGAATTTTGCTGGAAAATCCTGGTCCGTTATCGACAATCGACAGCCGGACCGCCGCCCGCTCGCCCTTGTCGGCACTGGTATAACGTACAACTTCTGTGACGACATCAATTTGTGGCGGCACATCAGGTTTGGCGTTATCAGCGACGGCATCTTGCGCATTTTGTAGCAAATTATGAATGACCTGACGTAACTGTGTTGCATCACCCATAACGGCGGGCAGGTCGCTTGCGAGTCTGAGTTTGATCGCATCACGACCGTCACCGGCGATATACAGATGCAAGACTTCATCGATCAGACCGGAGAGATTCAGCGGCGTCAATACCGCTGGTGGGGTTTTGGCATAGTCGCGGAAATCGTCCACCATGCGCTTCATGGAGGTAACCTGATTGACGATAGTGCTGGTGCTTTTATTCAGGATAGCGACATCAGTTTCACCGAGTTTGTCACGCAACTTCATTTGCAGGCGTTCGGCGGACAACTGGATCGGCGTCAGCGGATTTTTAATTTCGTGAGCGAGGCGGCGTGCGACTTCTCCCCACGCAATCGAACGCTGCGCGGAAATGATGCTGCTGATGTCATCAAATACCACAACGTAGCCATTACCTGAGGCGACCGGCAAATGTGAGCCGCGTGCCAGCAGCGTGATGCCTTGCTCTTCGGTATTGTTGGGCGCGGTGTTCTCGGTCATATTGGTTTGCAGGCGCGGAATTTCGATTTGCTGTTGCCAGTGCTGTGCGTTCTGGTCTTCGCCTCCTGCCGCGGATTGTGCATGTTGTTCCGAGAAGGCTTTATCAACTGCTGCCGCGAAAGCACTCATGCCTTCGATCTCGGCGATAGGTTTGCCTATTTCTTGCTCTAGACTACGTTGCAGGATACGTTCGACAGATTCATTGCAGGTCACCAGATGCGAATGTTGATCCAGCACCATCACGCCTGCTGACATGTTCGCGAGAACTGATTCCAGATACGCTTTGGCGTTTTCAAGTTCATTGCGATTTTTTTCGACAGCAGCGCGGGCATCGAACAACTGGCGCGTCATCGTGTTGAAGGATTGTGTCAGGCTACCTAATTCATCCGAGGTGGTAATGATAGGGCGCGGTGAAAGGTTGCCCTCGGCGACGGCTTTGGTACCTTCTGCAAGGAGCAGTAATGGGCGGGCGAGTTCACCTGAGATCAGAAACGCACTGGTGATTGCGGCGAAAATCGCCAGCAATAACGTCAGTGTCAGTGTGAAGATATACATTGTCTTCAAGCTGCCGCGGCCTAATGATCGCACCTGATACTCACCCCAGGCACTGCGCAAGGCTTCCGCGTGGGTCGCCAGTGAGGCTGGCACAGGATGGATCAATTGCAGATAAACAGGCTCATTCTGTAACGACAGGCCGCCGCTAGAGGTTTGTAGCGCAACGACTACCCGTGAGCGCAGGATGTTACGCGGCTCCGCAGCCAGCACGGGCCGGCTGGCACCTGCTTTGGCGGCGGCATCATCGGTTTGCAGACTAGGTTCGGTATTTCCTTCGGTTGCTGCATAAGCTCGCGACACGCGCGCCTGCCGTATCATGGCTGGTGTGGGGAGTTCTGGTACCAGGCTACCCATATTGCCGGTCGCGGTTGCAACCAGGCGTCCTTTGCCGTTGACGATGGTTGCTTCTTGCACCTCCATTTGTTCGCGCAGGCGCCCGAGTTTGATTGATAGTGAGGTTTCTGAGGGTTCAGCTAGTTGACTAGCCATGTTCTGCGCTTTGGATTGCAGGTCGGACAGCGAAAATTCGAGCGCGCTGTGACCCAGAGTCAGGCCGGATTCCAGTGCGGATTCGACTTTGACATCGAACCAGGATTCAATTGAGCGTGACACAAACTGCACCGAGACCACGTAGATGACGGCGCCAGGTAAGATGCCGACCATAGCAAATAACAATACCAGCCGGGTCATCAGGCGCGAGCCGAACTCTCTGGTACGGTAGCGGCTGAACAAGCGCCATAACAGGGTCAATACCAATAACAGCAGCGCACCTGCGACTACGGCGTTGGCACCCAGCAGCCAGCCGTAAAAATGCTCAAAGCTGGCAGAATTTTCTGATGCAGTGGTCAGGAAGAATAGCAAGATGCTCATCAGAGCACCGCCAATAATCAGGGCGTACCGGAGAAAACGAGTCACTTATCCTCTGCCTTGAAGGTAAATCTTTTCCAGTCAGAGGACAGACGCCAGTCACTGTTATTCAGAGCGTTAATTAAAAAAGGCTTGGGGAGCTGATTCAGGTCAAGCCGCAGACGCACCGCCACGTTATATACCGCACCGTTGGTCAGGACGCCGCGTTCGGCAACTAGCCAGCGCCGCGGGCGCAAGACCAGAGCCAGCGCCTCATCGAGAGAATTAAAATTTTGTTGCAGACTACCATTGATCGCCGCCGTATATTGGCGAGTCCAGAGGTTGTAGGCGATTTTGACAGTTTGTGATGAGCGTATGGTTTTTTCGTCAAACCAGTACCAGCGTGGCCGGCTGAGTTCGACTTCGGTCGTGAAGACCATAGGGATGCCGCGGGTAATGGCATCTTCCAGCCCATGGCCCAGCTCAAATGCGAAGCTAGTGGCGATCCGGTAGCCTTCTTCGCTGCTTTCCAGTCTGGCGGAGGTCACTTCGGCCTCGGCGGCATTCGCAACCGGAAAAATAAGCAAACTCAGCAAGATGAACCAGGCCATCAGCAACGCATGCCGTAGCGGATAGCAAAAGCGTCTGATCATAAGAGTATGAAAAGGCGGAGCGAGGATCATGGTTGTCTAGGGGCGAAAGATGCTATTTGCTGCATCATAGCTTGAAAGTCCTTTGAAATCGCATGAACTTGAATCAGACGGCCGGTTTTTGGAACAAAGCATAGAACAAACCGTCATGATCGTTGTTACCATCCGACGCTGCTGGCAATGCTGTTGGTAACAATTGGTCCGGCGCATCCAGACGGATCGCATGATGACGTTGCGCAAACGCAGCAGCTTGCAATTCTGACTCCATGGGCCAGATGGAGCAGGTGACTAACAGCAGCTTGCCCCCGGGTTTAAGCATCGTCCAGAGATTATCGAGAATCCGTGCCGACAATACCGATAGCTGAACCGCATCGGCCTTGCGGCGCAGCCAGCGAATATCCGGGTGACGACGTACGATACCGGATGCGGTACAAGGCACGTCGGCCAGAATCCGGTCAAACGCCTGGCCATCCCACCAGCCGCTGCGGCTAGCGTCACCGGTTTTAATATCGGCAGACAGTTTCAGCCGGAATAAATTTTCACGGATACGCGTCAGCCGTTGCGGATCAGAATCCAGCGCCAGCACATGCACGTTCGCAGTTTCAAGCATATGGCAGGTCTTGCCTCCAGGCGCGGCACAGGCATCGAGTACCCGCATGCCATCTTGTAAATCCAATAAACCGGCAGCCAGTTGCGCCGCGGCGTCCTGAACTGATACTACGCCTTGTTCAAAACCGGGAATCTGTGTAACCGGTACAGGCTTCGCCAGACGTATGGCGTGAGTGCCTACTTGCGTGGCATCTATTTGCTGGCTTTGTAGCGTCGCCAGATATGCGTCGGTTGTACTCAAACGCTGATTGACTCGCAAGGTCAGTGGTGGTGCCTGATTGCCCGTGCGCAGGATGTCTTGCCATTGCGTCGGATACGCTGCTTTGCACTGATCGACCCACCATTGCGGATAGTTCCAGAGTGCGGCTGGCTGCTTCATGACGCTCGGTAAAAGGCTGTCTTGCTCACGTAAAAAGCGCCGCAAAATCGCATTGACCATGCCTTTGGCATGCGCCATCTGTGGACTTGATGCGGCGGCATTCACTGCCTGATCGACGACGACGAAGGCTTCATAAGGCAATTCCGGCTCGTCGTTGGCATCGCTTTTGACCAGCAGGGTCAGCGCGCAGCAAAGCAAACCATATAACAGGGCAGGTTCAGGCGCTTTGGTGGTCATGGCGGTCAGCAAGGCGTCTACCCGACCGACCTGACGCATGGTGCGATACGAAATATCCTGAATTGCACCGCGTATTTGCGGTATGGCTTTGGTCTGGGTAAAGACTTTTGCCAGCGCTTGCGGCAAAGCGGTTCCCTCCAGGACATAGGCGACTGCCTGCGCTGCACCGACCAGACTAAATGCCAGAGAGTCTGATTTGATTTCAAGATAAGTCACGCCCGGCTCTGATGCGACCTCCCTCTGTAAGGTCTCCTGAACCGGGGGCGGGCGGCTGACAACGGCTTTTGCAGCTGCGGTTTTGCTGCTAGCTGTCCTTGTCGTCGTTGTCTTTGCCGTTTTGCCAGCAGGGCGGGTAATCGTTTTTCTTGGGGGAGGAAGCATATTAATTCTTAGTTAAAGCCAGTTTGAGTCCTAATGCCACAAAGGCAGCGCCTACGGTGCGCTCCAGCCAGACCTTAATCTGCGGATTGCGACCCGCGCGGCGCGCTAGTGTACCAGCCAAAAAGGCTGTTCCACTATTCCAGGCAGTGCTCATCAGGACAAAGGTTGTGCCCAGGATCAAAAATGCCGTAGTTTTGTGATCCGAATCGACCTGGACAAACTGCGGGAAGAACGAGAGAAAAAACAGGACGACTTTAGGATTCAGGATGTTCGTCACCACCGCCTGCCAGAAGATTTTTTGCAAAGGGCGAATATCTTGTGGCACCGGCGCATCGGTCGGGTGAGCGGGTTTAGCCAGCATCATCCGAATACCGAGATAGACCAGATAAGCGCCGCCTGCGAGTTTGATGATGCCAAAAGCGGTCGCTGACGTAGCGAGCAAGGCAGTCAGACCAAATGCCGACGCAACCGAATGGAATAAACAGCCGACCGAGATGCCCAGCGCGGACACCAGGCCGGCAGCACGGCCTTGAGCGACGCTGCGGCCAATGATGTATGCGGTGTCGGGGCCGGGTGTTGCATTTAGCAGCATGACTGCCAGACAAAATAAACCAAAATTGACAATGCCGAAACTAGACATCATGAGACTCCAGAAAAAGGTAAAAAGTTCGAGTTCGCGTTAGCGTCACCAGCCAGTATGGACATCAAGCCCGGCAAGATCCGGCCGTCAGCTCGTCAGGTCTTGATGTGTCGGGGTGAAATGCTGTTGCTCAAGCCAGGTACGTAAGTCATCAAAGACCTTGGTCGCTTCCAGTTCATTAAAGATTTCATGATAAAAACCTTCATAGAAAAACGCCTGAGCAGTGTCCTGTGGCAGTCGTGCAAAAAAGCGCTGACTGCCTTCCGGATCAACCAGATGATCGTCGGCGGCCACCTGCATCAGAACCGGGATTTTTAAATGTGTTGCGTGATCATGCGCATACTCCATGGCAGACAGCATGCTATTAAGCAGGCGGGCGCTGATTTTGCCATGGACCAGCGGATCGTCTTCATAGGCTTTGATGACTTCGGCATCATGTGAGAGATATTGGGTTTTTAAGCCATTCGGGATGCCGACGCCGGGGATCAGGACGCTCGCGACTTTTAGCAGAGCATGCTGAAAACCTGACATCGGGACCGCCAGCGCAGGCGACGACAGGAGCAGAGCGCGGACCGGCGCCAGACCTTCGGTCGCAAAACGTGCGGCAAACAGACCGCCCATGCTGTGACCAAATAATAGCGGCGGGGCACTCAGGTGCTTGCTGAAGCCGTTGATGACCAGGCGCGCATCACGCAACAAAGTTTCCTCGTCAGGACAATCGCCGCGAGCGCCGCCGGATTTGCCATGACCGCGATGGTCATAGGTGCGCACGGTTAAACCGAGTGCATTAAAGAATCGTGCAACGTGCGCATATCGTCCGCAGTGTTCGCCCAGACCGTGCATGATCACGATACCGTCATGCACAGGCGTACTATCGTTTTGCAAGGGCAGCGGCCAGTCGCGAACGAATAAAGGCGTACCGTCCGTGGCGATCAGGTTGAACTCGACTGTTTTATCGATATGCGATGTCATGAATTCAGACGCCCCACATCACTTCACGTTGCATTTTGTGTGCGGCATGCAGCATTTCCAGCAAAGGATAAACGCGGGTCGAGAAGCTCACGGTTTCTACTTTTTCATGATCGTTATCATCACGGTCGTCATTGTGATGAGCGTCGATATCGCGCTTTACTTCTTCAGATACCGGATGTGCCTTGCTCTCGGCAACGGCAGCTTCAATCAGTGCAATCGCGTTGGCTGTTTCAGCAGGGGTAATAATGCCCTGATCGACATTTTTGTTGAGTATTTCCAGAACACGGCGTGCGTGTTCCTTATACATGGTGACTTCGGTTGATGCTTTAGATTTGAAAGTGATTAACATGAACTACTCCTCTTTGGGTTGTTTCAATGGGTCACTAAAACGGGATTGGATCATCCAATGCTTAAGCCGTACAGATAAGTGGATCTCAGTTCCACAGCCTTAGTTTCAATAATAATCCTAAAAACCGAACTAGGAAGTTTAGCAATGCAGCAAATTGTAAAAAACGGACAGAACACTTTCCAGATCGTGTTATTTATTTTGAAGCAAAATTCTTTATGTTTTTTAGTGAAAATCCCTGGCTTTAGCCTTGCTGGTCACAAACAGGAGCCAGATTACCGCCTGAATTAGCACGCAGACACCAAAGCTGGCTCGCATGGCACTGATGGCTGGCCAGCCCGCGCTTTGAAACAAATCAATTGCGATGCCAACACCCCATTGTGTTGAAAAAGCACCGACAAACATCAATAAGTTATAGGCAGTGCTGACGCGTCCCGACAAACTTGCCGGAAACGTCAGGCAGACATGTGTCTGCACCAGAGTCAATACGGTATAGAACAATGCCATCAATAGCCACAGCATCCATGCCCAGTCTGCCTGGATCAGCAAGATCAGACTTTGCGTCACAATCGATCCGGCCAGGCCGATACTCACCACCACCGGTACTGGCCAGCCGGCTTTGCCGGGTGCTGCAATCTTGCGCGGTGCCCACCAGCCCAATGCCAGATAGCCAAGTAGCAGCACCAGGTTCAGCATAAACAAGGCTTGTGCCGATGCATTTTTATCAAGGCCCAGCACCGTGATCATCCACGGTCCAGCCCATAAGGTCTGAAACGCGACGAAAATACCTTGTACGACAAAACCTAGCATGCCCATACGGCGGAAATAAGGATCGCTAAAAATTTCACGGTAGCCGCCAGCGGCAGCCGTTTTGCCTGCGCTAGTTGAGGTCACCGATGTGCTGAATGACTGCTCTACGTCTTTCAGCAAAAAAAACAACGCGGTCGCGACCAGTAATAACAAGCCGCTGGTAATCCAGAACACGCCACGCCAGCCAATGGCAGGCAGCGCCGCATTCACAGGTACCGTAGCGATCAGTGCACCGGAGGTGCCCGCAACCAGCATCCAGCTGGCGAGCTGGCTCTGCTGTTGCGGCGCGAACCACTGGCGATAGGCTTTAAATGAGGCCATCAGACAGGCCGAGACACCCACGCCAATCAAGGCGCGACCTATCCATAGACCGAGCAAGCTATGGCTCATGGCAAAAATCGCCGCGCCGAGTGCCGCGAATAAGAGCAGCGTGGATTCGGTACGACGGGCGCCATATCGATCGAGCCAGATACCAAGCGGCAGTTGCAGGCAGCCAAAACTTACGAAGTAAGCGGACGACAACAAACCCAGATCCGCATTACCGAGATGAAGTTCTGCGATCAGGGACGGTGCGATAACCGCATTGACCGCACGCAAGGCGTATGACAGCAGATAGCCGGAAGCAAAACACAGAAAAACACGGATCGCAGCGCGGCCTTGCAGGGGAAAGGTTTTCAAATGCGGGCGGCCTAATTAATTTTGAACGAGGTCATATAGGTGTCGATGGCATCCCGTGTCACCGCTTTTTCACGTCCCATCACTATCACCTGATAAACCCAGGGGCCGCGCGTGACAAACTTCGCAGCAAGTATGACGGGCTGACCATTTTGCAGATTGCCGCGTGCCTCGATATCGCTTCCTTGCAGTGTTGTGCTGGCTTTTTCGCTGGTGATCGTGCCGTGAATATTGCTGAGCATACCGCTCTTCATTGCAGCCAGCACGGCAGGGATTTTAGTCGCATCGTCAATTTTTGCACTACCTATCGCAAAGCTGACGCCATCTGCGTCTGCGCCGGTCATTTGCATGGTCAGCGTTATACCTTCTAATTGCATGGTACGCGAATACGTCGATGGCTTGGCAGGCAATAGTATGCTGTAAGGCGCATCGCCACCGCGCACTTCCCGCCAATCGAATTTCGGAGAGCAGGCGCACAGCAGCACTGCGCAACATAGTGCGGCGAAGCTGGCGGAGCAATAGCGAGCGGTGCAACGTGGTGTGGATAATGACGCGGACAAGGATGATAGTGAGAATAATGAGAAAGACATAGAGACGATAAACTCATCACCTGTTGTCAGGCGGTTTGCTGGGGAAGAGAGACGTATTGTATGCCACACGAGGCATGTCAGCATCTGTCAGCGGATTTTCTGCATACCGCGGATGTAGTTGCGCATGGATACAGTCTCAAATGCTTTACCGCTTATCTGTTGCAATCACAGCTCAATCCCCCTACTCTGCCATTGGTCGCATGGCGATGGATAGAGGTTTTTGTTTGAAATACAGTGTGCTCATTGGCAGTTGAATGCCATCTCAACAATGTCACTATCCGAAGGAATTGAATCATGAATCAGCAACAAAATCATCAGGCTAACGAGCAAAGTAGTCAGCAAAACAAGGAGCAAAACAAGGAGCAAAACAAGGAGCACACTACGCTACAGGCCATCACCGCCTTGTTGCGTGACTTGCTGTTTGAATTCGTCGCTCTGGCACGTCGGGGTTTGCGCTGGGCAAATCGGTTGCCTATGCCTCAGTTGTTATCGCTGGCAATCGGGGTCGCCTTATTGCTGACGATCTTGCCTCTGGCCTTAACCCTGTTCATGGTGTTTTTAGTCATCAAAGTGCTGCTGTTATGCAGCGTATTAGCGACCCGCAAGGCGCGTCAACGCGGAACACGTTTAGAGTTCTCGCGGCCCGCTGAGTCAGGCACGGCTGGCAAGGAGGAAGGTGTTCAATGAGTCCTCGTAACGGAGATAATCGCATCCTGACGGTCGTCCTGGACATTTTTGAGACGGCGACTGTCTTGTGGTGGCGCTTCTTCGACTGGGTTGCCGTGATGTCGTGGAAGACGTTGGGTGTAGTCGTCCTGACCGCCTTCATCATCGCTGCACCAGTGTTGAGATTGCCTGAGCTGGGTTTGTTTTTTGTGGTGATCTCGGTCGCCATCAAAGTGCTCGCAGGCGGGAAGCGCAGCGCGGATTTAAAAGCCGCAGAAGCTACGAGCCAGGCTAATGTGGAGGCTCTGGAGCGGCGTCTAATGGAAGCGCAAATTGCGGCGTTGCAGGCACAGATAGAGCCCCATTTCCTGTTTAACACTTTGGCTTTAATCGGACAGCTGATCGAGACCGATCCTCTGCAGGCATCACAAATTCACGCACATCTGATTCAGTATCTGCGTTCTGCCATGCCGCAGATGCGGGAAAAAAATACCGGTAGGCTAGGGCAGCAAGTCGCCCTTTCCCGTGCATATCTGAACATCATGCAAGCACGTATGCGTGACCGCTTGACGGTGAATTTTGATGTCCCCGTGTATTTGGCCGATGCGGCATTTCCATCGATGATGCTACAGACGCTGGTTGAGAATTCGATCAAGCACGGACTGGAACCAAAAACTGAAGGTGGCTATATCGATATCCATGCAGGTCTGGCCGATAGGCATTTGCAGGTGATCGTCAAGGATAATGGCGTTGGTTTTGACGTACATGCCGGTGACGGTATAGGCTTGAGTAATATCCGTGAACGTTTGAAGGTGCTGTATGGACAAGAAGCACAGCTCCTGATCGAGGCTCCGCTGGATGGTGGTGCGCAAGTCAGTATTTCTGTGCCGTATTCACCGGTCCAGATTTAATCGCAGCGTATTTAAAAATAGGAGGATAAATCCCTTGACTAGTGCTCTGATTGTTGATGACGAACCGCCAATGCGTGAGCAGTTGCGCGCCCGTTTACACGAGGTCTGGCCAGAATTGCAAATCGTTGCCGAGGCGGGAAATGGCATCGCCGCGGTCGAGCTCACCGCACTCCATCATCCGCAGATTATTTTTCTCGATATCCGCATGCCAAGCCAAAGCGGTATTGAAGCAGCGCGCCAACTGCTTGGTCAGGCGCATGTTGTCTTTGTGACGGCGTATGATGAGTATGCTGTGCAGGCTTTTGAACAAGGTGCGGTCGATTATTTGTTAAAGCCGGTAGATATCGAACGCCTGCGCACAACCTGTGAACGGATACGTCAGAGAATTGCAGTGTCGTCTCAGGCCAGTACCATCAGGAATAATGTAAACAGGGTTAACGACGCCAGTGGTTACAGCAATCCGCAGACAGCATCGCATAACGAACAGATCATGCAGTTGCTGAATCAGCTCAGCCAGCATCAACAGCCCAAGCGCGACTACCTGAGCTGGATACAGGCCAGCGTCGGCAGTAGTTTGCGCATGATCAGTACCCGTGAGATTTTGTTTTTCCAATCGGATGAAAAATATACTCGCGTGCAAACCGATACTACCGAAGTGCTGATCCGTAAAACGCTGAAAGAACTTGAGGATGAACTTGATCCCGATGAATTCTGGCGCATCCACCGCTCTACCCTGGTACGGGTGGATGCGATCACCGAAGTCGTCCGTGATTTTCGCGGACGACAATTAGTACAACTCAAAAATCATCCTGAAAAGCTCGAAGTCAGCCGTAATCACTCACACTTATTTCAGCAGATGTAGTGTCGTCAATGCGGTGCTGGCTGAAACGCTCGCACCGCCAGCGTTACGCCCGCGCAGAGCAAGACCACCCCAACCAGGATTTGCGGTGCAGGCGGACTCCCACGCAGGATAAACGCGTACAACAAGGCGGCCAGCGTCTCAAATACGATCAATTGTCCGGCGAGGCTGGTAGGGAGTTTTTGACTGGCGAGATTCCATAACAGCGTTCCCAGCCAAGACGCCAGCAAACCTAAGGCTGCCATGACAAGAACAAACTTTAAAGGCGTGCTTCCCAAAGGAAATGCGAAAACTGCTCTGCTAACGGTAGCGCCAGAATCCTGCTGTAGCCATGCGTATAAACCATATCCAAGATAGCCAATCAGTGCCAGTGGCAGCGTTGTCAGACCTTGCGCCGTTGCCCACGTACTCGAGCTGATATGTGCATACACCTTCATATAGCGGCCATTCATGATTGGGTACCAGGTCCAGGCCGCGACCGCAATCAGCGCAATCAGACCACCTTTGACATAGTCAGCAAGACTGCGCTGGCTGTTGAGACTCACTTCGGTGAAATGCGCCATTTCAGCCGCATTTACAAAGAGTAATCCCGCCAGAATAATCAGCAAAGGCAAGGCCAGTTTTTTCCACGCGATACTGTCGCCGGGATGGTGCGGTGACCAGTTGGAACAGATCGCGATTACTACGGGCAGCGTGCCGATGAGCATGGTCGGCAACGGCGCATCCGCAAGCTGAATTGCCGTGGCGAGTGCGGAGTAATAAATGATATTGCCGACCAGCGCGAGTTTCAGTGCAGCCAGCCAGTCCTGGCGGCGTAATTGCAAGATACGCTGACGGTCAAACCACGCAGGAATCAAGGCGATCAGGCCAAACGCAGCATAGCGGCCAAACGATAAAATAACGCCCGGATAATCCGGCAAAATCAGCGGCGTGATGAATACTAGTCCCCATAACAAGCCTGCGCCGAGTGCCGCAAGTACGCCGCTCAGCATGGGATGCCGTTGAATAAAAAGAGCGGTATAGTGTGAAATAACATGGTCATGGTCGTCGGTGGTAATGGTGTTTTTTTACGTAGTCGCTCCTGCGAAGGCAGGAGCGCGGTGGCTTTCACTGGCTGCCCGACGTCAATGGTCATCGGATTCCGATTTTCTTGGGGCTGCTGGAACAACTCACTTTACAGTTGATTCTCTCATCCCTTGTGCTCTGCACGTATGAGCATGTGAGCATGTGTCAACCAGGCTCGCCGTATCAATCATCAGTCCGACATCATCCCAGATTTTTCATCACACCGCTCCATCACCGCAGATGGATTTATAGCTGGTATTTTCGGGTGATGCATACTTCAGCGGTGTGAGTGTAGGCGCCTGCCCGGTCTGCCGGGGGTTCCTGCTTTTTACCAGCGATGACACAATTCGCATCAGAAAGATGAAATGCTCTGCAGGATTTGTTACCATGATGTATCACCATATTTGATCGGTCTCGCGATGTCACTCCGTTACTCTCTGTGCTTATGCATCTGCGCAATGACTTTGCTCTCGGCTTGTGACCGTCTTGGTCTGCCCGACCCCGCCAAAGAAGCCGCCACCAAAGAAGCTGATGCTCGCGCGACTGGCAGTGCCTGCCGTCATTCTGGCCGGGCGATTGAGGATTGTTATGCCCTCAACCCCGATGCATCACGCGCCGCGGTCTACGCCGGTTGGAAAGAAATGAATGATTACATGCGTGAAAACAAGATCGAGACCGTCAAGCCAGAAAAAGAATTGGAAGCTCCGGCCAAAGTAGACGAAAGCGCGAGTGCCTCTGCCAGCGCCTCCGCATCGGCCTCCGCCAGCGCAAGTTCAAAATCCTCTAAATCTTCTCGCTAGTAGTCCGTGGGCTGGCTGAGCGGCGTGTTACAAACAGCCTCAGTCATGCAATTCGCAAATCCGCACAGGATGCACAGTTTTCTGCTGATATTTAACATACTCCTATAGAGTATTTTTAAAGTCCCTAGGTAATTAGAGCGGATTAGGTCCTATTTTCTTAAAAAGAGGGAGAGTATATGTCCCCGCTATGTAATGAACTACCGACTCATGCAGGCTGCGGATTTCCCCGCAGTCTATGCAATACAAAAGCTACGCTACCACCCAACGATGGTCGAGCCACTCGCTTTGCTCAAGTCTCGCTGGCGTTCGACGCCTGATACCAGTTGGGTAGCTGAGGATGAGCAAGGTGTTTGCGCCTACCTGTTTGCCTATCCCTCGGTACGAGGCACGAACACATGTTTAGGCGCTGATTTTGCCATTGCTGCTGCTCCCGATTGCCTGTATCTGTATGATCTCGCGGTCGCCCCGCGCGCGGCAGGACAAGGCGCAGGAGCTGGCTTGGTACAAACAGCTTTGCAAAATGCCATGGGTTTGCGGTATTCTTGCTTGGTATCAGTACAAAGCACCCGTCAGTTCTGGCAACGACAAGGCTACACCGAACAGACAGAACTGGACCATGAGCAGCAGGCTTGCTTGGACACGTACACCGGACCTGCTTCGTATTGGATCAAACCTCTGACCGCACCATCAAGAGCAGCGAACGTCACTGCTAACGATCAAAAAGGATTATGTATGCACCCGAATGCCAAGTTGTTAGAGCAATTTTATTCCGCATTTCAACGTCTGGATGCTGAAACGATGGCGGCTTGTTATGCCGCTGATGTTGAATTCTCTGATCCGGTTTTTCCGAGTCTGCAAGGTAGCGAAGCAGGTGACATGTGGCGCATGCTGACTTCGAAGGCACAGAATTTTTCTATCGTCTTTGACGGCATCAGTGCTGATGATCAGCGCGGTCAGGCGCATTGGGTCGCGACCTACACTTTCTCACAAACCGGCCGCACCGTCGTCAACGACATCCAGGCGAATTTCGCTTTCCGCGACGGCAAAATCGTCAATCACCACGATCATTTCGATATCTGGACATGGTCACGCCAGGCGCTGGGATTAAAAGGTTTGCTGCTGGGTTGGACGCCGATTGTCAGAAATGCGATTCAGGCGCAGGCGGCGAAGGGGCTGGCGATATTTCGTAGTAAGAAATAGTTTGTCGGGTCGTTTGAGCGTTGAGCATAAGGGTTCAGCCGAACCACTTAACGTCTGTTTGTGTGCAAGGGCTTAGTCGGTATTTATTTACTTACCTCTGGCGGCGTTTCGTAAGAGTATATCGAGGTCGTTGATGTTTAATGTATCCCACGAATACATTACTCCATCAAAATTTCCTGAGTAATCATTTAATACTTTGCCCATAATTCTGCCTGCATTTGCTAAATCGCTCCATCTGATCGGAGCCTCGTTTTGAAGTCGTTCACGGTCAAAGAAGTAATCTTTGTCAAAATGACCGTGAAATTTATCTCTCCGCAAACGAAAGCTTTTCAAGACTTCTAGGTCACGAATTTTTTCTCTGTCTTTTTCAATTGTCTCCATAGTAATTGGAGTTCTTCTCTGAAGCATCCAATGTTCATCAGGGAAATCTCTAAGGCGCTGTAGTTCAGTGGTCGTTAACCACTTTCGGTTATGTTCAATAAATTTCAGAAAATTGAAGAGACTACGTTCTCCTCGCTCGTCAAATAATTTGTCCGCCCACAATACTATGGTTGTGAATAGCGAGCTCTCTACAGAACCAAAGAAGGCTGGTGCCATATTAATAGCATTTATTTGGGTAGTCTTTACCTCTTGGATTTGTCGGTAGACCGCGACGCTATCGTGAAAGCGGTTTATTTCATACCGTAGATACGTTCGATAATTAATAAAGTGATGCTCGAACTCTTCTTGTTGCATGTTGATGTTTGCTAACGAGTAGGTTTTTTAGTTATAAAAATATGTAACAGACGCCAGAACTAGTGCTCCATACATTTCGATTAATTGCTGAACAATTTAATGCCAGTATAGAGATGCATAATAAAACAGCGATTGACTCACCAATCGCTGTTTCATTTTCTACCCAGAAAATTCCCTGGCCTATTCCTCTTTATCGGCTTTCGCTGATTTTGTTTTAGTGTAGATAATTTTCTTTTTGCCACCATCACAAACACCGACGACGCGGTTTTTTGTTTCTACGTCTTTGCTGACTACTTGCAGGCTGTAGTTCTTGACGCCTTTGCCTTCGAGTTTTTTCTCAACTTTTTCTTTTATATCCACACAAGGCGTGATGGCTGCCATGCTGCTGGTGGAGATCAAAATCAAGCTGCTTGCCAGAATAAATGGTTTCATTGAACATGCTCCTCGGTTTTGATGGATATTCGTGAACAGATTTTTCTTTCTATGCAAACATCGCATATAAATCTCTACTCGGCAATCACTTGCTCGAATTCAGCAATAGTTGATGGTAAAAACGTATCATTTCTACATAGTTCTTGACTGAAATCCGTTCATTGGTGCCGTGGAAGCGCGGCAGGTCTTCTGTCGTTGCCCTGACTGGTGAGAATTTAAAAATAT
The DNA here is from genome assembly GCF_049340165.1 of Undibacterium sp. Xuan67W. NCBI lineage: Bacteria > Pseudomonadati > Pseudomonadota > Betaproteobacteria > Burkholderiales > Oxalobacteraceae > Undibacterium > Undibacterium sp. Xuan67W. The sequence goes on from NZ_JBMPPN010000003.1 coordinate 97,049, forward strand.
GCTGGCTCAACGCTGAAAAATGTCGTGAGTCGGTGGCGCCCAACATCAGGCCGGGTGCCACTATCGTATTGGGAAACACCTCGCGCACGGTTCTGTGCAGATGCTGGTAGGCCGCTGAATCAATCGGTGATATCGGTGACGGTTCCGAATTGCTGGGCATGGCATTGACCTTAATTGCTTCGTTGGCGATGGTCGTTTGAATGTGTTGCGCTACCGTGGTCTGGGTGTCTCCCGGTAAGGTGCGAAAGTTGACCAACGCGTCGACCTGACCTGGTAAGACATTGTCCTTGTCGCCGCCATGGATGACGGTGAGGGCGGTGGTGGTGCGCAGCATGGCGTTGGTGCTGGCACTCTTCGCGAGTTGTTGCTGGACCAGTGGACGGAACAGCCAGAGATTCGATAAGAGGACACGGTTGAGACCGTGCATTTCTGGTGCGATGGTGTCGAACATGTCTAGTGCGACACCACGTATCTGCGCCGGGAATTGCTGGTCTTCCAGTCGTGCGAGCGCGACACTCATCATGCCGATGGCGGTTTTTTCGGGTGGCATGGAGGAGTGTCCCGGCGTCGCTGTGGCGCTAAGATTGAAGGTGGCATAGCCTTTTTCTGCGATGCCGATCAGGGCCGCGGACTGGTCGAGCCCTTTGAGGATGCCTTCGGTGATCAGCATTCCTTCATCGAGAATGTAGTCGAGTTTGACAGCGCGGCTTTGCAAGAGGTTGGCCATTACTTTGGCACCTTGCAGACCGTTAACTTCTTCATCGTGGCCGAAGGCGAGGTAGACGGTCTGGCGCGGTTGAAAGCCACTGGCGAGGAGTGTCTCTACCGCTTCGAGTATGGCAAACAAATTGCCTTTGTCATCCCATGAGCCGCGACCCCAGATAAAACCGTCTTTGATGACGCCGTCAAAAGGCGCTTGTTGCCAGTTTTGTTCGGTATTCGGTGCGACGGGAACCACATCCTGATGTGCCATGAGCATGATGGGCAAGGCTTTTGGGTCACTGCCTTGCCAGGTGTAGAGCAGGCTTGCGGCGCCGACAGTTTCGCGTGTCAGTCTGGCATGAATCAGCGGGTAGGCCTGATCAATATGTTGGTGCAGTTTTTTAAATTCGTCTGCGCTTTGTTCCGGCAAGCCCGCTTTTCCCTGGCGTGAGATGGTTTGATAGCGCAAGGCAGTCGCCAGCCGTTGTGCTACAACACTCGCGTCGATCGCCAAAGGGGCGACTGGTTGAACGGGTAGTTGACGTGAGCCGGTACTGACGGTTTTAATGAGGACGGCTGCTATCAGGCACATCAATGCGACAAGCACAAAAAGAAAAAAGCGTTTTATCATGAAGTCTGGTCTCATTATTGTTGGCAGGTGTACGATAGTATAAGCATAGACTTTACTTATTCGATTTCTAAATCAATCTTGCTGTGATGGTGTGTTTACTATCATTGCCGCGAGCAAACTGCATGACAGCACTACCAGAGCCTGAGGATTCAGGCACGGTGAATCTGGAAATAAAATAACACCAGCCTTGGCAACAGAACCGGACGAGAATGCATGAAAAGTAAGGGACAACAGACGGCTCGTTTGGCTACGGCACTCGGTATCTTTCTGGTGCTGACGATTATTGCGTCTGCTGCCGTATCGGTTTGGGCCTTGCATCAACAAGAAATCGAGAAGTGGAAAGAGCAAAGCGAAGCTTTTAGCTTGATGTTAGCCGAAAATACATCGCAACAAATGGGCACAGCCTATCTCGCCTTGGATAATGTCGTGGAACGGATTCAGGATCGGTGGACGATTGACGAGGATTACTTGCGCGGAGTGTCCAAGAATATTGATTTTCATCAGATGCTGGCGGAGAAAAAGAGCCTGTCTTCACAGATTGATGTCATTTTTGTGCTGGATGCCAAAGGGACTGTGATAGTGAATTCGCGCAGCTTTCCTAGTCCTGATATGAATCTGGAGGAGCGTGATTATTTTCGTACACAGCGTGATGACGCCAGTAATAAAACTTATGTGAGCAATTCGTTGATCAGTAAAGCGACCGGTAAATGGACGTTTTTCATCAGTCGCCGCCTGACGGGCAGCGACGGTGAGTTTATTGGTGTCGTGGTGATTGGTGTATCGCCTTCTTTTTATTCGCGTTTTTATGAAAAAATTAGCTTGAGTGGGCTGGCTACGATTAGCTTGCTTCGTGATGACTTCACTTTTTTAGCGCGTTGGCCTGAGCGCGACGACCTGATGGGTAAGCAGAACTTGAGCGGCAGCACGTATATTGTCGTGCATGATCAGAAGAGAAAATCCGGTGTCATCATTACCGATTCTAAGCGGATGGCAGATAACGACGTCTCGCCCACACGAATGGCCGCTATTCAGGTATTGGATAAATACCCACTCATCATCAATTTTACGATAGAGGAAGCAATTTATCTGGCCGATTGGCGCAAGACCAGTCGCGTCATTGTTGCGGTTGCTACTGGTAGCGTGGTCGCTGTGACTGTCGCCTTTATCTTGTTATTGAGTTTGTTAAAACGTCGGGAAACAGATCTCCAGGTCACGCGAGAGTTGAAACGGCAAGCCGAAGTGATCAATCGTAAACAGGCACAGTTATTACAAGATCTGACCAAACAACAGCGGGAGTTAAAAGAAGCCGCCGACCGCTTTCAGGCGGTGTTTCAAAGTGCGGCGGATGGCATTGTCATGATCGATCAGGAGGGCAGGATCGAGGCGACGAATCCTGCATGGCGGCATATCTATAGCTATGACGAAGAGGAGGTGAGAGGCAAGAACGTTCGCCATTTTTCTCCACCAAATGGCCGGGATTTATTAGAATTGGCCAGCAGTCATGCTGAATTCGTGCAACTGGGCAGCGTTCATATGGAAGACGAGCGGATGCGTAAGGACGGTAGCTTATTTCCCGCAGAATTATCGATCAGCAAATACACATTTTCAGGTGAACAGCGGTATCTGGTGATCGTACGCGATATCAGCGAGAGACGTCGCATGGACCGCATGAAGAGTGAGTTTATTTCTACAGTCAGTCATGAGTTAAGAACGCCCTTGACCGCAATTCGCGGTGCGTTAGGACTGGTGCTAGGTGGTATCGCAGGTGATTTTCCGGCAAAGGCGCTAGAGCTGATTGCAATTGCACACAAGAATAGTGAGAGCCTGACGCGACTGATTAATGATTTGCTGGATAGTCAGAAAATCGAAGCTGGCAAAATGGATTTTAGTTACGAAATCTGGCCGCTGGATGATTTGCTGAAGACTGCTGTTCAAGCCAATCAGGCTTTTGCCGCGAATCTGAATGTTGGCATCCGTTTGTCAGGAGCACCGGTGCTGGCACTGGTCAAAGTTGATCCGGGGCGATTCCAGCAAGTGATGGCAAATCTTTTGTCGAATGCCTGCAAGTACTCGCCGCAAGGAGAAAATGTTCAGGTAGTGGCCAGAGCCCTATCAACGGAGCGAGTTCGGGTCGAGGTGATAGACTATGGCAGTGGCATCCCGATTGATTTTAAGCAGCAAATTTTCCAGAAATTTTCGCAAGCGGACTCTTCCGACAGCCGCGCCAAAGGAGGCACGGGCTTGGGCTTGGCTATTTCAAAATCTATCATGCAGCAGATGCATGGAGAGATCGGGTACCAGTCCAATGGTGTGGCAGATGGTACCTGTTTTTATATTGAGTTACCTGTCGTGCATGACCAGTCAGACCAGGCCGAGATCGCGTGAGGTTACGCCACTGAACACCTGATCCAGTTGTTTCGCATTCAATCCATAAATACCGGCGAACAGCCCGCCTAGTACCGCACGATATTCATTTAGAACAGGATAGTCGCGATTTTGAAACAGCTTAGACGCGTCAAGCCTGACCTGTTCGCCTGCAATCTGCCCACCTTTAATTCCGCCACCTAACACCCAGTACACACTTCCGTGTCCGTGATCAGTACCACGCTTGCCGTTTTCGCGGAAAGTACGGCCAAATTCACTGATCACAACCACGGTCGTGTTACGCCAGGCAGCGCCCATTTCCTGCTGATAAGCGACCAGGCCGCGACCCAGTTCATCGAATTTTGTGGCTAGGGCACCGCTGGCACCGCCTTGATTAACATGGGTATCCCAGCCGCCGACATCAACAAAGCCAAGTGCATATTTATCGCGCATGAGTTTGGCGATGCGACGGGCTTCTTGTTCAAAGCCTTTGGTCGAAATCGCATTGCGATTAGCTACATTCATTTCATCCTGCATCTCACGCATGACTTCTTCACGTACCGCAAAGCCTTCGCTGACTTGCTGTCCCAGCCCGGTTTTGCTATACATCTGGGAGATGATTTTGCTCTGGCGACTATCTACATTACCCTTCCCTAAAGAACGCAGGCTGGTATTGGCGATCTGTGCGTTCCCTTGCATCATGAGTGGCAACTGGTCGGTGAAGGACATCGCAGAATTGTTGTTCAAGACTTCGGCCAGGCGGTTTAAAAAGCCCGAATGAAAATTCCGTGTGGTATTTAAAGCTTGTCCGAGTTCGATACTGTCCTGCGTTTCAAAGTGACTGCGTGAGACATCGTCGGTACCAGCGAAAGGGATGAAGGCAGCTTCGCCTTTTTTATACAGCGGGTAAATGCTGTCACGCAAAGCGGGATGCAAACCCCAGTCGGCATTGAGTTCCAGCGCGCTGTTGGCATCGGCACTGGGGCGGGCGATCGCGATATTCGGACGGGATTCGTAATAAAAATTGCTGGACGTCGGTATCAGTAAATTACTGGCATCGTAGCCGCCGCGCAAGAACACGAGCAACAATCGATTCTGGGTTGCTGGTGCGGCGAATACACTGCTGCTGATACCGCTGATGCTGGCGCCGGTGAGGGCAGTCAAAGTTTTAAGTAGGTCACGGCGGTTCATGATGGGTCTTTCTTTTATTCGGTCTGTATCGAAGAGAATCGGTATGGGATCTGCGTGAGCGGCTGCATGTCATTGAATTAAATTTAGCGCCGCATCATCTCTGGTGCCGCGAGAAAGAAGGCATTCCATTCCTGCGCTGAACTTGCCTGCGTTAATGCCTGTTGGGTACCCTGACTAAAATTCTTTGCCCAGTTTTTGACGTAAGCAGAATTTGCCAATGCCGGCTGCGGCGGTCGCTCTTGCGGTGTTTGATTTTCAATTTTAAACAATCCTGGGCTACCGTTACCGATTGCCTTGGCGACGTCAAAACGTACTGTCATCTGACCCGGACTGGCCCAGGCGCTCTCAGTCATCGAGTAGCCGTCAGGCGTCTGGCGGCCGTTGGGCTGCTCGCCAAGCATATTGACCCAATTCAGCATCGGCGCAGCGTTGACAATCGTGGTGCCGTCGTAGGCCAGGCGCACGGACGAGATGACGTAATGCATAGGGTCTTTAAATTTACTGCCAAGCGAAGCGATAAATTCGGGAGATTCAAACATGCTGCGTAATACCGCTGGGATATTGCCATCGCTTTGTAAAAAACGTTGTGCCATGTGATTCACCAGCGCGTCCGATGGCGTATCTGATACAAAATAAACAGCGAGTTTGCGGCTGATGAATTGTGCTGTTGCAGGCTGGCGACTCAACGTATTGATGATTTCATCGACCTCTGCCAGACCACGTCCGCGTATGTTTTTACCCAGAATGGTCTTGTCGCCGAAGTCGTGGCGGTTCGGGTTGAATTCAAAAATTCCCTGACGCACGTAGAGCCGTTGCAGCTCTGCTTTGACGCGAGGTGAATCCGTGCTCTGGTTGACTCCCACGCCAGTCAGCACTCTTGCTAGCTCCTGCACGTCGCCTTGTGTATAGCCACTGCCTACACCCATGGTATGCAGCTCCATGAGCTCACGCGCGTAGTTTTCGTTGATACGGTTAGCGGCGTTATGTTCATTATCGAGATAGCGCAGCATAGCCGGATGAAATACCGTAGCCCGTAAGAGATCCCGGAAATTTCCTAGCGCATTCGGCCTTATGGCCCGCTCTTCAAAATCACCGAGCATGGCACGTACATTGTGCTTGGCATTATGGATGTTGAAGTGATTCATCCAGAACCAGGTCATTTGTTCTTGCAGTTGGTTCGGCGAGTACACCGCGCGAAGCAGTGAACGGGTTGCAGCTTCGCGTGCCAGTCGGGTAAGCTCTTGCTGATATTCTTTGCGTAAGGTGTCATCGACACCTTTTTGCTGTTCGGCGTTGATGCGACGTGTTTCCATGTCGATCATCAATTTATCCAGAGGCCGCTGAGCGATAGTCATGCTGTCAATTTGTGCCTGGATTGCTGCAGGCAGGGGCGTTGTTTGTCCGCGTAGCTGCTGATCCAGATAACGGTCCATTCCCAATTTCTGAAGTTGTTGCGACGAAGTGGAGTTGGCACCCCAGGTGATGCGATTCAATAATTTTTCGGGATCAACATGGGCGGCTTCCAGGAAATGACTTACGGGCGCTGCCGGGGCGACTCCCTGTGAAGTCTGAAGTGGTGGATTGCTACAGCTTGCTAATACCAGTACCGCACTGAGCGGCAGAGTCCAGCGTAATGTCTGTGGAAGCTTGGAAATCATGGCGAGCCTTCAGTATGGTCGATAGCGGTATGCGCAAGAGAATATGGGTGGTGTTAGCATACAACGCAATACTGCCAAAAAAGTTATCACTGCTTGTGCAGAAATCTGAAAGTTTGGTAACAGCCTGTAACGCGTGTTTGTAGTAATAACTATAGGTAGCAATGACTATGTCAGGAGTGATGCATGTTTTTTAGTCGAGGAATGTTCCACCGGTGGATGCTGGGTCTAATCGGTATGTGCTTGTCACATGCGGCGGCTGCGAAGGACATCGCAACCGATGCTGCGCAGTCAGGTATTGCCGCGGCAGTAAGCCAGATCGAGGCAGATGGTTTTCGCGGCTTGGTTTTGGCGGCACATAAAGACAAGATTTTGGTAGAGGCTGTGGTTGGCGATAGTGTGATGAATGCGGGTAACAAGCAACGGCTGACGAAAGAGAACATTTTTCGCTTTGCCTCCATCACCAAACAGTTGACGGCGGTTCTAGTGATGCAGCAGGTTGATGCGGGCAAAATCGATCTGGATCAGGCATTGGGTAAATACTGGCCGGACTTTCCCAATGTCGCGACGCGTGCGGTCACTGTCCGGCAATTGTTGATGCATATGTCGGGTTTGCCTAATCCGGATAGAGTGCCTCAGTTCTACACCCGACGTAGTAAATCCTCCGGCGATATGCAGGTAACTGCACAGGGTATCTGCGCCGCACCATTGCAGCGTGCACCAGGTTCGGGGTTTGACTATAACAATTGCGACTACATTGTTTTAGGCGCTTTGCTGGAGAGAATGAGTGGCGCTAGTTTTGCAAGCTTATTAAAGGAAAAAATCTTTGTACCGGCACAGATGACAAGCGCAGGAATGTACACAGCGACTTATCACGACGATCCGCGCCATGTACGTGGCATGATGAGCGGTGCGCCGGAGATTACTATTAATTTTCCGAGCTATGGTGCTGCCGGGGCGGCATTCGGTAGTATGCGCGACTTGCTGGCTTTCGATCAGGCTTTTACACAAGGCAAACTCATGTCTCTTGCCAGCCGCAGTGAGATGGTGAGGCCAAATAATTATGGCGCTGCACTCGGCGTCTGGTCGTATCCATTTGCTGCGAAACCTGATCAGACTCCCGTTATGATCGTTGAGCGTCAGGGCTGGATCGGCGGGGTGCGCACGCTGAATCTGATCGATATCAAGAATGAAGTCTACCTGGTGATGGTCAGTACTAACGGCGATCTGGATTTGAGTCAGACCTGGGCAAACAAGGGGCCGGCGGCAGGCGTCTTACGAGCAGCCTTGCTGGCTGCCCAGTAATTGTTGAGTGATGCGTTTGTTGGATAGTTAAGCGTCATCAAAATCGCTGGAATCTACGTAATCATCCAGATTATCTGTATCGGCAACGCTGGCAATATCACTGGTTTCCGCCTTTGCCGGTGCACTCGTCTGGTCGCTGTCAAAATAGCTCGGGAGCAGGCCGGTGTCTGCCGGATTCAGGCTGGCTGCGCCATCGGTGAGCGGCGAGTGATGACCACTGCCGAGTAAATTTCCTATTCCCTGGAACAAGAACGCGCCAGCAGCGACCCCGGCAGCCGTCGCTGCAACTGTACCCAGGATGTTCCCGGTACTTGAGCCGAAAAAGTTGCTGGCAGGTGCGATATTTTGTACAGCCGGGGACGTCATATTGGTTGCGGTCACCGCAGTATTGAGTGGTGCACCCGTGACCGATGTCGGTATTGCCGAGGTAGTTAGCGGCGGGCTGTTGACGCTATTTCCCCATGCGTTGGCAGCGGGCTGTAAAAAGCTGCCGGAGCCACTGGTGTGACTATTTTTTAATTCGGCGTTTTCTGCTTGTAATTGACGGATTTGATTTTGCGCGTTAGCCACGGCCTGTTCTAATAACAGACTACGCTGCACGAGCAGATAGGCGGCATCAGCCTGTTTGCTGACAGCATCGGCAATCATTACCTGCGCCTGGGGATCTTTGCCCTGAGCCTGCGTTGCTACTAATTGCGCCAAAAAAGTTTGCAACAATTGAATTTCGTTTGGTGACATGATGTTCTCCTTGAATGGACGATCATGCACACTATCTGGCTGCGTTTGTGCTCAATTCAAGTGGGTTAAGTGTGAGTTGACGGCAATCGGCCCAAATCTCATTGTTCCCGTAAAGCACGTCGGTATTGGATCGCCTCTGCAACGTGCGCTTGCGCTATCTGTTCGGCAAGGGCGAGATCCGCAATCGTACGTGCTACTTTGAGGACGCGATGATAGGCGCGTGCAGACCAGTTTAGTTTAATCATGGCATTTCGCAGCAATTGCTCCGCCGCCTGATCTGGTTTGCAATACTGGTCTATTTCGGTGGTGGACAAGTAATTATTACTCTTGCCTTGACGCTGAAGCTGGCGCTCAAATGCCGCCTCAACACGAGCGTAAATGATTTCGGTCGTTTCGCCATCTGCCTGTCTCAGTAAGTCTTGGTGCGGTAATGCACCAACTTGAATTTGCATATCAATCCGGTCCAGCAGCGGGCCGGAGATTTTGTCTTGATATCGTGCGATATTGTCCGGAGTACAGCGACACTTTCCATTCAGATGTCCTAAAAATCCGCACGGACAGGGATTCATTGCTGCAATGAGCTGAAACTTAGCTGGAAAATCAGCTTGCCGTGCTGCCCTGGAGATCGTGATGTGCCCGGATTCAAGGGGTTCACGTAATACTTCCAGAACTTTGCGATCAAATTCTGGCAACTCGTCAAGGAACAAGACACCTCGATGTGCCAATGAAATTTCACCAGGGCGTGGCGTTCCGCCGCCGCCAACCAGGGCAACTCCGGACGCAGTGTGGTGCGGCGAGCGAAAAGGACGTAATTTCCATTTATTGACCGTAAACCCGCTAGTCAGCGATTGAACCGCTGCTGACTCCAGTGCTTCCTGATCCGTCATGCCGGGCAAAATCCCCGGAAAGCGGCTAGCCAGCATGGATTTACCGGTACCCGGAGGCCCCACCATGATGACACTATGACCGCCAGCGGCGGCAACTTCCAGCGCTCGTTTGGCTTGTGTCTGACCTTTGACTTCTTTAAAGTCAGGATAAACTGGGCGAAGTGCCGGTGTGCTGACACGATGTGCCTGCAGCTTTGCATCGGCATCAAATCCCGCAAAATGAGCGCAGACTTGCAACAGGGTATCTGCCGGATAAATAGTGGCTTCACTGACTAACGCCGCCTCGTCCGCATTTGCCCGTGGCAGGATAAAAGCTCGCGGACTCTGGGAGTTTTTGCAGATCGCAAATGTCATGGCGAGAGCGCCTCGTATAGGGCGTAACTCTCCTGACAGCGACAACTCACCGGCAAACTCATATTGATCTAACGCATCTCCGGGGATTTGTCCTGATGCCGCCAAAATGCCGATTGCGATTGGGAGGTCAAATCGTCCTGATTCTTTTGGTAAGTCTGCGGGAGCCAGGTTGACAGTGATTCTTTTCGCCGGAAAATCGAAGCGCGCGTTTTGCAGTGCCGCTCTTACTCTGTCCTTGGATTCTTTGACTTCCGTTTCTGGAAGTCCAACAATTGTGAAGGCAGGTAAACCGTTTGCTAAGTGCACTTCGACGGTAACTTCCGGCGCTTCCATGCCTGTCAGAGCACGACTTTTCAGGACGGCTAAGGACATTACTTGCTCTTGGCGGCAGTTTCTAATTCCGCAATCCGTGCTTCAAGAGCATCTAGTTTGGCCCTGGTTTTAGCCAGGACCTGTGCCTGTATATCAAATTCTTCTCTGGTAACCAGGTCGAGCTTGGAGAAGCCTTGGCTCATCATTGCTTTGACATTTTTTTCTATATCTTTGGCTGGGGAGTTCTCTAAAACCTGATTGATTTTAGATTGAATCTCATTGAAAAAATCAGGCTTACTCATAGGAATCCTTGTAATAACTAAAAATTGCACGATACTGGTGCGGCGATGTGGGCTGATTTATTTTAGATTTGCATTTAATTGGTGCGACGCATTGGTGTAACTTAAAATAAATTGCCTGCTAAGTAGTAAAAAGCATTTTATCGTCATTGGAATGATAGCGCATCCCTTGGATCAAATGCGTACATGACGCCGTTTTGTCCGGTGTTGTCAGTGTTTGCTGCGGGAGTATTGAGATTTTGGCGAATTTTATTTCGTTGCTTTGTCTAGTTGGCACGACTCCTGCTAATACCAGCTTGGAATTTATGTTTTCTAATCTGTTTATTAACCAAAAGAGGGACGCGCAATGAAAAAACTATTACTCGCCGCAGCAGTTGCCGCATCGTTAGCAGGCAGTTTGGCATACGCAGAAGATGCGAAGCCAGACAATGAAGTTAGTTTCAATATTGGTGCAATAAGTGACTACCGTTACCGCGGTATTTCACAGACACGTCTGGATCCAGCCTTACAAGGCGGTGCCGACTATACGCATAACCCAACAGGTTTTTACGCAGGTACTTGGTTGTCCACTATTAAATGGACAAAAGACGCAGGTGGTAGCGGTGATATTGAATGGGATATCTATGCTGGTAAGCGCGGCGAGATCGTCAAAGATATTTCATACGACGTCGGCGTACTCTCTTATGTGTACCCATCCAACGGTTTGAGCAATGTTCCTGGATTTGCTAATGCGAATACCACGGAGATTTATGGTCAGGTTGGTTATGGTCCCGTTTATGCGAAGTATTCGCACTCCGTGACTAATTTGTTTGGTTTTATCGATAGTAAAAACAGTGGTTACTTGGATGTCGGCGCCAACATTGAATTTACGCCTGGCTACACTTTGAATTTACATGCTGGTCACCAAACGATCAAAAACAGCTCAGCGTTCTCTTACACTGATTGGAAAATCGGTGTGACAACTGAATATCTAGGGGTTAATTTTAGTCTGGCTGCAGTAGGTACGAACGCAGAAAAGACCTTATATGTAACACCCGCTGGCAAATTTACGGGGAAAACTAGTCTGATTTTATCCGCGGTCAAATCATTTTAAGCAACGCATTATTTAATCGAGGTCAGCATGAAACTGATTACTGCCATTATCAAACCGTTTAAGCTCGATGAGGTGCGTGAAGCACTGTCGGCTATTGGTGTACAAGGGATTACCGTGACTGAGGTTAAAGGTTTCGGTCGTCAAAAGGGACACACCGAGTTGTATCGTGGTGCGGAATATGTGGTCGATTTTTTACCAAAAACAAAAATTGAAGCAGCGGTTGATGATGCAATCGTTGATCGCGCTATTGAGGCGATTGAAGCTGCTGCCCGCACTGGCAAGATAGGTGACGGCAAAATTTTTGTTTATGACTTGCAGCAAGTTGTGCGTATTCGTACCGGCGAAACCGGCAACGAAGCACTCTGACCGATATTCTAAGATCCACAGGGAGATCACACATGAAGAAAATATTTTGCAAAGCATTAATCAGTAGTGCCTTGCTTTTGTCGGTCGGTTTTGTATCGTCATCTGCCATGGCAGCGGATGATGCATCGGCTAAAGTAGACGCATCCGCTGCATCTGCCGTTGTTGTTGCGCCCGCATCTGAGCCTGCAGAAGCAGCATCCGCCGTAGCCTCTGTTGCGGCTGCACCTTCTGCTCCAGCGGTCACTGCAGACGCAGCGGCATCAGCTGCCGCCGCACCTGCACCTGTGCCAAATAAAGGCGACACTGCTTGGATGATGGTGTCAACTTTGCTGGTTATTTTGATGACTATTCCTGGTTTGGCACTGTTCTATGGCGGTTTGGTTCGCTCCAAGAATATGTTGTCTATACTGATGCAAGTGTTCATGATTTTTGCCGTCATCATTGTTTTGTGGTGCGTCTATGGTTATTCACTGGCTTTCACTGAAGGTGGACGTTTCATCGGATCGTTTGATCGTTTGTTCTTGAACGGTATCTGGGATCCGGCAAAGGCGACCTTCTCTACTGCAGCAACATTTAGTAAAGGCGTCGTTATTCCTGAGTTTGTTTATGTGGCATTCCAGGCGACTTTTGCGGCAATTACCTGCGGCTTGATTATCGGCGCATTTGCAGAGCGTGCTAAGTTCACAGCAGTATTGTTATTCGTGGTGTTGTGGTTCACATTCAGCTATTTGCCAGTCGCTCATATGGTCTGGTTCTGGACAGGTCCTGATGCTATTAAAGACGCAGCAACGGCGGTTACTGAAGGCGCTAAAGCGGGCTTCTTGTTCCAAAAAGGTGCGATGGACTTCGCCGGTGGTACGGTTGTGCATATCAATGCAGCGGTTGCGGGACTGGTCGGCGCTTACCTGATTGGCAAACGTGTTGGCTACGGTAAAGAATCCATGGCACCACACTCACTGACAATGACGATGATTGGTGCGTCATTATTGTGGGTGGGCTGGTTTGGTTTCAATGCGGGTTCTGCTTTAGAAGCCGGTGACGTAGCTGCTCTGGCGTTCGTCAATACCTTACTGGCAACTGCTGCAGCGACTGTCTCGTGGGTATTTGGCGAATGGATGTCTAAGGGTAAACCTTCTATGCTTGGTGGTGCGTCCGGCGCTGTTGCTGGCCTGGTAGCGATTACTCCGGCTTGCGGATTCGTCGGGCCAATGGGCGCCTTGATCATTGGTTTGCTCGCAGGTGTCGTTTGCTTGTGGGGTGTCAATGGATTAAAACGTCTGTTAGGCGCGGATGATTCACTGGACGTATTTGGTGTGCATGGCGTTGGCGGTATCTTGGGTGCATTATTGACTGGTGTGTTTGCAGCACCGTCACTTGGCGGCCAAGGTGTGTTCGACTACGTGACAAACAAAATGTCTGCTGACCCTTATTCCATTATTGGTCAGGTTACCACTCAGGCTACTGCTGTCGGTACAACTATATTGTGGTCTGCAGTCGTATCAATGATTGCTTACAAACTGGTTGATCTTGTGGTTGGTCTGCGTGTTCCTGAAGATGAAGAGCGCGAAGGTCTGGATATCACGAGCCACGGTGAGTCTGCTTACCACTCGTAATTATTGACGATTGAAGAGAGTCAGCAATGACTCTCCAGTTTCCCAGGGTAGTATCTCAGTGCATGTTTAGAGCGCATGTGACTGATTTTAATAGGCACCTTCACAGGTGCCTTTTTTTATGACTTTGAACCTTATGGGGGGAACTTAGGCGAATCTATCGTATATATTTTGGAGGCGATTGTGTTGTCATTACAAGTGAAGTTATATTTATATAATTATGCACATGGCGAACGAAAAAAAAAGGACATGCAGCGCATGTCCTTTGAATCCCTAAAATTAAGTCGTTCGAGTCAGTTTGGATGAAACTGAATTAACGGACCAATAACCATAATCTACCAAGGTCGCTTGTTCCATCATTGCCTTGAATGGTCTTAAAAATTTCAGCAGCTTTGACCTTATTGTTTGCCTGCAAATAAGCCATGCCAAGATGCAGCTTCGCTTCTTCCGGCGCCTTCAACCCACCTTTTGCTATCCCCTGCTCAATCAAGGCGATTCCCTTATCTGCTTGTCCCTGAATGGCGTAGTTGTAGCCCATACTCACCATGCCCGTACCATTTTTTGAGGCTTTTGCAGCAGCTTCGCCAGCATCTAAGGATTTAGCATCTTCAGCCGCTTGCTTATTCACCTGATCGCGTAGTTGTTTCTGTTTGGCTGCTTCTTTTCCAGTACCCAGCATATTGTTAGCAAAGCCAGCATCGACAACTTTTTTTGCCTCCGCGGGTAAGCCAGCTAACTGGGCTAATTGCGCCATCTCATAATATTGCGCACCTTCTTCCAGATTGTCTGTCGCCAGTAATAAACGGTACAAATCTAAGCGCAGACGTTCTGCGAAACCGGGTTTGTGCTCGATGCGATACAGCAAATCTGCCCAATATTCTTTTTTAGGATAATGAGTAACCAGGCGCTCTAGCACGGCTGTGTATCCGGCATTGTCTTTTAACTGTTGATAGCAGCTTCCCAACAAACGCAAATTATCGTTACTTGGTACACGTTTGGCTTCGTCATCTGCTTTTAAAACGAGATTCAGTTCTTTCGCTGCACCTGTGAAATCATCCTGCAAATACATCGCACGAATAATCAGATTGTGCATAGACTCATTATTATTATCTTTATCAAGATATCGCTGAGCCCACTGTTTCGAAAGGTTATATTTTTTTTCGTTGAAATAAGTACCTGCCATTGCCTCGATCAGGCGTAATTGCTCCGGCAGCTTTAAAAATGGCGAATTCAGCATGCCCTCGAATGAGCTTGCTAGTAGCGGTGTATCGTTAAGGCCGGAGGCGACCACAGCGCGTAAGCGGTGCATTGCAAATTGTTCGTACGGCGTCTTGTTTTCCATTGCATCAAGCGCATTGATTTTTTGCAGTGCTTCGGCGTATTGTTTTTTATTTAGCAGATCCTGAATTTCCCCAAGTGGTTTGCCCATTTCTGCGCGAACGGTCTCTGACTTTGCTGGCTCAGCCGCTGCGGTTTGTGCCTGAGCACTGGAGGTAGTCAATGGCAATGATGTAGAACCAATAGCCAGCATTAGCGCGGCTAACAAGAGTGATGAATTCTTTTTCATGAACGTTATCTTGAGATAGAGTTGTGACAGGAAACAACCGGATACTGATGTGAGTTTTGCGGTGTCAAAACAATGCTGCTCTCTGACAAGGATTTGACTCGTGTCGCACATTATATCTGAGCAATTTGGGTATGCCCGATTCCTTTAGTATTTCTTGCAAAAGTAGCGTTTTGAAAGTAGCAGCTTGCTACTGTTTTTAAGTACAAACCTGAACTAGAATCCAAGGTTTGACCACGACTGCCCATAGCTGAGCCTCTGTTTCTAGCCAAATTGTTGCCTGCTCGTCGCTGACTTTGGCGACGCTGTTCGCGCTCAGCCATTCCTCTACTAACGCTTTATTGTCACTAGAAATCTGGAAGGCAACCTCGACCAGGTCCAGCTCTGACGCAACAGCAATGACGGTGCCGGATGCAAAATGTTTTAGTAACTCTGACCAAGGCAATCTGGAGGTTTCTTGATTGATCTTGGTGCGTAACAATTCGTCTGAATTCATACGGGTAAATAAGAAAAAATAACATACCCATTGTAACCCCGGAGTAAAGCCGGTAATGCGCTCACCACGATTTAAGCCATTCATCCGTCCAGCGAGCAACTTGATTTCTCCAGACTCTCTGGGAGAAAGTGTGATTGGCATTTTTTAGCTCATGTACATGGAATTGAGGTGATTTAGATAAGTTTTTCCACGCTTTGGATCCATGGAGCACATCCGCGAACTCTCTGGCGGTCAAATCATTTTCACTCAGGATGATCAGCGTCTTTCCGGTAAATTGTTGCATTGCCGTGAGTATCTGGTCTGGCAAGTGTGCTTGCTGGACTGTTTCGCCTGATGCTTTGTCGGTTTTGAGAATTTGACTTATCTGGCTAAGCAACGATTTCGCTGTTGCACGATAACTGAGCTGACCATGCAGGATTTTTTTCCAAAGCAAGGGATCAGTTAGCCGGTCTTTATAATAATGTTTTAAATGGGCTTTTGCGCTACCGGCCTCAGTTCTTACCCATGGATTAATCAGTACCATTCCTTTAACGCGCGTGTCGCCTGACGCATACAACATAGCGGCAGAGGCCCCATCACATAAGCCCCACAATACAATTTCTGATAAGTGCGGATTATGGAGGAGAAAACTGTTGATCGCTGACTGGATATCATCGTGGATATTTAAAAAATCGCATGCATCCCCCTCGCTGTCTCCCATTCCACGATAGTCAAAACGCATGGCACTGAAGCCATTTAAGGCCAAATCACGTGAGAGTAAAGTGAACTGACGGTGACTGCCTGCTCTATATTGTGGGCCTCCAACGATGAATAAAACACCTCGTCTGCCAGGACTGGCTGGCAAGGACATTACACCATACAGCATGTCCGAACCTACTTTGAAGCATATGGTTTTTTCTGTGATGGTATTTTCCCGAGGCATCTTCATGGGAGATGAAAAATCCCTGCGGTGGCATCAACTAAATCTGTATTGGTAGTAGTTTCTTGGCTCAACCAAAACGCAGAGCCTGTAACCATCTGGATATTGACGTGAGTTCCTCTCTCCATCCACCGGGCAAGAACCTTTTGTCGTGCAAATGGCAGGGCGACATTGGTCTCTGAAGGACATTCAAGCCAGTGCAGATCACTTGCTCCAAAATGCCACTCAGATGCATCAAGAGCATCAATGCTCGTTGCAAGTGCAGGGCTTATCTCGTAACCAGCAATTTCCACAATTTGGCCTCGGTCCAGCAGTGTTCTGACTGGCGGTGCCGTTAAGGGAGATATCTTTTCTGTCAGCATATCGCCTGCCAGACGCAGTCGAAAAAATTGATTCAAAAAACTTGTGCCTTGCAATACTGGTTGCCAGAGTACGACTTTTTCGACTGTGGTTTCAGTGCTCTGAGCCAGATCCAGTGCGAGTAAAGCGCCTAATCTTAAGCCCCAAAGGCTGATAGCCGTTTTCAGTCTGGCGTGCATCCAATCTATCGCGTTCCGGACGTCTGCTTTCCAGAGGGACCAATTGGCATCCTTCAATTCGCCGCTGCTATCTCCGCAACCAAATAGATCAATCAGCAAGACGCCATAGCCACTTGCCGCCAGGCGCCGGGCTTGCATTGCCGCCATTTTCCGGGATTTGTTCATTTCCTCTGCAAATGGATGAAGATAGACAATGCCACCAAGGCATGGCTGATCTTTTTTCGGCGGGAAGTAGAAGCAAAACCGATACCCTGATGAGGTCTCAAGAAAAAAACTCTCAGCGGACGATACAGCTGCGCTTAGCATTAATTCAGCTTGCTGCTGACGTAAGAAGTTAAACTCCCTAGCGTCTCAAAGGTTGTGCCATTAATTTCGTCATCTTCAACTTGGATGCCAAAGTGTTCTTCAAGTGCCGTAATCACATGAACGACGGCCATAGAGTCTAGTTCTGGCAAACTGCCGAGCAAAATTGATTCTGCCACCAAGTTATTTTTTTCTGAGCCGAGCTGCAAAACATCTGACAGTAAATTTTTAACTTCCTCTAATAATGGCATGTGGTATCCAGAGATGATGATATGAATGAGAGCATCTGATCAAATTTGATCAGCATAGACAGAGATAATCTTACAGGAAGATAGTTTGGATGCAGATACTGTTGGAATTGCCTTTTTATTATTTGAGACTGGATTTTATCTAAAAAATAAGCGAAACTCCTAAGTGTTTTCAAAAAAACAATCTAAAAAAGCGATTCAGTCTGTGCGTTGAGCGCAAATAAATACGCGAAGTATTTTTTTTGCCATTTAATTGTCTTGTCGAAAATTTTTACGAAAAATTTTTAAAAATAAAAATCGCATAAATTTATGCTAGTTTTTATTTTCAAGTCGTTGAATATAAAAGCTTATTTATTTTAATTCCAATATGGAATAAAATTTGCTTAATCTAACGGAAGATACGCATTGCTGAAATTAAAATTACATCAAATGCTGCTTAACGTAAATCAAAATGCAGGACGGAGAGCGTCATGACCACACAAGATCAACATAAAGAAAACGACGGGCGATCATCTTCAGAGTTGAAGCATGAGGCTGGTACTCAATTTCCGGGTGAGGCGCGTCGTCGCTTTACAAAGGCTGGCCTTGCTACAACCGGTGTGTTGATGACAATGGCGAGTCGCCCGGTTCTTGGCTGTACTACTCAATCTCCTTCTGGTTTTCAGTCGGGCAATCAAAGTCATCGTGGTGTTCCTCAGACGAGTTATGCTTGTTCCCCATGCTATTGGGCGGGAACAACTAGCTGGCCTGGTGGTTTGAAGCACGATAATCCGGATAAAAAAATTAACGGCACTAAATTCCAGGACGTTTTTACTGACTGCTCAAAATCTTCTAAATACTATGGCGTAACTTGTTCAGACTTGGTCGCAGGACTGTCATTTGACAGTAGTAATTACTATGTCGGGATGTATTTGATGGCGGCATACCTGAATTCCCTGAGCCACTGGACGCCATTCCTTACTACGCAAAAGATACGTGATATGTTCACGCAGTGGCAAAGTAAGGGCAAATTCTCTCCTTCTCCTGGTGTATATTGGAACGCGGCTCAAATCGTTACCTATTTAAAAGCTACCTGGACCTGATTTGTGTAGTTGGGCTTACTATAGGTTTCTCGTTGTCATTCAATAACAAATTTTAGTTCCGGGTGGATAATT
This sequence comes from Undibacterium sp. Xuan67W, assembly GCF_049340165.1. Lineage (NCBI taxonomy): Bacteria > Pseudomonadati > Pseudomonadota > Betaproteobacteria > Burkholderiales > Oxalobacteraceae > Undibacterium > Undibacterium sp. Xuan67W. The sequence goes on from NZ_JBMPPN010000003.1 coordinate 115,779, forward strand.
CGTATGCAATGGAGAGTGCTTGCAAGCACCGCTAGCAATTCTCATGATTGGGGTGATGAAGTTGTATTGTTTAATTGCCAGTCTGGTGCTACCCACTTATTGGATCGCGCAGCCGGACAAATTCTGGATCAACTAACTACTTCACCTGGCGATGCAAAATCAATCGCAACCAAGATGGCAGATCTATGGCACGTTGAGATCGACGAAGATTTAGTTCGTTATGTTCGTGACGTCCTTATCAGTCTGCATGCTCTTGTTTTGATTGAGCGTATTTAATTTGAAAGTAGCTGATTTATCTTATCCCGAGCTGTGCAATGAACTGAAGCACGGTTTGTTTCTGCAGATGGGGACATTCGTCCTCAATATCCAAACACAAATTCCAGCAGCAATACATAGCTTTGCCAAAATTTACGCAGATTATTCACTGGTCGGTTGTGAGTTTGCGGATTTTCATGTCCGGTTGAAATCCTCAGATGGCATGCGACGTTGGGTGCGACGGCAGGTTTTGTTTGAGTGTGACGGTACCTTGCCGTTTAAGCCGCTCCCATATAGCCAGGCTTTTCCTATGCTCGAATGGGGCATGAACTGGTGCGTGTCAAGCCATGCGCATAGCTATTTGATGATTCATGCTGCGGTATTAGAGCGGGGTGGCCACGCGGTTATCTTGCCTGCGCCGCCAGGGTCTGGTAAAAGTACCTTGTGTGCCGCTCTGACGCATCATGGCTGGCGTTTATTGTCCGATGAATTAACACTAATAAATTTGCATAATGGCGATGTAACCCCATTGCCGCGGCCGGTTAGTTTGAAAAATTCGTCCATTGACGTCATAAAAAAATTCATTCCTGATGCAGTTTTCAGCAATCCTGTAAGCGATACCATCAAAGGTACGGTTGCACACATGAAGCCGACCTTAGATAGTGTCGTACGAGGACAGGAAGTAGCACACCCTGCATGGATTATTTTTCCTCAGTTTCTGGTAAATTCTGAAACGATTATCAACACGGTTCCTAAGGCTCGTGCTTTTATTCGGGTTGCAGATAATGCATTTAACTATAGTCTGCTTGGTGCTGCTGGCTTTCACGCTTTAGCTAAGGTAATAGACGGTGCTGACTCGTTTGAATTTACCTATAGTTCCCTTGAGCAGGCCATCCAATTTTTTGATTCCTTAGTCGAGGCTAAGGGATGACATCGCATTTGATTGACAAAATCCAGAGTGACATCGATCCGCGACGACTTTTGTTGCGCAGCTTGCACGAGCCAGAACTCAGTCAATCTTTCACATTGTCCGATTGGGATTTGCTGATCCGGCAGGCGCGTGCCGCAAATATATTAGGCAGTTTGTATTACCTGTTTAAAGAAAAAAATTTATTACCATCAGTCCCCGATCAAGCTCTCAGACATCTCTTATGGGCGGAAAAGGTTGCACAAAAACACCGTCACGCAGTTCAGTGGGAAGTGCATATGATTGCAAATGCACTGAAAGATACAGATGTACCCGTTGTATTGCTTAAGGGCGCTGCTTATGTCATGGCGGACTTGCCGGCAGCACAGGGGCGTCTGTTTTCCGACATTGATATCATCGCACCAAAGGATGCGCTAGATGCTGTTGAGGCTGCTTTGATGTTGCATGGCTGGGAGTCTACGCATCACGATAAATATGACCAGCGCTATTACCGGCAATGGATGCATGAATTGCCTCCCATGCAGCATGTAAAGAGAATGACGGTCGTTGACTTGCACCATGCAATCTTGCCCGAAACCGCCGCGGTGCATCCGGACTCAAAAAAATTGCTTGATGCCACGATTTGCTTGAAAAACGACTCACAGATTCGGATACTGGCACCGGTTGATATGGTGTTACATAGCATGGTACATCTGTTCTATGAGGGCGAGTTTCATCACGGATTGCGAGATTTAATAGATATTCAGCGCTTGTTTGCGCATTTTGGTAAGAATCCATTTTTTTGGTCTGCCCTTGTTCCGAGGGCAAGGGAGTTAGAGCTGGGGCGGCCTTTATTCTATGCGCTGCGCTATATGCAGCTGATACTGCAAGCCGATATTCCTCAGGACGTCGTGGAGCAAGCCAAAGCAAGCGCACCGCATGCCTTGCTTAAGATTTTTATGGATCAGTTATTTATGCGAGCCTTGTTACCTGTTCATCTTAGTTGTGATGACTGGTTCACAAAAACGGCAAGAGGTATGTTGTACGTGCGCGCAAACTGGCTGCGTATGCCGCCATTTTTGCTGATGCGCCATCTATTTCATAAGGCATTTATATCGCCGCGAGATGCTTAAAGACGGATATTTCTTTAGTCAGTATTTTGCTTGTAAAGCATTCCCAAGAGCAAATTATAGAAAGCTGATCAGGTTGAAATAAAGTCAATATAATTGTATTTTTAATACTGCATTAGTTCGATTTGCCTGTAGTATATAAAATAATAACAATCACAAAAAATATCGGGATATTGACACTCAAGAACGACAAGTGATCTTTGTCAGATCAACACCGTTGAGACGCTCAATCGATACAACATATTTTATGTTCGCTCGTTTAATTATATTTTTCTCTGTCTTGGTGTCGGCGAGCAGTATTACACTCGCCGAGGAGAGTGCGTCCAGCTCTTTATATGGAGGGCTTGGAGATACGGGGGATAGCCGCGCCTTGACGATCATGGCGGCCAGATATGAGCATGCAGAGGGGGTGCCAAAAGATTATCCGTATGCGTTAGCGTTATATTGTGCGGCAGCGAAATTAGGTGATGCTGATGCGCAATATGCGATGGGCTGGATGTACGCTAACGGGCGTGGCGTTGAGCGCAACGATGCTACTGCAGCTCAATTATTTCAAGTGGCTGCTGAGCAGGGTCACGAACTGGCGCGGAGAATGATCGGCAATATGTCAACCGAGGACATATCGGCATTACCTCCTTGTCTGAGTTCTGAGATGATCAATCTGGACGAAAAAAAAGATCTGGTCTTTTTACCCAAATACCCAAAAGGCCGGATTTCGCAGCTAGTAGAAAAATGGGCGCCAAAATATTCTGTCGATGCTAATCTGGCCTTGGCTGTTATATCAGTGGAGTCTGGTTTTAACGAGCAGGCCTTATCTCCCAAAAATGCTCAGGGCCTGATGCAACTAACCCCTGATACTGCCCAACGCTTCAGCGTAAAAAATGCATTTGATGCGGAAGATAACATCAAAGGAGGCTTATCTTATTTACGCTGGCTATTAGCTCTTTTTAGAGGTAATGTCTCACTGGTAGCAGCTGCTTACAACGCTGGTGAGCGGGCCGTAGAGAAATACCATGGCGTTCCACCTTATTTGGAGACCATGGATTACGTGCAAAAAATTAATCGGTTGTACCAAAAATCGACGCACCCGTTTCAACGTAATATTGTTGACGCATCGTCTATAGTGATGCGCCCCACCCGCAGCAGTAAACCTTAAATCGGAAGGCATATGCTGATTAAGAGATTACTTAGCAAGCGCGATATTCTGGTTCCTTACTTTAATTTCCGTAAGGAATTAAGTGGAAATATTGAGTCCACTCTCCTCAAAGAAATTTTTCAACTGAGATATGAGGTGTACTGTCTCGAATGCCATTTTCTGCCGACTGAGGAATTTAAAGATGGTTTAGAAAGTGATGAGTTTGATGAGTGCTCCACGCATTTTGCCGCCTTCACTATGGATAACCAGATTGTCGGTACGGTACGCCTGGTGCAGCCATCTCCTGATTTGAATTATCCTTTTGAGGGGCATTGCAGCGTTTTTGATGACTATGTTATGCCGGTCAGGGAGACTGCTGGTGAAATATCACGCTTAGTCGTCCGCAGATCACATCGTCGTCGTAGAGGCGATTCGATGGAAGGTGTATCTCAGGATTTCCGGGAAAAAGGGAATGCCGCGTCAATTCAGCCGCATCAGGGCGGAAAAAAACGAGACGGTAATAGCCCTTTACTCTTATTAGGCTTATATCGGGAGATGTATCGCTACAGCCGAAAAAACGGCATTCGCTATTGGTATGCGGCGATGGAGCGCTCGCTGGCAAAATCGCTGGATAAAATGGGGTTTCGCTTTGTGCCGATAGGCCCGCAAACTGACTACTACGGGCCGGTTACGCCTTTTGTCGTGGATCTGGACGAACTTAATAAACGGCTACATAAAGAAAACAAATTTCTGGCTGCCTGGTTTAATGACGAGCAGATACCGTACACCGTAATTATCAGAACCATGATTAGTACATTCTGGCAGCAGATAATAAAGAAAAAATAAGCATAGAAATGCAGCGACTCCAAAACAAATTCAATGTCTGGAAAACAAAAAAATGAATCCAATTTTTGCCAGATTAAGCAGGCGGATAATTCGCTATCAGCTAGCAAGAACCACGTCTGATCAGCTTATTCAACTGGGTAAAAAGAAGTTGATTCGTGCATTTCGCAGAGCCGCCAGACACTCATCTGCTTATCAAATTTTGCTGCGTGAACATGATGCTTCAGTATGTGACATTAATACTGCTGATGATTTTGTGCGACGTTGCCCTGTCCTAGAAAAATCTAATACATTCCGCCGTTTCCCTATTGATCAATTAATTGCCAGCGATACGGATAAATCGCAGCTCGCCTCAATACTCACTAGCTCAGGTCATGGGAGTAATGGTTTCGCGATCGGACTTAGTACCAGAAAGCAATTGAAATCAACGGCGACTCTGATTGATATGGGGCTTGAACTAGCCTTTGATATTGATCGCTATAAAACCTTGCTGATCAATTGCTTACCGATGGGGGTGACATTTCAATCGGATACCGTATGTGTGGCTAATGTCAGCGTCAGGGAGGATATGGCTTGCGCAATTGTCGAGCAAGCGGGTGCTGCTTTTGAGCAAATCATTCTTTGTGGCGATCCTATTTTTCTTAAAAAATTATGTGATTTTTCTCAAAGTAAAGGGCTGGACTGGGGGCGCTACCGGGTTAATGTCATTGTCGGTGAAGAAACGTTTAGCGAGTCATTTCGAGATTATCTTGCGCTGGTTTTGAACAGCAATCCTGATCATCCAGCCAGTGGCCTGATTGGCAGCTCTATGGGCGTAGGCGAATTGGGACTGAACTTGTTTAATGAAACAAGAGAAACCATTGCTATGCGCAGAGCATGTATGGCTCAGCCGGACTTGCTGATCGATCTATTTGGCCGCAGCGCAATTGACGCACCAGTGCCGTCCTTCATGGTCTTTAATCCAATGCGAACTTTCGTCGAAGTGGTGAATACGGACAAGCACGGTAACGGAGACCTCTTGGTTTCCATGCTCGATCCGGATATCCCTATCCCGTTGATGCGTTATAAAACCGGGGATAAAGCAAAGTTGCTCAGTACCGCTGAATTAAATGCGGTATGCAGAAAAACCAATAAAGATTTTTCTCTCCCTTCTTTGCCAGTGATAGCTTTACATGGGCGAGCTAAGGACTATCTGCCAGATGGTATGCATCTGGATCATTTTAAGCACCTGCTTTACGCAGATCCGGCAATTGCGGCTCAAGTCAGTGGCGCTTTTCGGTTGACCTCTGCCGTGAATGGTCTTCGCTGGGAAATTCAGTTGCAACATGGAAATGAAATTTCCCCGCAATCAATTGCATCCTCGCTACAAGCTGCTGCCAGTTTGACATATGGGCGCGTCGAAACTATTTGCTACTCCTATCACGATTTTCCACATGGAAAATCCTTGGATTATGAGCGTAAATTTGTTTATTGGCTGGGGTAAATATTTTATGTCGGTTATTTTTACAGCAATGTGTTTTGATTGCCTTTTAGTTAATTTGGAAAAGTATTTTAACTAATAAAATCAGTTACTTATAGTTGTTTGTGATTTCTGGCATACCTTGTGCTTATAGATAGGCGTCGAGGTAGTGATTTGACCTAAATTAAGGGGAAGCTCAAATGAATATGAAACAAATTTCAAAACTGGTTGCAGGTATGGTTTTGGCTGCAGGTATGGTCGGATCAGCAAGTGCGATTAGTCTGGTAGCAGGCGATCTGAAATTCACGATCGATAACTACGATGCAGGCACAATCGGGTACGGCGCTACTCCAGGTGTTAAGTGCACGACAACAAGTGGCTGTGACGGTATTGCATCCAACCCGTGGCCGAATTCTTACGGTGATGATACTTGGGGTATTTTTTCCGTAGCGTCAATTTCCAAAATTTCTGACGGTTCCATCGTTTGGACTAAAGGAACTGGTCAGTACTTAACTGGTTTGTTCGGTGGTCTGAAGGATTACTATGTTGAAGTAAGCACTGGCTTAGTTAAAACAACAACTGCGCTGGCTAGTGGTGGTTGGATTGATCTCTATTTGAATAACACGGATTGGAATCCAACGACGGCAACTGCAGGTCGCACAGGTCAATATGCTTATACAGGTATCGCCACAGGTACAAATGTCTTGTCTGCAAGTTTTGGTGCTGGTGTAATTGGCGACGATCCTGCTGCTAGTTACGTTACAACTTATGCAAACACAGGTTTGTCAGGTGCTGGTCAGGGTTTCCTTGATGTTACTGGTGGTGCATGGGCAGCGCAGTTTGATACAAATACAGCAATTGATCCAAATGGTAACGCGCATGACTTTTTGTTAAATGTTACGTTTGACAATTTGGGTAACAAGGCCTCTAACATTGGCTGGACGGTAAAATCAGCTGGTCAGGTGAGTGGCAATGCAATCCCAGAACCTGCGTCACTTGGCTTACTGGGCTTGGGTCTGGCTGGCCTGGCAAGTATTCGTCGCAGAAGAAAATAATCCAAGCCAACCTTGGTAAAAGCTGCCTGGTGTAAACCAGGCAGCTTTTTTCTTTGTATGCGCAAAAAGTTGCTATGAAATATCTATTTACAGATATTCAAAACAAGTCAAATTAAGTGCTGTAAAAATTATCAAAAATATAGTACTCTGTCGCATAAAGAATGCTATTTTTGCAATATAAATTATTTGTCTGGCTGTGGAGTGTCGATGTTCAGGATTGCTAATCACCATGTATCGCGTATTACATCAATTCTTCTATTGATTGAATTTAGTATTGCACTTGCTTCGGTTTATTTGGGAGCCATCATCCGCACATTAGACAGTGCTTTTCCTTTTTCTGAGAAATCAGATAATTTCTTTAGTACGGCTTTAGTTTTTGCATCGATTGTTGTGTTCAGCATGAGTGCTTTGGGCATGTACCAGATTAATTTTCGTGAAGGCATCAGAAATACGTTTTTAAGATTGATGCCTTCTTTAGCGTTAGCGCTCATTCTGGTTACGCTGACATTTTATGTGCTTCCCACATTATTCATTGGGCGTGGTGTGCTGGGCATCGTGCTGGTGATTGCTGCTATTGGCATTTTGACCGCAAGAGTCTTGATTTTTAAAACCTCAGAATCAGGGTTGCTGCGATCAAGGATCATTTTTCTGGGCTCGGGTTCCTTGGCAAAAGAATGTTATGAACTGGCGCTGACCAACACTGCGCACCATGAATACGAGATATTGGGATTTGTACCCGTCACCGATGAGATATGCCAGGTTCCAGTGACGAATCTCTTGTCTTCCGAGGCGAGTCTGAGTTCAGTTGCAGAGAAGTATCATGCTGATGAAATCGTAGTTGCCGTACAAAACCGTCGTGGTGCGCAGTTCCCCATTGACGATTTACTGGACTGTAAATTAAATGGTGTTAAGGTCATTGACGCCGCGGCGTTTTTTGAACGTGAAGCATGTCAAATTCGTGTTGAGTCGTTACAGCCAGGGTGGTTAGTTTTTGGTGACGGTTTCAATCAAAGTTTTTTAAGAAGGTTCGGGAAGCAGATTTTTGATTTCGCAGTAAGTGCGATCATATTTTTGATTTCTTCGCCAATCATGTTGATCACTGCGCTATTGATTTATATGGAGGATCGTGGACCGATTTTCTATAAGCAAGAGCGTGTTGGGAAGAATGGTGAGACATATATGGTTCTGAAGTTCCGAAGCATGGGAATCAACGCAGAAAAGGCGGACAGACCACAATGGGCGACTAATAATGATCCGCGTACAACCAGCGTTGGTAAAGTCATCCGTAAATTACGTATTGATGAGTTACCTCAAATCCTGAATGTATTACGCGGAGAAATGAGTTTTGTAGGTCCGCGTCCGGAGAGGCCATTCTTTGTTGACCAATTGTGTAAAGACGTTCCTTTTTACAATATGCGTCACAGTATCAAGCCGGGCATCACCGGCATGGCACAAGTACGCTATGCCTACGGTGCTTCAGTTGAAGACTCCGTACAGAAACTGCAATACGACTTGTATTACGTAAAAAATAATAGCTTGTTCTTAGACGTTTTGATTTTGCTGGAAACAGTACAAGTCGTTTTATTGGGTAAGGGAGCAAGATAATGCTCGTTCATAGAAAGTAGAGTAGATGCTGATTAGCGTTGTTTCACTAAGCTATCTTGTCGCGGCCTTCGCATTTCTTATTCTGACTGTCGTTTTGATGACTAAATGGCACGGGCGACTTCATTGGAAAACGCTTGCTGCTGCCTGCATCATCACCACATCCTGGGCGGCCACGCTTGCATTTCATATTCTGTTTAGCTTGCCGTTGTCCACGTTTGCCAATGCGTTAGAAATTGCAAGAAGTGCGTCGTGGATCATTTTCTTGCTGATACTTCTTCATCCTCAAACTTCCGGCAATGTGTTCACCTGGGTGAGCGGCAAACCCTACAAGCAAGTCATCCTGATATTTTTGGGAACGTTATTTTTTTCAACCATCTATGTACATTCTACGATCGGTGATCCTCTCAGCGCAAAGATCAGCTTAATTACTGATACGTTTGGCCGGGTCGCATTAGCGGTGATGGGTTTGCTACTGGTTGAGCAATTTTTTCGCAATATGTCGGACCAAGGTCGCTGGGGTATTAAGTTTGCCTGCCTAGGTATTGGCGGTCTGTTCGCGTACGATTTTTATTTGTATAGCGATGCAATGTTGTTCCGTACGATTAACCCTGAGATATGGGCGGCACGCGGTCTGGTTGATGCGATCAGCGTTCCCTTGATCGCGATATCTGTTGCGCGTAATCCTAAATGGTCGCTGGGTATTCTGGTGTCCCGCCGCATGCTATTCCATTCGGCCACCTTATTTGGCGCAGCATTTTATTTGCTCGCGATGGCTGCCGCCGGATATTACTTGAGATTCTTCGGTGGAAACTGGGGAACAGTCATGCAGGTCGCCTTCTTGTTTGGCGCCGTTATTTTGCTGGTGGTGCTTTTATTTTCTGGCTCAGTAAGATCGTGGCTTAAAGTTTTTATAAGTAAGCATTTTTACAACTATAATTACGATTATCGAGAAGAGTGGATACGATTTACCAGAACACTTTCGATTGGTGGTGATGATTTGGGTGAGCGTGTGATCCGTGCTCTGGCAAGCTTAGTCGAGAGTCCTGCGGGTGTGTTGTTTGTCAGACGTGAATCGGGAATGTGCGAACCAGTGAACAACTGGAATATGCCTTTAGGGAATTCGACCGAATCCGTAAATAGTGCGTTCAGCAAGCTGCTTGAAGAAAAGCAGTGGGTTGTCGACTTATCTCATGCCGACGATCAAACCAATCCTTATGCTGAAGTGGCTATTCCGGAGTGGTTGCAACATTATCCGAGAGCCTGGCTAGTATTGCCTCTCATCTTTAACGGAAAACTCTTTGGTTTTATCTTACTGGCAGAAGCTCGCAGCAAAATAAAACTGAACTGGGAAGTGCTGGATTTGCTAAAAATCGCCGGTGTGCAGGCCGCGAGTTATCTTGCGCAAGAGCAGTCAGCGAATGCACTAATGGTAGCGAGACAGTTCGAGTCATTTAATCGTATGTCAACCTTCATGGCGCATGATTTAAAAAATCTGGTAGCGCAGTTGTCCCTTCTGTTATCAAACGCGGAGAAACATAAAGAAAACCCGGAGTTTCAAAAAGACATGGTCGATACCATAGACCACTCAGTACAAAAGATGAAGGTATTACTGCAGAAATTAAGCAGAGGTGCATCGGTTGATAAATTGGCAGTGATTCCTCTGGATGCCTTGTTAAGCCATGCTGTTGATTCCAAATCACCCTACGAGCCAACGCCGAAATTGGAGATTAACAGTCCAGATGTACAAGTGTTTGCAAACAGGGAACGGTTAGAGCGCGTTATCGGGCATCTGATTCAGAATGCGATTGAAGCCACACCTAAACATGGCGAAGTGCATGTCAAGCTTTCCCAGCAACATCGTCATGCAGTGATCGAAATTAAAGACACAGGTGTCGGTATGTCTGAAGACTTTATCCGGGACAAACTCTTCAGCCCTTTTGTGTCCACCAAGGTCGCTGGCATGGGAATCGGCGTTTTTGAGACCAAAGAATATATAGACGAGTTAGGCGGGAAACTGGAAATCATGAGCCGTGTCTCTGTTGGCACCAGCTTTAAGATCATTTTGCCCGGCTATTTTTTAGATGACACACATGCGTTGCAAGATGCTCAAACACAAAAGGTAACATCGTGAGCCAAGAAAAGAAAAAGTTGCTCATTATTGAGGATGACCTTGGGCTGCAAAAACAATTGCGTTGGAGTTTCGACGCATATGAAGTCCTGGTTGCCGGAGACAGAGAAAGTGCCTTAGCACTGGTGCGCCGCCACGAACCTGCGGTCGTCACGATGGATCTCGGATTACCGCCCGATCCTGATGGTGCGACAGAAGGATTGGCGATTTTGCAGCAAATTCTGTCATTGGCACCGGACACAAAAGTCATCGTACTTTCTGGTAATCAGGACAGAGAAAACGCGGTCAAGGCAATCGGGCTGGGGGCGTATGATTTTCATCAAAAGCCGTTCGAGCCGGAGATGCTGGGATTAGTTATCGAGCGGGCCTTTTATTTACATGCACTGCAACAAGACAACCGGCGCATGTTGCAAATGCAGACGGCATCGCCGATGTCCGGCGTCATCAGTCGCGACCCTGGCATGCTGAAGGTTTGCAGGAATATTGAAAAAGTAGCGCCTTCGTCCGCATCGGTCATGCTGTTAGGAGATAGCGGTACAGGTAAAGAAGTATTAGCCCGTGCACTGCATCAGTTGAGTCCTAGGCAGGACAAGCGTTTCATGGCGATTAACTGCGCAGCGATCCCGGAGAATTTATTAGAGAGTGAGTTATTCGGTTACGAAAAAGGCGCGTTTACCGGCGCGGTAAAACAAAATTTAGGCAAGATTGAATTGGCTAACGAGGGAACGTTTTTCCTTGATGAAGTCGGTGATCTTCCTATGCCTTTACAAGCCAAGCTCCTGCGTTTTTTACAGGAGCGTGTAGTAGAGCGTATTGGCGGGCATAAAGAAATTCCGGTTGACGTGCGTATTGTCTGCGCGACACATCAGAACCTTAAAGAGCTGGCTACCACCGGGCGATTCCGTGAGGATCTATATTACCGTCTCAGTGAAATCGTCATTAATATCCCGCCACTGGCTGCACGTGATGGCGATGCCGCATTACTGGCGCACCATTTCAAAAATAAATTTAACGCGAAAGAAGGACGTCCTGGCTTAAATTTTAGTCAGGATGCGCTGGCAATGATCGAGAGTCATACCTGGCCCGGTAATGTGCGCGAAATGGAAAACTGTATTAAGCGTGCCGTGATCATGGCGGATGGCCCACAGATTACAGCCGAGGATCTCGGCTTGTCGTCCGAACCAGTGGAGGAAGCGCCGATCAATTTGCGTCAGATACGTGAGGAGGCTGAGCATAAGGCCGTGGTCAAAGCACTTGCCAGGATGGATGGAAACATTGCAAAGGCCGCAGAGCTATTGGGCATCAGTCGTCCGACCCTGTACGATTTAATGAATCGTCACGCAATTAAATAAGTCTGGCGTACATATCAACATGCCTGATCCATCGTCGCTGATCTTGCAGAGCTTATGAGTTATCTCGTCCACGAATTGATCGTCCGTACCGCGCAACGCACGCCGCAGGCGGAAGCTCTGTGCTATCAAACGCAGCGACTCAGTTACGCTGACCTAGCACAGCAGATTCAGCTCGTTTCTGAGGCTCTTCAGGCCTTGGATATTGCACGGCATGACCGCGTTGCGGTGTTCCTCGAAAAGCGGATAGAGAATGTGGTGACGCTGTTTGCAGCATCTGCAGCAAGCGCTGTTTTTGTCCCGGTCAATCCTTTATTGAAAGCGGAGCAGGTCGCTTATATTCTCAAGGATTGCAACGTCAAAATTCTGGTTACGTCGTCCGAGCGCATCTCAGCCTTGTTACCTGTTCTGAAGGATTGCCCCGAGCTACAAACCTTGATTGTCGTCGGTAAAAGCATCCCTGAAATTAAGGAATTGAATTGTCGTGTCCTGCTTTGGCAAGATGCCTTGACTATGGCATCTGAGCGCATCCCACAACATCACCAGTGTATTGATCGTGATATGGCTGCGATCCTGTACACATCCGGCAGTACAGGTAAGCCCAAGGGAGTCGTCTTGTCTCACCGTAATTTGATTGCCGGTGCTGAGAGTGTTGCAGAGTATTTACAGAACTGCGCATCTGACCGGATATTGTCGGTCTTACCTCTTAGCTTTGATTATGGACTGAGTCAGCTCACCACAGCATTTTTAGTGGGCGCGAGCGTCGTGCTGATGAACTATCTGATGCCGCGGGATATTCTCAACGCAGTTGCCGAAGAACGGATTACGGGTCTTGCTGCGGTGCCGCCATTGTGGTTGCAGCTCGCACAGCAACGCTGGCCGGAAAAATCGAGCTTACGTTATATCACCAACTCTGGCGGCGCCATGCAGGGAGCAACGCTGAGCAAACTGCGGCAGCTTTTGCCTGAGGCGAAAGTGTTTCTGATGTATGGATTAACCGAAGCGTTCCGCTCGACCTATCTTGCGCCTGATCAGGTAGACATCAGACCAGATTCGATCGGCAAAGCGATTCCGAATGCAGAGATTCTGGTTGTCAGACCTGATGGCAGTGAATGCGCGCCGGATGAGGCTGGAGAGCTGGTACATAGAGGAGCCCTGGTGTCACAAGGCTATTGGAACGATAAGGCGAAAACCCAAGAACGTTTCAAGCCGATTTCCGGTACTGCTACAGGACTGGTTTTTCCCGAAATTGCAGTGTGGTCGGGTGACACTGTGCGGCGTGATGCCGAGGGGTATCTTTATTTTATCGGGCGGACCGATGACATGATCAAGGTATCGGGCTATCGTATCAGCCCGACAGAAATTGAGGAGATCATCTCCGGCTTTCAGCATGTGAACGAAGTTGCCGCGATCGGCGTCCCGCATTCCGAATCAGGTCAGGCCATTGTGCTGGTGATACAGCCAGACAAGCTGGATAGTATCGATGTCCAGGTGCTTCGCAAGGAGATGCAGCGCCACTTACCGGGCTATATGCTGCCATCGCATATTGCCGTAACGGCGGAGAATTTGCCGCGCAATCCTAATGGTAAGATTGATCGCAAACTCTTGCAGTTACGCTTTCATGAACTTTTCGTATCGGTATCTCAATGAAGCAAGCCAAACCTGTGCATGCGATGCAAACGCAGTTTTCAACCGTTGACGGTGAATTGCAGCTAGGCGGCATACCAGTCCGTCGGTTGGCGCAACGTGTTGGCAGCACGCCATTCTTTGCCTACGATAGGCAAGTGATGACAGACAGAGTGGCGCATGTACGCTGCCATTTGCCACAAGAAATCTTGCTTCACTACTCGCTCAAAGCGAATCCGATGCCAGCGGTCGTGCAGCACATGGCGGGTCTGGTAGATGGTCTGGATGTCGCCTCGGGCGGTGAATTAAAAATTGCGCTCGATACGCCGCTGATACCAGCAAAGATCAGTTTTACCGGACCGGGAAAGACGGACGCCGAGTTAGCTCAGGCTATCGCCGCCGGTATTGTGATCAATCTGGAATCCGCCGGAGAATTGCGACGCATAGACCGGCTGGCAAATGCCTGCGGTGTCCAGGCCAGTGTCATGGTCAGAGTGAATCCAGACTTTGAATTGAAGTCTTCCGGCATGAAAATGGCTGGTGGTTCAAAACAATTTGGTGTGGATGCCGAGTTGGTACCAGCTTTGCTAAAAGAGCTGGCTGTGACGAATGTTGAATTTCATGGTTTTCAGATTTACAGCGGCTCTCAGAATTTAAAATCAGACGCGATCATTGAAGCTCAGGTGAAAACTTTTGAACTGGCGCTGGCCTTATCAGACTATGCGCCAGTTGCACCACGATTGATTAATATTGGTGGTGGATTCGGTATTCCTTATTTTCCTGGCGAGTTGCCTTTAGATATTGCGCCTATCGGACAGCATTTGCAGCATTGGGTCAACCAGTTGGCGACGCGTCTGCCTGGTACGCGCATCGCAACAGAAATGGGGCGTTATCTGGTCGGTGAGGCGGGAGTCTATATCACCAGAGTTGTTGATCGAAAAATATCACGCGGACAAGTGTTTTTGATCACGGATGGCGGTATGAATCATCACCTTGCGGCGTCCGGCAATCTGGGGCAAGTCATACGTAAAAATTATCCTGTCGTTATTGCCACGAAGATGTATCCGGATGTAAAAGAAGTTACCTCTGTCACCGGACCTTTGTGTACGCCCCTGGATTTGCTGGCGGATCGAATGGAGCTTGCGCGTGCCGATGTTGATGACCTCGTAGTAGTTTTTCAGTCGGGAGCTTATGGATTAACCGCAAGTCCGAATGATTTTTTAGGCCATATCAGACCAAAAGAAATATTGGTCTGAGTCAACTAAGTTGTAACCCTTCTTCACTAATTTTTTAGCCAGCCGTTAACCTATTTACCGCACAAAAGTTACTCTATTAGTCGTAAATGTGGATATGTGGTTGCCGTTCGGTCGTTATCGAGTTCTCACTTAGGTTTCAATGAGTCTTGGTAAATTTACTGAACAAGAAATCAATTGACATGATTCCCGTGACAACTATGCTGACTAGGTGTCAATGTTCTCCTCTTGTAAAGCAGCTCCTATGACTACCCCAACATTTTCTACCGCACTCAAGCGAGTTAATCCATCACACATTATGTGTTTGACGGTAACAATGTTTCTTGTTGCCTGTGGCGGTGCTGGTACCGCTGTGTCCGGTACGACACCACAAAATCCTACGCCACCTATTGTTGCCATTCCGCCGGTGATTAGTACGCCGCCCGCCACGCCGACAACGCCGGTTCCTCCCGTTAATGCGCCTGATACGACCGTGGGTTTGATTACCACAGTCAAGGTGCAGAATACTGGTATAGATCAAAGCAATGTCCCGTTCAGCTTCGGACATGTTTTTGCCAAGGGGGATGTCGTTGCCACCAGCAGTCTCAGTGCCAAGCTCAGTGACGGCAGCATATTGCCATTGCAGCTTGACGTGAAGGCTAGTCATGACGACGGATCCTGGCGCCATGCTGTGGTATCTGGCGTACTTCCCAAGCTTATGGCAAATCAGACCGAGACGATCAGCCTGCTGAAAAACACTGTGCCCAATACCGCCCCCGTTTCCGGGACGCCGTCAGCTTTGCTTACTGCCGGTTTTACGGCATCGGCGACTGCAGTGATTGGCGGCGTACTCTATTCAGCATCAGCAGACGATTTGCTGAAGTCCGGCCAGTACACAAATTGGCTGGCAGGTTCCGTGGTGAATGAATGGCTGGTGTCGGCACCGCTGAAGACCGCACAGGGCGCAACACATCCCCACTTGACGGCACGTTTTGCGATTCGTTCATATACCGGGCAAAGCAAGGCCAGAGTCGATGTCACGATAGAAAACAACTGGGCCTATGAACCAGCTCCGCAAAACATCACCTACGATGCGCAAATCAAAGTCGCGGGACAGTCGGTATATGCCAAGTCTGCCCTGACACATTATCACCACGCACGCTGGCGCAAACTGTTCTGGTGGGGCGCAGAGCCACAAGTACATATTCGTCACAATACGGCCTATCTGATCGCGTCTAAAGCGGTTCCCAATTATGACCAGAGTATCGTATTTTCCACGCCATCTTTTGCCTCAATAAAAACTCAGTTCACCGGTGCCGCTGCCGAACCCATGGGCAACGGTATGGCCTTGCCATCGATGCCTAGCCCCGGTGGCAGGCCAGATATTGGTCTTATGCCTGGATGGGCTGCAAGCTATTTGCTGAGCATGGATAAGGACGCCAAACAGGCAACTTTGGGTACGGCAGATCTGGCGGGTAGTTGGTCTATGCATTACCGCGATAAAAATACCGATCGCCCGATCAGCCTGCTCGATTATCCCTACATGACCATACTCGGCAACTCTGGCGACACCTTTAATCCGGCGACCAAAAAGCTCGAAGCTTTTCCCGCATGCGGCGGTGTGTGTACCAACCCGAACGTGGCAGATTCCAACCATGAGCCTGATTTTTCTTACCTGCCTTATCTGGTAACGGGGGATTATTACCACTTAGAAGAACTGCAATTCTGGACCATGTGGAATCTGTTCCAAAGCAATCCCGGTTACCGTGACAACATCAAGGGTTTGTTCAACCGTACACCGGTACGCGGGCAAGCCTGGATTCTGCGTTCGCTGGCAGAGACCGCATTTATTACACCGGATAAAGATGCACTGAAGAGCCAGTTCGCCACTTTTTTAGCGATCAATCTGGACTGGTATAACACCAGCTATACCAACAATCCCAAACCAGACAATACGCTGGGTGCCATCTTTGATCTGTACTCGACTGAATACAATGACAAACGCGGCATTGCCCCCTGGATGGATGACTTCTTTACCTCGGCAGCAGGGCGTGCAGCCGAGCTGGGCTATACCAAGGCCTTGCCTCTGTTGAAGTGGAAAGCAAAATTCCCAATTAGCCGGATGAATGATCCTTCTTATTGCTGGATATTGGGAGCGATCTACTCGATGAACGTCCGTGATACGGCAACCAGCAGTTATTACACGACGATAGGTCAGGCTTATCTCGCCAGCAGCCCTACGACCCTGACTTCGCTGGCGTGTAATAGTCCCGCAATGGCCGCTAATCTTGGTTTGAAAGTCGGTGAAATGACAGGCTACGCGTACGGCACAGAAGGCTTTCCTTCCAATATGCAACCGGCGCTTGCTTACAGCGTGGACTCCGGTGTAGCGGGTGGTGCGGATGCATGGAAGATATTTATGAACCGTAGCGTCAAGCCCGACTATTCAACGAATCCAGAATTCGCTGTTATTCCTCGTTAGTTCCAGATAGCGACAGGCATGAAATCCTGACAGGGTTTCATGCTTTTTTATTTGTACTTCCTGATGCTCATAAACTCACCATGTCAGATCAAATTTGTTTATAATTTGATATTAAATTAAGCAGTCATTTTAAATGTCCATTTCGAGTTAATTTAGCGCCGGGTTCGATACAGGTGCCAATCATGGACTAAAAGTCAGCTGGCACGACCTGAGCAAAACTAAAAACAATGCAAAACCGATGCAGCTATTAACTTTTAGCACCCTATTTCCGAACGCACAGCGACCAGGCCACGGTATTTTCGTAGAAACACGTTTGCGTCATCTGCTGGCGAGCGGTCAGGCGATATCGCGGGTGGTCGCGCCGGTGCCGTGGTTTCCCGCTACCCATCCTGTGTTTGGTCAGTATGCGAGTTTTGCCAAAGTGCCTGAGCATGAGATACGCTTTGACATCCAGGTCGACCATCCGCGTTATTTCTTGCCACCCAAAGTCGGTATGCATATCGCGCCGCATATGCTGGCAATGGCTGCCAGACCGTGCATCGGCCGCATGATGGACGAGGGATATGACTTCGATCTGATCGATGCGCATTATTTTTATCCCGATGGTGTTGCCGCGACCAAGCTTGGAAAATATTTCAATAAACCGGTCGTGATTACGGCTCGGGGTTCGGACATTACCTTGTTGCCCTCGTATCCTCGTCCCAGGAAATTAATCCTTGAGGCTGCCGCCAATGCCAGCGGTGTGATCACTGTCTGCAACGCCTTGAAAGATGAGTTGGTGCGCTTGGGCGTGAATCAGGATCACATTGTTTCTCTGCGCAATGGTGTTGATTTGCAATTGTTTCGTCCGGTTGACCGAGAGAGTGCTCGCAAGGAGCTGGGTTTAAGTACATTCACCCTGCTCACGGTCGGCCATCTGGTGCCGGTCAAGGGACATGAGCTGATTATCCGGTCCTTGCCCTTGTTACCGGAAATGAGATTGCTGATTGCCGGGAGTGGCATCTTAAAACAGTCGTTAGAGAACCTGGCGAAAGAGCTCAGGGTCAGCGATCGCGTTAATTTTTTAGGTGCTCTGCGGCAAGATGAATTAAGAACGTATTACGGTGCTGCCGATGCTATGATTCTCGCTTCTGAGCGCGAGGGTTGGGCGAATGTTTTGCTGGAATCCATGGCATGCGGCACGCCTGTCGTAGCCAGTACCGTGTGGGGTACGCCGGAGGTCGTGGCGTCGCCGGATGCCGGTGTGCTGATGGCGGAGCGGACGCCTGCCAGCCTGGTGCAGGCGGTGCGGCATTTGCAAGAGCATTATCCCGACCGGGCGGCGACGCGTCGTTATGCGGAACAGTTCAGTTGGGACGCGACCACGCAAGGACAGCTCGCGCTGTTTGAAAAAATTCTGAATAACAAGCGTCAGAAGCGATCGTAGTTGTTGTCAGCCGAATGACTGATATTAAATATACTGGACTGAGTATATTTACAACGCCTGCATAAACAGTGCGGAATTAGTATTGTTTATAAAAAATAAGGGGGAGTATATGTTTTTTCTAATCATTGCTTCCCGCCCCGCCTGATAGTGAACTGACGATTACAGGCCATCTGAGTGAGGATATATTGTGGAAAGCGCCCTGTGGAGTATCAACCTGTTAGCCCTGGTGTATTTGTGTTTCTGGGCGATTCGTCAGGATAACGCTGAGCAAGAGGCGCAGGCAGAACAAGTCAAAGCCCGGGTTTTGCGTCAGGAGGAACATCATGCGCAACATCAGATGCAACATCAAGCAGAACATAGCGTTGAATAGAGAGCTGCATGCGTGATATTTTTTTATTGGCGATCTTGCCGCTCCTGGTGTACTCCATCTTCAGGCGTCCGTTTATCGGCCTTGGTTTGTGGATCTGGACTGCCTTATTCAATCCGAACGGCTGGGTCTATGGCATGGCCACTACGATCCGCTACAACTTATTGTTTGCGGCGCTCACGATCGGTGTTTTTTTCCTTTCAAAAAATAAACCCAAAGTCAAACTTACCGGCGTTGCCGGCCTGGTACTGTTATTTTTTATCTGGACGACGCTGAGCAGTATTTTTTGTGTCGGTATTGCCGAGGTGACCTGGGATTTTTGGGGGCGACTCGCCAAGGTTCTGGCGCTCTTTCTGTTCGTGCTCCTCATCATGGAAAAGAAATTGCATATTGATTTTTTCCTCTGGTGCATGATTTTTTCTGTCGGTTTTTATGCTGGTGTCGAAGGCTTGAAATATGTCGCCAGCGGTGGCGCACATAACATCGAAGGGATGGCAGGCCACGTCCTGGGGGATCGTAACGAACTGTCACTGGCGATGGCGATGTTATTGCCTATCTGTTTTTATTTATTGGGTGAGTACGGGAAAAAATCCTGGGTGCTCAAATTCGGTTTACTGGGACTGATTGTGCTGGTGGTCACGGCGATTATCGGCACCAGTTCACGCGGCGGTATGATTGCTCTGGCATCAGTTGGCGGCTATCTGTTCATCAAAAGTAAAAGAAAGCTGCTATTCGCTTTCCTGTTCGTTTGTATCGGCAGTGCGATGATTGGTTTGATTCCGGCAGAGTGGTTTTCGCGCATGGATACGATCAGCAATGCCAGTCAGGACGGTTCGTTCATGGGGCGGGTGATTGCGTGGAAATTATCGTTCATTCTGGCCGCCAAAAATCCGTTGTTTGGCGGTGGCTTCAAAGCCCTGGAGAATGGTCAGATCTGGTATGCCTTGTCTCAGGATTTTGATCTGTATTCGTTCTTCTACACTGGTTCTGCGGTACCAAACCCGTTCCTGTCGCGGGCTGCGCACAGTATCTATTTTCAGGTGCTCGGCGATCACGGTTTCGGCGGCCTGATTATTTTTGTTTCTATTCTTGGCCTGTCTTTCCTGAATGCGGGCCGTGTCGCCAAAAAGACGCGTGCAGCCAACGGGCCAGAATGGCTATTCAGTCTGGCGACGATGTTACGGCTGTCGATATTTGCGTATGCCATCGGTGGCGCCGCATTGAGCTTTGCCTATTTCGACATGATTTACGCGCTTTTTGCGATTGTGATTGTGCTCGAACATAAAATCTTGCCAGACATCATCAGGGCCTACCAGCAGCGTGAGCAGGACGCTGCGCAGGCAGCAGAAATACCGCCAATTGCCGTGTCCGTTGCATCGTGAGCATATGAATTTTCGTGCATTTATTGTAACATTGCGGTTTCATATCATTTTGCAAATAAATTACTTGCTGAAGGTGTGAACCGCGTCACTTTTCGCCAACCTATTTCCATGCTTGACTAGCGGGGCTGCAATACATGACTGTGCATACAAAGAACGGCCTCCTGACCTCTGCGTTCATCCGCATCATGGGCAACAGTATTGCGCGTCTGAGCAAACAAAAGCGCGTCTGCATCATCACGTATCACCGGATTCTCGAACATGCCGATCCTTTGCTGGATAATGAGCCGGATGTCGCTACTTTTTATTGGCAGATGAAAGTTCTGGCAGAGCACTTCAATGTGCTGCCGCTGCACGAGGCAGTCCTTGCCATGAAAGAAGACCGCCTGCCGCCACGCGCCGTGTGCATTACTTTTGACGACGGTTACCGGTCTACGCATGATCTGGCTTTGCCTATCTTAAAAGAATTCAATTTACCCGCCACCGTATTTGTCACCACGGCCTATCTTGGCGAAGGCAATATGTGGAATGATCGGATCATCGAAGCGATCCGCCGCGCACCTGACGGAGCACTCGATCTGCAGGACATCGGTATGGGCGTCCATACATTGCATAGCCTTGCTGACCGTCGTCAACTAATCAAAGCAATTAACGACGGCTCAAAATATCTGTCGTCGGATGATCGTTTAAACGTCATTCTGAAATTAGAAAAACTCACGGGAGACAAATCCAGCGCAGGCTTAATGCTGACGCGTGACATGCTGGTCAATCTCACCAAGGCTGGTATTGAGATCGGCGGTCATACGATTACCCATCCTATCCTGACCAAGCTCGATGATGATGTCGCCCGCTATGAAATCGTTGGCAGCAAAAAAGTGCTGGAAGAAATCATCGGTAAGCCCCTGCGGCTATTCGCTTATCCGAACGGCAAAGTGGGTAAAGATTTTGATGCACGACATCTGGCGATGGCGAAGGATGCCGGCTACGTCGCCGCGTTCACGACCGCGATTGGAGCGGCATCGAAGAATGATGATTTCTATCAAATTCCACGGAGTCGTCCATGGGATGTGACGCCGTTCCTGTTCCAGCTGCGCTTGTTGCGCTGGCTTGCTGGTCTTGGCTCTTACGGTGACCGGAATATTCATGATATAAAAAAACGTGCCTTGCTGATTGCCTTCCATTTTCCACCACAATCGGCGAGCAGCGGCATACAACGTACCTTGAGTTTCACGAGAAATTTGCCAGAATGCGGATGGGAGCCGATGGTGTTATCGGCGCATCCTATGGCGTATGAGCAAAAAAATTCTTCGCAGCTGAATCAATTGCCACCGGCTACCATCATCAAACGCTCGTACGCTCTTGATGCTAAACGTCACCTCGGTATTGCAGGACGCTATCCTGAAATTATCGCTTTGCCCGATCGCTGGATTTCCTGGTTGTTTTCCGCCGTGCCTGTCGGCCTGTATCTGATTCGCCGCTACCAGCCTAAAGTAATCTGGTCGACTTTTCCTATTTCAACTGCGCATCTGATCGGCCTGTGTTTGCAGCGGCTGACCGGTTTACCATGGGTGGCAGATTTTCGCGATCCTATGCTGCAATCCGAATATCCCAAGAGTAAATTACAAAGAAAAATTTACGCCTGGATAGAGCGTCAGACTATGCAGCACTGCACCAGAGTGATGTTCACCACGCAAAGTGCATCGAACTCGTACAAAAAACGGTTTCCCGACGTCCCGCAAGAAAAATTCATGGTCATCGAAAATGGCTATGACGAAGATGGTTTTGCAGCAGCAGAAGCTGCCGCAAAACACCAACCTGCAAACGGAGAACGGTCAAAAATCACGCTTCTACATAGCGGGGTGTTGTACACAGAAGGGCGTGATCCAAGTGCTTTTTTTGCGGCAATTGCAAACCTGAAAGCCAAGGGTTTGCTAAACCAAAACAATTTTGAAGTGATTCTGCGCGCACCTGGTGATGATGCACACTTCGAAACGATGATACAACAGCATGGTCTGACTGGCATGGTGCGTGTCGCCAATCCGGTTCCCTATCGCGAAGCCTTGGCTGAAATGCTGGAAGTCGACGGTTTATTGCTGTTCCAGGGAACACCTTTTAATCGTCAGATTCCTGCAAAAATTTATGAATACTTTCGTGCCAGAAAACCGATTTTTGGCTTGCTCGATCTTGCCGGTGATACAGCGAGTGTCTTGAATGCCGCCGGATTTCATGATCTTGCGGCGATGAATTCCGCAGATACGATCACGGAGGCGTTGTTACGTTTCGTTGAAAAAATTTATGCGGGACAGGCTCATGTTGCCAGTGATGCCGTGGTCTATGCGTCCTCCCGCAAACACCGTGCACGCCAGCTATCTCAATTATTTGAAGACGCCAGTGAAAGTACTGCTGACTCCATTTTGATGATGTCGCATCACCACTAAGCGATGAAATCCATCCTGACCATCATCATGAAGAGCGCACACCATGAGTAATGAATTACGCTCGAAGACCATCCGGGCGATGGGGCATCTCGGGCTAGGTAGCGCCATGGGTAAAGTAATTTCGCTTGGTACGACTCTGATTCTGGCGCGGATTTTAAGCCCTGCGGATTACGGACTGATCGCGATTGCGATGATTGTTATCGGGTTTATCGGTTTCTTCAATGAAGTCGGTATCGGCTCGGCTATTGTCCAAAAAACAGAACTCACCACGACCGAGGTGAATGGCTGCTTTGTGATTGCCTTGATGGTCAGCAGTGTGCTGGTGTGCCTGACGGTAGCATCAAGTGGTTTGATTGCGGATTTTTATGAACATCCCCAATTAAAGAAAATGATCTCGGTACTGGCAAGCGGTTTTATCTTTGGCGCTTTCAGTACGGTACCCATGGCGTTCTTGCGCAAGGAAATGCAGTTTAAAGCGATTGCTGGTGTGAATATTCTGGCGACGCTGATACAAAGTATCGTCAGTCTGGTACTGGCGTTGCTCGGTTATGGAGTCTGGTCTTTGGTCTGGGGGTTTGTGACGGCCAGCATCGTCACGAGTACCGGATTCTTTTTGCTCTCTTCCTGGCGTCCGCGTGGTGCTTACGGCATACGTGAGGCCAGCAACCTGGTGATCTATGGATTGCATGTGACGAGTACACGTATTTTCTGGTATCTCTACACCAACGCAGATAAGGCCATTGTAGGAAAAATGCTCGGAGCGAAATCTCTGGGGATATATGACATGGCATTTTCATTAGCGACTTTGCCCAGCGCTCAAATCACGACCTTAGTGATCAATGTCGCTTCTCCTCTATTTTCCAAGCTACAAAAAAATCTTGTTGAGTTATCGTCGGTCATGCTGCAACTCACCCGTGGAGTCGCCTATGTCACTTATCCCGTACTGATCGGGATGCTGGTATGTGGACATGAATTAATTATGGTGCTGCTTGGTCCTGACTGGATTGACGTCCTGATACCATTTTGCGCACTTTGCCTGATGGGGCTGATTAAATCCGTTGATCCTTTATTGTCCCAAGTGCTAACCAGCACCGGCAACGCAAAAAAACTGTCGGCATATACCGCAATGTGCAGTGTCGTAATGTTACTCGGGGTTGTAGTTGGTGCCATGGTAGATGGTCTGCGAGGCGTATCTATCGTCTGGGTGCTGATCTATCCTTTATTGTCGGTCAAATTATTGCGTGATGTCAGTCAAGTGATTGGCATGCCTATGCTGACCTACTATCGCACTCTATGGCCAGTCTTGTCTGGCACCGTCGCGATGGGAGCTATTGTCCTGGCCGTGCGCGAGCTTGCGATCTCTTCTATTCCTTCGGTGCATGCCTTGCTTGCCCTGGAGATTGTCAGCGGCGTTATTAGTTACTTTTTCTGGATTGTCTATTTAGATAAAAAGGGGCTGGCTCAGATTCGTCAGACCTTAATTGATCTAGGTATATCCGAAACACGTCTCAACCGCTGGCCATTTATTCGTCACACAGAACCTACATAACATCATGTCACATTACAAATCAGATCAGCCAGCAGTCGTTCTCGGTGGCGGCGTCAATGCATTAGGGATAGTGCGCAGCCTGGGCGGTGCGGGTGTCGCTGTAGTGGTCATGGATAATGATATGAAGTCCCCGGCAATGCTATCGCGCTACGGTAAAAAAATGCGTGTGCCGACACTGGAAGGTCAGACCTTAGTCGATCAATTATTGAGCTTCTCCAAGGGCTACACGGTACCGCTGATGTTGTTTGCCACTGAGGAAAAAACGGTCAGGACGATATCCGAATACCGTGATCAGTTGAGTACCGCTTACCATCTGCGTTTGCCGCAACATGAGCGCCTGATGGCACTCATGCACAAACAAGGATTTCAAGAGTTGGCTGAGGCGAATCATGCGCCTATTCCTAGGACCATTAGGCTGCAGGGTATGGACGATCTTGTCCAGGCAGAGCAATTGAAATTCCCTTGCGTGTTAAAACCAAGTGAAAAAAATTATGCCTACGGTGCGCGGTTTAAAAAAGCCTATAAAGTACTTTCTGCTGACGAATTGCGAACGATGTATGCAGAGATTCACCCCGTACTTGCTGATATGGTGGTGCAGGAGTGGATTGAGGGTAAGGATTCGGAGATCTATTTTTGCCTGCAATATCTGGGCAAGCAGGGCGAACTGGTGGCTTCATTCACTGGCAGAAAAATTCGCTCATGGCCTATCCGTATTGGCGGCACTGCAAGCTGTACGTCTGCATGGGAATACGATCAAGAACTGACGCAAAAGACTAAGGCATTTTTCGATCAAGTCGGATTCACCGGCATGGGCAGTATGGAATACAAGCGTGATGAACGTGACGGTCAGTTTTACACGATCGAGCCCACCGTAGCCCGTACAGATTTTCAGGAAGAGGTCGCGACATTCAATGGTGTCAATGTGCCGCTTGCTGCTTATCTGTATGAGAACGGATTGACACCGCAAGCGGCGAAGCGACCAGATCAGGCGATGGTATGGCGTGATCCTCAGTCAGACCGCTGGGCGTTTGAAGAAGGTGGAAAAGTCGTTGATGAGCGTTCGTGTTCATTGTCTGTCGCCGATGCGTATTGGCGCTGGAATGATCCTATGCCCTGGGTGTATTTTATGTGGGACAGAGTAGCGCAGCGATTTTCGTGAAAAGTAATATTTGCAGTACAGAAATTAATCAATAACGGTAATCCATATGTGAACAAGGCAGCGATCAATCGCGCTGCTGGGCACAAGAATCAGGAACAAGATAATGAATCACATGAAGCAATTGGTGAAAGATAAGTTGGGACTGAGCGTTTTCCCTACGCAATCCATAGAGACCCATTTAAAAGCGGCGGCAGACTGGATACTTCAGGCGCAGTTGGGTACAGCGGACGACGGCGTCGCGCATAGTTACGATATCCGTGCGAAGAAATGGCTCGCGTCTTATCCGGAAACAACTGGTTACGTTATTCCTACGCTTTATGATTATGCAAAGCACTACAATGCACCTCAATACGCAGAAGCTGCCCGCAAGATGACCGTATGGGAGTGCGAGATCCAGCTTCCGGATGGTGGTGTTCGCGCCGGGACGATGGATGCGGAGATTGTTGCACCGACTATTTTTAATACCGGGCAAGCACTGTTCGGCTGGGCCAAAGCGTATCTGGAAACGGGCGATGACCGCTTCCGCATTGCACTGGCAAGAGCGTCAGACTGGCTGGTCTCTGCACAAGATGAAGACGGTGCATGGCGCCGGTTTCCGTCTCCTTTTACGACGTCTAAACTTAATAGCTACAACACACGCTCAGCCTTCGGTCTGGTCCGTGCTTACGAAGCCATAGGGAATGCACGTTATCTGGAGGCGGCAATTGCCAATGTCGAGTGGACACTGGCGCGGGCGCATACGAACGACTGGTTGCCCGATAACTGTTTATCCGATAATCAGGACTTGACCGCATTAACCCATACCATTGCCTATTCGATTCGCGGCATTTTAGAAGTGGGCGTCGCAGCCGGACGACAAGACTATATCGAGCGTGCAGTGCGCATGGCGAAAGCGGTCGCAGCGCAACAGCGGGATGATGGCGCATTGAATGCCTTCTACACGCCGGAATGGAAAACTGTCGTGAGCTGGAGCTGTGTCACCGGGAACTCACAGATGGCGATCAACTGGTTGCGTCTGGCGCAGCTGACAGGTGAGACCGCCTTGGTTGAGCATGCAAAAAAAGCCAATCGCTTCAATATGTGTATTCAAGACCTAACTACCGGTGACTTGCATGTGCGCGGTGCGATGAAGGGTTCACACCCGATTAACGGTGGCTATATGACGTATCGTTATCCGAACTGGGCAACGAAATTTTTTATGGATGGATTGATGCTAGAACAGTTGTTTAACAAAGTGAACAATATCGGATAACTCCAACTCTTGGCGACCTTTGACGATACTCGACGGTACTGGGTACTGTTTAGGCGATCGATCTACTGGTTTTTTTAAATTTATTGCTATCTGCTTATGTTGAATGTGTTTTTTACTGTTGACGTAGAAATTTGGTGTGGAGGATGGAAAAACCTCGACGCCCGGTTTCCGCAGGCTTTTCAGCAATATGTGTATGGTCGCACGCCGCGAGGTGAATACGGTTTACGCTACCAGTTAAAAGAACTGCGCGATCACGGTTTATATGGCGTCTTCTTTATTGAGCCTTTGTTTGCTACTCGTTTTGGTATCGAGCCTTTAGCAGAAATTATTGGCCTGGTACAGGAATACGGACAAGAAGTCCAGTTGCACATGCATCCGGAATGGGTAGACGAGGCACGTGAACCCTTGCTCAAAAACAGTGAGCATAAACGGCAATTCATGCGTCAGTTTTCGCTGGAAGAACAAACCATCCTGATTGCCAAGGGGGTGGAATTGATTGAACAGGCGAACGGTGGCCGCGTCAATGCATTCCGTGCGGGGAGTTTTGGATTTAACCGTGATACCTTGCACGCATTGGAAGCGAATCATATTCCCTTCGATAGCAGCTACAACGCCAGTATGATGGGACTAGAGAGTGGCGTGTTACCCGGGCAGGTACTACATGACCCTGTCCTCTGCGACGGAGTGGTGGAATATCCGATGACGATCTTTGACGACGGCACGGGAAAACACCGGCATGCCCAGATCGGTGCCTGTTCTAATCTGGAGCTAGAGGGCTTGATGCAACAGGCTTTAAAAAACCAGCGCCAGTCCTTTGTGATTCTTTCGCACAATTTTGAATTGATGAATGCACAGCGCAATAACGGCGACCTCATCATGATCAAGCGTTTCCGGCGTTTTTGTGAATTTATGGCGAAGCATAAAACTGATTTCCAGATGCGTGGATTTCAGCAACTGTCGTCGGACACCTTGTCTAGTCATTCCACTGTACTTACTTCACCTCTGTGGAAAACTGTACACAGAACAGTCGAGCAAGTTTTGCGTCGCAGATATTGAGTCATTGATTAGGTCGATATAAAAAACTGCAATCTCAAAACTTACTCCCGAAACCTCTTACTAAAGACGAGCAGAGGATACGAAGAGAATAACGCTATCGTGTTTATACATAAGACCCCGCAAGCAGGATGCGCCTCCTGGCACAGAATGCCTCTGAAGGCCGCATCCAGCCTGCTGGTTTCAATATGAATGCTAGCAAGCAGTTTTCTGGTTTGCGTAAAACCTAATCGAGATAGGGCTGTAGTCATGAATGATCAGCATGTTGATTATCTGGATGGCTGGCGAGGCTTGGCAATCCTGTTTTTATTGATCGGCCATTTTTTTTCGATACCGGGAATTAACTTTGGACGGGTAGGCGTCGACTTTTTCTTTGTGCTGTCTGGCTTTCTGATGTGCCGGCTACTTTTCATCAAAGAAGTTCCGATTGCAACATTTTATCAACGTCGCATATCGCGGATATTTCCTGCTTTTTTCAGTTTTGTGATTATAGTGCTGATCTATTTTTTGCTCTCGGGCAAATTGATTGATTGGACAGAGACCGGTGTGGCGAGCCTGTTCCTGAATAATTATTTTCCGGGGACAGTTGGACACGCAGTCATGCCTTTCGGCCATATATGGTCTTTGTCCGTAGAGGAACATACCTACATTTTTCTAACTTTGGTTGCTGTTGTTGTTAGAAAGCAGTATCTCACTGCCCGGTTAGCACTTACCATCGCGGTGGCAGTTTCAATTGCTCTTGGACTAAGCTATTGGAGATTATTTTCTGCGCAAAAATTGGAATTTGAGTTGTGGGCACACTCGGAGATTTCTGCTTACGGCATTCTGTTTTCAGGCTTACTTTTGTTATGTCTGCAAAAGGTAAAAATCCCGACTTTGCCTGCTCTTGTCTATCCGGTTTTGATCGTGTTTGGCTTGACGTGTTATTGGTGGTCTATGCCTATTCCGCTGCGCGGTTTTGTCGGAGTTGGATTGTTTGCAGTTGTTCTTAATATTCTCAGCACTGCGCCACCTTTAGTAAAGCGTTGCCTCTCGTGGTGGCCTTTAAAGAAATTAGGGCTTTGGTCTTTTTCTATTTATCTTTGGCAGCAGGTCTTTTACTTGGCCCATCACAGGGATGGATTGCCAGCCACCATCGCGCTTGTTTCAGCTATTGTTTGCGGGATTGCTTCTTATTACCTGATTGAGAATCCGGCACGTCATTGGCTGAATCAGAGATGGGCGAATCCAGCGCCCTTACATGAATGGAACAAAGTCATTTCGAATGACGTGAAATGAGATCAAATGAGATCGTTAGCGGTAATGCCGGAGTAATCACAATGCTTGTTCAAAATAAAAAAATAAAAAAATTTATCGCGATCTTCGCCCATAACGAATCGCTAAATATTATTGCTTGTTTACAAAGTGTGAAAAATGCGATTACTGACGGAGATCAGTGCCTTGTATTAAACAATGGGAGCAGCGATAACACAGGGGAACTGGTGGAAAAATTCGCTCAAGAGAATAACTTTTGTAGCTTAAAAAATATTCAGATCGGGGATAAGTCGAATGCCTGGAATGTGTTCATCCATGATCTTGAGATACACGCAGATCATTACTATTTTTTGGACGGTGATTGCAAGGTCTTACCGGATGCGCTGACTGAGTTGGAGCGGGCATTGCACCAACATCCGGAAGCGCATGCAGTCGCTGCCTTGCCCGCTGACGGCATTGGAGACAAAGACAAGGACCAGTTATTACGTGAAGGCGGCCTCTGCGGAAATCTTTACGCCTTGTCAGGCAAGTTTGTCGATCAGTTGCGTTCGTCTAATGTGCGACTGCCAGTTGGCTTGATCGGGGATGATTCTTTGATTGGCGCGCTGGCGTATTGGGATCTAAATCCTCAGCAAAGCTGGGACATGCGCAGAATTTTTATTTGTGAACATGCACGATTTAGCTATGATCCGCTGTCAATTTTCTCCTTTCACGATCTGCGCTTGTATTACCGCCGGAAAATTCGTTACAGCCTCAGGCATTTTCAAAACAAGATGATCAAGTCGCCTCTGAAGACGAGCGGACTTGCGGGTCTTCCTCGTCACGTCAACCAACTGTACAAAGAACAAGCTGGCGAATTGACCTTGGCCTGGCGAGGAGTCGATACCTGGTTTGATAGGCTCGCGCTGCAACGTATTAAGCAAGTAGCGGACAAAGAGATCGTTTGATCCGTGAAGGTAGGGAATGCCCTGCGCACCGATGCGGTTCTGGAAGAGTTACATCAATAAAAAAGCTTGCCATCAGCAAGCTTTTCTATTGACTGAGTAAAGTTTTAACTCAGGTGATTATCTGGTGATCACTTCGTCACTTTACGACGACGCATACCCAGTGCGGCCAGTCCAAGACCCAGCAAGGCGATTGATGTGGGCTCGGGTACATCATTTCCCGGCGGTGTTTCTGGCGGAGTTGTATTTCCTTGGTCTAGTACTAAGTTGTCGAATTGGTGATAAGGAAATCCTTGACCCCAAGTGACGGAGTCAAGATTCGTGAATCCGCTAAACAAAAATGTATCGAAGCTCAGGTTCGTCGTCAGCTGGAAGGATTGCGTAATGGTACCGCCGCCATGTACGTTGCCAGTAAAGGTAATGTCTTTACCCGTTTCAAACGTGTAGTAATCGTTTAGCGATGCGAGATCAATAGAGTCCAGCTCGAATACGCTGCCATCAACTTTGCTCAGTGTCGTGACACCGTTACCCAGTCCATCATTAAACAGGCTTGTTGAGCCGTAGTACCAGGTCATGATGTGGCCGTTGTATAAAAAATTCACATCGCCAGTACGGGCAGAGCCGAAGCCAGCATTTGAGGTGAACAGGAAGCCGTTCTCGGTGTAATTGACCGGGCTGACGAAACCTGTGCCGCTAGTTGTCAGAGGATCGAAACCAATGGTTGTTGCGCTAGCGCACACAGACAGTGGCGCCAATACGGCGAGCAGGGCTAATTGGCTTAAATGCTTTTTCATGATTTTCCTTTACAATAACTTTCACAGGAAAAGAGCAAGAATTGAGCCTGATTTTCCAAGTTGTTGAAATTAAAAGATATTTAAAAAAATGATGCTCTGCTCATTGCGTGTTTGTAAAAAAAATCGACGCCTATTTCTTCTTTAATTCCTTTGCAGCCAATGTTTCTGCCTGTGTAAAAACTAAAGGATATGTGCGGCTGCAGGCAACTTTTTCCGTTTGGATCCTGATTTGATTTTCTAAGAAATTCTCTTCCCTGAGCTGTGTACCAAACGTATCTTCCGCTATCCGGTGAGTACGTTTTTCCAGCAGGCGCCCCAATATGACATCTCCCAGGCTTTGCTTGAAATGTCCGGCTTCCCAATACCATTTGGTGGTGCTCTGGGTGTCGCCTTTAGCCGGAATCACTTCACATTGCGCTGCTCCATAACCGCTGAAATCCCATAACTTTAGCTGGGCGTTTGGATACGCCTTATTCGCTGCGTTGACTTCCGTGAGCAGGATTTTTTTCCAGGCTTCAAATGCGGGCAATAAACCGACTTGATCAAATATAGCCAGAATCTGCGCATGATAGGGATAGATGATGATATGGGCTTCCGAGTTATCGGCGGCAATCATGGCCAGTGTTGCGCGCAAGCCGTCCAGCTCAGGCGAGCTATCGGTTTGCGGGTAGCGCAGATCATGCGGTTTGTGGCTAAACGTTTTTGCGTATTCCAAGGCCCGTTGCTGGAAAATAGCGTAATAGCCCTCTTCCCGTGCAAATTTTTCATACTCATGCAAAGGATTGAGTCCGCGAGAACTGATCGTTTCTGCCTCAGTATTTTTTTGAATCCGTATCGTTTTGATGGCGTCGCTCACTGAGGTCAATGAGAACAGTGCATCGAATTGCCATTTAATCCCGGTAACATCATGGGGATTATCAATAACCTTTGATGCTGGCGTGGACGGTAGCGGCGGCTTCGATGCATCAACCAGATAATCTAAAAAGTCGACCCCGAGAATAATAAATTCTGGTTTTTGACCAATGCTGCGTAGATAGGCGAGATCGCGCTTGGTCGTTCCCATTTTGGTACCAGATAAGGCCATGTTGTAGCCGGACAGGCCCGCCTTGGCAAATCCTTCGTAATCTGGATTCAAACCATATTCAGCTCGCGAGTTGCCAAAAATGAGTGCGGTTGCTTTAAGCTGCCGGGCATTGCTCAGTTTGATTTCTTCCTGATAGCGATCTGGTTGCGGCTTAATCCGATTGATGCCTGCAATCTCCACGATACGATAGAGTCGGTAGGGATCAATCACTATAACAATCGCTATCGCTGCAAAAACACCGGAGACTACGACGATCATGATCAGACGAAGAAAACGGACAAAGGCTTGTTGTGTCTGCATGTCGTTTCCTTAAAACTGAAAATAGAGAAATTCAGCTGGGCGATTAATCAGTAGCAGACTTGCCACCAGGATCAGGCCTATCCATATTGCCCATGCCAGGCTTGGCTGCCAGGTCAGGTAGCGCCTAACAAACGAGCTGCTGATTTGTCCTGATTGATGATCCAGAGCAGGGTTAAATTTGTCCATAATTTCCTGCGTATTGGGCAGAAAAAAAGCGATGGCAGCGGCCACCAGCACCCAGGTGTAGGTTTGGACAAAACGTGTACCGCCACCCAGGTAGAAAGTGACGCCAAAGTGTTCTAGCATTGCTTTTAGCCCGCCGAGATGGGTTCCAATATTTTCGGGAATACCGATACCGTTCATATTCAGCATGCCCTGAATAATTGCACTTGCTCTGCTGAAATCCGATGCGCGGAAGAATACCCAGGCAAAGCATACCGCCGCAAAAGTCAGGCAGATACTGCACAGCCGCCACATTGGTGAACTCACCGGTAATCGCAGACGATGCGCCAGTCCTGCCCAGGCATGATTCACCATCAGGTAGGCGCCATGCAAACTACCCCAGATCACAAAATTCCAGCCTGCGCCATGCCACAAACCACCGAGCACCATTGTCGTCATCAGGTTCGCATAGCGACGTACTTGCCCTTTTTGATTGCCACCCAGTGCGATGTATAAGTAGTCGCGTAAAAAACGGGACAAGGTCATATGCCAGCGCCGCCAGAAGTCGATGATATTCACTGCTTTGTATGGGGAATTAAAGTTCAGCGGTAAACGGATACCAAACAAACGGGATAAGCCTATCGCCATATCAGAGTAACCAGAAAAATCAAAATACAACTGAAACGTATAGGCAAGCACGCCACCCCAGGCGACCAATAAAGATGGGCTATCCGTCTGATCAAAAAAGAATGTCGCATGGACCGCCAGACTGTCCGCAATCAAGACTTTTTTTGCTAGGCCCATCGCGAAAATAGCAATGCCGACGGCAATATTTTCAGGCAAGCACCGGTAGGTTTTGGCATCGCCGAATTGCGGCATCATCTCTTTGTGATGCAATACCGGTCCGGCAATCAGATGCGGGAAATAGGTAACAAAAAGCAGATAGTGTATGAAGCGATACTCTTTGACTTTGCCCTGATAAGTATCGACGAGAAAGGCGATCTGAGTAAAAGTAAAAAAAGAAATGCCGACAGGAAGTATGACGTGTAATACCGGAAAATTACTTCCGGCTAATGCATTGATGCTGGTGATATAGAAATCTGCGTATTTGAAGTAAGCGAGTAAGACAAGATTCAGCGCAATTGCGCCAACTAGCCATGGTTTTGCTTTGCTGCGTTCGGTGTGACCAATACGCCAGCCCATCCAATAATTGAATACGATAGATGTTAGCAACAGAGGCAGGTAGCGATAGTCCCACCAGCCATAAAAAAACAGTGATGCCAGTGCCAGCCAGCCAGCCGCCAGTTGATGACTGCGTTTTGCCAGAGAAAAAAACACGACTGCCGTGATAGGTAAAAACAGCAGTAAAAAACTAAAAGAATTAAATAACATGATCTACAATATTTTTATTCAAATTCTGTGATAAAGGAAACGTATCGCCCAATGTTGATGAGCCTTTCCAAGGCAAATATGCCAGAAATCCGCATGGATATTGCGGATTCGGTTATTAGTGCTGTCAAAACATGGCCAGTGCATAGCCGCTTAGCGAGGTGCTTACGACGCAATCGACTCATCCCGTCATTTTTTTAAAAGCACACTCTCAAGAATTTAACCTTGATGCTGTTTTGTTACTGATGATTTACTGAATACAGCTGCCAAGCTTCCCCACAATCTATCGAAGCAACGTGCAAACCATGTCTTCTTATGTTCAGTCACTGCACCAATCAGATAAGTGAACAGTGCAATCAACACAGATATGCTGAGTATGTCGGTGATATTGCTGTTGTCATGCCGGTAGAAACGCAGCCACATTGAAATTACTAGCATGTGAGCGAGATATAGCGTGAAGGTATAGGAAGAAATCGTTTTTATACCGCGAGTAAATTTTTCCAAAAGTGTAAACCTGGCATAGCGGGCGCACCAAAAATTGCTGAATACGATGAGGCAGACCACGTAGTCCGCCAGATAGCGGCTGGCACTCCCAAGCATTAATGAGGTAAAGGGCCAGATCGCTTCACCCCATGCAGTCAGATTTTTGTCTGCATCCAGGTATTCAAAAATGCCAAATACCAGAATGCTGATACCCCAGCCTATTCTTGCTGTGGTGACACGCAGTGGAAATCTATTTTGTTGATGGTATAGAAAAACCCCGCTCATCCAGACCGGTAGCAATAACCATAGTTTATGTCCCAATACCAGGAAAACGAGCATGCTCAAAAGTACTCGTTTATATGATGAAAAATAATACAGCGTCGCAAAAAAGATGTAATACCAGACTTCATAACTCAGCGACCAATACGGAATAAGCCAGGGTGGTACTTCGGACAAATTCCATAATTCGCCCAGAAAAAGCAAATGAAACGGGATATACACATAGGCTTTAGAAACTTCGTAATAGGCTTTTGACGCGCCACTGAAATAGGTATTGCACAGATAATTCAAACAAAATGCCGCCAATAACAGTGGCAAAGCGACGGAGTAGATACGGGCGCAGCGCGCAACCACGTATTCCCGCAAATTTTGCTGTTTTACCTCGGTGGTAAAGGCAATCACATAACCGGATAAGACGAAAAAAATAATCACCGCCTCGCGACCAAATTCAGGAATGTACTTGCCAAGCTCGCGGCTGACAATTTGCTGTCCGTTGAAATGATCGAGCACGACAAACACCGATGCTAGAAATCGGACGATGTCGAGATAGAGTGAATACTGTTTATTCATAATTGCGATTCGTCATGAGGTATATCGACGAAATGGCTCACCTGCCTTAGTTTTTTCGCTTATGCGAATCTCAGAAAATTTGTAAAAATTGATGGAAGTGCGAGGGCAGCTATTTGACACCTGTTCAATACTGATTTAGTGCTAATTCAACACTCATTCAACACACATCTACTCCAGATCTGTTTGCCCTGCTCACGCAGGTTCGACAGATCAGGCTCAAATTTTCTTTGCCTTGATCAGGGCTGGATAGATCGTCTGGTATCTGGCCACGCTGACTTTCCAGTTTCTTTCTGTCTCTACAAATTCTCTCGCCGCCTTGCGTAATCCAGACCAGCGTTCTGATTTTTCAATCAGATCTACTACTTTCTCTGCCAGATCTTGTGGATTATCCGCCTGGAATAGCACGCCTGTCACACCGTCTTTGATCAGTTCCAGATGCCCGCCTACGTCAGAGGCGGCCAGCAGGCGGCCTTGTGCCATGGCTTCAAGCGGCTTTAAGGGCGTGACTAACTCAGTAAGGCGCATGCGCAGGCGTGGATAGACCAAGACGTCGACCAGGTTGTAATAGCGCTGTACCTGATCATGCGGCACACGCCCGGTGAAAATGATATGGCTGGCGATATTCAATTGATTTGCCAGTGCTCGCAGTGCGCCTTCTTGTTGTCCGCCACCGACGAGCAGAATACGGATATCCGGATTTTTTTTCAGCATTAGCGGCAGGGCTTGCAGCAATATCAGTAAGCCTTCGTACGCGTAGAATGAACCGATAAAACCTAGCGTTACTTTTCCGTCGAGCCCCAGCTCTTTGGACAGTTGCAGGTCCGCAGTCTCCCCCACACGGAAATTCTCGATGTTGACCGCATTAGGGATTACCGTCACTTTTGACGCCGGTATACCGCGCTGTACGATATCGCTGCGTAGACCTTCGCAGATCGTCGTAACAGCATCGACCTTACGAATTGCATAGGTTTCCATTGCTCGTGTGAGCCTGTATCGCAGACCCCATTCTGTGCTGGTGCCGTGATCGACTGCCGCATCTTCCCAAAAGGCCCGGATTTCATAGACAACAGGGATACCTAATGCACGTCCCACCCTGAGAGCGGCGATCGCATTCAGTGCGGGGGAGTGAGCATGCAAGACATCGGGCTTGATTTGTTTCGCGACTTCCAGCAAACGTTTTGCAAGACTGTTAATCACTGCTAACTGGTTCAGTACCGGTAGTTTGGCGAGCATCCCGGCACTACGCGGCGTACGGAAAAAATGCCAGCCATCAACGTCTTCCTCAGGCTTCGTATAATTCGTTTGTTTCGGGCTGGTCAGGTGAAACGTTTCCCATCCCAAGGCACGCTGCTCTTTCAGAATAGAGATCGTTCTGAAGGTGTAGCCGCTGTGTAGCGGTATCGAATGGTCGAGGATATGCAGGATACGCATGTGTGTTGTCAGTCCTGGTAATTCAGTGAGTGTAATTGCGGGTTAAGCAAATCGCGGATGTTGGCACGGGCACTGGCATCGTCTGGCAAGACGTTTTTCAGGAAGGCCGCAAACATCAGCAGCGTCCATAACGGTGCCGTGTAATCACGTACGCCGGACTGATGCTGCTCTACCATATCGGTCAGGAAGCTCATATTGAAGATGCCGGTATCTGCCATCATAGGACCGAGCACTGCATCCCGTGTACTCTGTTTAAGTGGTCCGCGTAACCAGCTTGCCAGCGGGATCGAGAAACCCATTTTGGGACGATACAAAATATCGTTCGGCAGATACGGCTCAAGCGCTTTCTTGAAAATATATTTTCCCTCGCCCTGATGCAATTTGATTGACGATGGCAATCCCGAGATCCATTCCACCAGCTTGTGGTCTAGCAAAGGCACACGCACTTCCAGTGAATGCGCCATACTGGCACGATCAACTTTTGTCAGGATGTCGCCAGGCAAATAGGTTTTAAAATCCAGATATTGAATCAGCGACAGCGGGTCATCTGTCGGTGAATTAGCGGCATGAGCGCGCATGACTTCTATTGCCTGATAGCCTTGTAAGTCCTTGCGGAAGTGCGGACTGAATAACTGGTCCCGTACCCGGTCCGGCATGATGGACACGCCGTGAAAATAGCCTTCGACCAGATCACGTGCTAGGGCTTCAAAGGTTGTCTTTGCGCGAAAGACACGCGGTGCCCAATCTGCTTTTGGATAAAGTTTTCCAAGCATACCAAAGACCGGCTGACGAAATGAGAGCGGCAGCAGCGAGCGAACTTTTTGTTCCGCCATCGCATACCGGTAGCGACGATAGCCGGCAAAATTTTCATCTCCGCCATCTCCAGACAAAGCGACGGTTACACGCTTTCTGGCGAGCTGGCAGACGCGATAGGTGGGAATTGCTGAGCTATCTGCATAAGGTTCGTCGTACAGTGCCGCCAGTGTGTCGATCAGACCATAATCGTTCGTATCAACGGTCTCGGTGTGATGGCGGGTCTGATACCGTTGAGCGACTTGATTGGCAAACGTAGATTCGTCGTAACTCGGATCATTAAAAGCGATGGAGCACGTGTTGACCATATCTTTATTTTGCTCAGCCATCATCGCAACCACGGCGCTCGAATCGACTCCGCCTGATAGAAACGCTCCCAGTGGCACTTCGGCTTCCATCTGGCTTTGAACTGATTCACGCAAGCGGTCTACGAGTTCGTTTGTTGCTTCCTGCTCGGTCAGTGGCGCGAGTGGCGTGAATGGCAGATCCCAAAAACGTCGTTGATGAATCTGTTTGTCGCCGGCTTTGAGTGTGATGGTATGACCAGGACTGAGTTTGAACGCATCATGAAAAATGGTTTTTGGTTCTGGAATATAACCATAAGCAAAAAAGTCTTCAACTGCCTGAGGATTCAGTTTGCGCGATAGCGCAGGGAAGGTCATCAGTGATTTCAGTTCAGAACCAAAGACAAAATGACCATCTGGCAGCAATGCGTAGAACATCGGTTTTACGCCGATATGATCGCGGCCCAGAAATAAGGTTTTCCGATTTCTGTCCCAGAGGCCGAATGCGAACATGCCACGAAAATGAGATACGCAGCTTTCACCCCATTGTTCCCACGCGTGAACAATGACCTCGGTATCGCAGCGTGTGCGGAACACATGCCCAAGCTGAGTCAGCTCGGTCATTAATTCTCTGTAGTTATAGATCTCACCATTGAATACGACGACGACGCTATGATCTTCATTAAACAGCGGTTGCAAGCCGGATGCCAGATCGATCACGGACAGGCGGCGGTGGCCGAAACCGACGCCTGGCTCACGATGCAGTGATCCTTCGTCAGGTCCTCGATGCAATTGACTCTCGTTCATGCGTGCTAGTATTTGCGCGTCAATCTCGCGCGTGC
This sequence comes from Undibacterium sp. Xuan67W, assembly GCF_049340165.1. Classification (NCBI taxonomy): domain Bacteria; kingdom Pseudomonadati; phylum Pseudomonadota; class Betaproteobacteria; order Burkholderiales; family Oxalobacteraceae; genus Undibacterium; species Undibacterium sp. Xuan67W. The sequence goes on from NZ_JBMPPN010000003.1 coordinate 154,237, forward strand.
CCAGCGTATCAAAAATGCCTACGATTCCACACATGGCTTACTACTTTCCTTGAATTTGTTTTTGCATAAGGCATCGTATAAATTCGCATACGAATTCACCATTGCAGTGACGCTGAATTTTTGTCTGATGTATTGGCTTGCTGCCATGCCATGCTGCTTAAGCAAGACTGGTTGCTGGCAGTAGCCGGCGAACGCTTTACTGAAAGCCGCATCATCACCCGCATTGACCATTGCGCCATGCACACCATCTTGTATGACTTCAGGGATGCCACCTACTCTTGAGGCAACGACCGCTAGTCCCGACGACATTGCTTCAAGCAAGGTGACTGGTGTGCCTTCTGCCAGTGATGGCAAGGTGAACAGACTAAAGCCGCGCATGATGCTGGCAATATCCGAGCGTGCACCTGGCAGCCAGACCACATCGCTGATACCTGCATCAGCGACTTGCTGCCGGAGGGCGGGAAGCAAAGGCCCATCACCGATGATGCTCAGCCGCAATTTGTTCTGATACTCAGGTAAGGCATGACGTAACAGAATAAAAGCACGTATTAAGCCGGATTGATTTTTAATATCTTGTGCTCTGCCGACGGTACCGATGACGAAACAATCAGCAGGCCATGGTGTGGTGGCGGTGAGGTCGTTATCGGGAGAAAACCGCTGGGTATCGACACCGTTATGTATCAGCAGATTTTTTTTGTCTGGTACTCGAATGATTTGTTGAAGCCAGTTATATAAATCCTGTGATACGGTGACATATTGATCTATAAACGGTGTCATCCAGCGACGCAGCAGATTATGTTTGCGGTTGAGTCCTAACGGATCATTGATATCGCGCCCATGTTCCGCATGAATACGCACAGGAACGCCAGCCAGGCTAGCGGTGAGGGCATATTCATTAGCGGACAAGTTATACGTATGCAAAATCGCCGGACGCAGCTTACGCAGCAATTTCCAAAGCGTCATATGGGTGCCCAAACCTAATCCGGCTGGCTTATTTAAATCAAAAATTTGTACATCTTTACGGGTAATTTTTTCTGAAAATACGCTGTGATTTGTCAGGCAAACGACGGCATGTCTGTATTTTTTTGTCGGCATGTGGTTAATACAATCAACCAACAAGGTTTCGAGTCCCCCGAAATCAAGCCGGTAGATCAGGTGTACCACTAATGGAATTGTGTCCTCAGCCATTACTTTTTATTCGCTTGCAGTGTTTTTGTGATCGAGCTCACATGCGCCTGCATAAATTGCTGCATGGCTTTACGTGCCTCATCAGGTTTTTCTGCATAAGGTGCATAGATCAGTATGGATGCCGCGTCGTCACCTTGTAAAAAGAATTTCGCTTTTGTCTGCAATACTTTGCCAACATATTTATTGGCAGTGAATTGACCATCTATCCAATACCAGTCCCAGACAAGCAGCGACTCTGTCGACCCTTTGATATAGGTTTCACGCACTGTCAGACTTTGTCCATCCAGTTTCACGGTATGGGTTTCGCTATGGGTCCTGAGCCAGTTGCGGTCATGATCCTGCACCATTTCATTGAGGGTGCTGATGACGGCCGAGTCACGATTCTGGTTCCGGTAATAGTTAATCAGCACGCCGACTGCCTGGGTGCCATCCAGATAAGATTTATCGAGCACAGCGCTGCCAGGTAAAAAGCTGGGGCGCCACGTTGTGACAGGCGATGATTCCTTCCATGACACTGACAGATCATCAATATGAATCGCAGTTTGATTTAGATTGAGTTGCGAGACATAGGCTGCATAAGCTGGCCATAGGGCGAGGCATAAGATAGCGACGAGTGATGCGGAAGCAAGGCGACTTGTTGATGCAGGTGAATGGCTGGTCAGTGCCGCGGGAATATCGTCTGCCCTATCTTGATCGTCGCGCCAGAAGCTGCCTAGCCAGAACATAAAGAACATGACGATACCGAAGAAGATCCAGCCATAAATCAAATGATCGACACCGACAGCGAGTTTCATACCGCTTAGATGTCCCAGCATGACGATCATATAAGCGCGTAAGCCATTGGCGATGATAGGCACAATAATGGAGGCCAGAATGAACCAGACGCGTCGCCAGGTTGAATGGTAAGTCAGATACGCATATAAACATCCTAGGGTAATCGAGGAGATTAAATACCTGACGCCACTACATGCTTCGACAACAGACCAGTTCCCGGAAGGGATGGAAAAACTGCTACCGTCACGCAGCACAGGGATGCCGGTAAATTGCAGCGCAATTACGGTAAAGTCCGCAGTAAAATCAATGAGCGGAGCGATAAATATTTCGCCGAACGGGACTGCCAGCAGCAGGAAAAATAGTGGGAAAGCGAGTGCCCATGCGATTTGCCAGCCGAGTACGACGATCACAATCGCTGGAATCATCGCTACAAACATATATTGTCTTACGACCTGTACATCACCTAATTCTGCAAGCAACCAACCAAATCCACATGCCGCAAGTGCAAACAAGCCGGGCCAATACGGCTGCGGCGTCATGCGCTGAATGACTGCTTTACGCTTCCAGATAAGCCATAGACTGATAGGTAAAATGATATAGCCATGCGCGAAGGTTTCTGATTGGTTCCATACAGAGACAATCGATTGTGCGGTGCTGAAATAAATGAGGAACGGCGCTAGCAATACAACTAGTATCGCTAGCAAGGCCGGATAGGGCAAAGGTGGTGTTGATGTAGCAGTCAAGGATAATCCTTTGCCGTGAAGAATAGAATAGTTTAATTATATTGCATTTTTACTACTATATCGACTCCAATGCAGCATCTACTTTCTGAAGATTCGCATCCCAGTTGTATCTGGCGATGACTCTGAGGCGTGCTGCTTTTTCTAGCGCGGTATCGGTATTTTCTAAAACAACAGATACCGCATGGGCAAAACTGTTTTCGTCTTCCGCCAGAATTAACTCTTCGCCGATGGCGGCGTCGATGCCTTCGAGTGCTTGCGGCGACACAATGACGGCTTTTGCCATTGCCATCGCTTCCAGCACTTTATTTTGTATCCCGCGGGCGATACGTAAAGGGGCAACGGCAACTTTAGCGTGAGCGAGATAAGGCCTGACATCTGGCACCGAGCCGGTGACCCGCACGCCCGGTAATTGCGCCAGAGCTTTCACCTGCTCGGCCGGTCGGGTGCCGACGATATAGAACAGGGCATCGGGATGTTTATGTCGAATCAGCGGAAAAATTGCTTGCGCAAACCATGTCACAGCATCGATGTTTGGCCAGTAATCCATTGCGCCGGTAAATACGATAACCAGATCTTGCGCGTGGTATGGATTATCCAGAGCATGTTCAGGTGAAAAATACTCCGTATCGACACCGTTATTAAAGAAGCCGATTTTATCTGTGCTTTCAGGAGCTAGTTGCCGGAATAGGTCAGCCTCTGCCTCCGATACGAATAAGGACGCATCACATTCGCGTGCGATGCGGCGCTCATAATGCAATAGACAGCGCCCCTCACGCCGGTATAGCCAGTTCATGGGGAATCTTTTTTTCTCTGCGTATTGCCGCCATTTATCAGAGTCAATATCGACGAAATCAATGACACGCGTGAGCGTTGACATCTGTTCGACAAACTGTGCCATCACGGAAGAAAATACGACAAGCTTGTCGATTTGATGCTTGCTGACGGTCGTATTGACCCAATCTTGCATGGCTTTGCTACGGTAATAGTCGAGCGACAAAGGACGGTCGCTTAATAATGCAGCCAGGCTGGCGATTTTTGCAGTAGCTGGATTCAGTCTCTCGAAATGGGTGTCGCCACACCATTGTCTGACCGTTTCAATATGCTGCATGTCGTTAGCGTCATCAATGAAGCAAGCAAGATGAATCTGATATTTTTTCGCCAGATGCTTGAGCAAATGATACGAACGAATCTTATCGCCCTTATTGGGCGGAAATGGAATCCGGTGCACCAACAATAGCAAAGCTTGTTTGGGGTTTTGTGTCATGGGACGATTAACCCAGGTTCTTGACGATGTGGGGACCGATGAGATTTGCCAGGGCAAGCGGCATTTTTTGCCACATCTTGATAAATAGCTGGTATTTTGGGTTCAGTGGATTGTTATCCGGCAAAGATGCTGCGCTATGCAGCTGGTATTCATAATGCAGTGCTTGCGGTTCAAAGCCCCAATTTTTTTTGAAATCAAAGGCGCCTGTTCCTAATTTACTACGGCCAAAATCAAATACTTTATACGATCTGGCACAAGCTCTGCGCATCAATTCCCAATACATGAAATCATTACCGGCAACATCTCTTGCCTCATGCGTGCCGCCGCCATAATACGGTAAGACTTCATCGCGAAAATAGAAGCTCATGACGCTGGCGACCGTTGTTCCTTGTGGACTTACGATAGTCATAATTTCGCAGTCATCACCAAAGGTTTGTTTTAACAGACGGAAAAATTTCTTTGAAAAGACCGGCGTGCCAAGCCGATGCACACTGGTGGAGTATGCGTAAAAAAAACGATCAATCTGCTGATCAATTTCGCTGACCAAGCCAGCCTTAATACCCTTGCGCACCATTGCACGCTGCTTGCGCGGTATGGCTAGCATATTTGTTTCTTCGTCTGGATCAATCGCTTTACGGAAAGTGACATACAGCTCTTTGCTATGCCAGTCTTTTTCTTGTGGCGTGATACTGCGGTACTCGAGGTGACCTACTTTTAGTGTTTTTGCCAGGGCCTGTGCCGCCTGGCTCAGCAAACTCTTGGCCTCGGCAGATATGGCCGCGACACCGCCATATACGCAAAAGGGCAGGGCAACTAGTGAATGGCCGAATAAGCGGCTCTTGATTTCTGCCAGCGGCAAGACACCGAGAATTTCACCATGTGCTTCTGCGTAATAAAACCAGGTACGGTGGCCAAATGCTTTTTCAATGACGGGCTGCCAGCCAGCACGGTGAAAAAAAGTCGCATCTGGACATTGCACCACAAAGGCATCCCAGCGGGCGTAATCTTGTAGTTGCAGCAGCTTGAGAGAAATCTGGGCAGGCGCGGAGGCGGGTAAAGTCATGGCAGCCGGATTGGCCGTCAATGTGTCAGTCATGGAGTTCATGTGTTGGGTAAAAAGATACGGTCCATGCGATCCCATTGGAAATCTCTGGTCAAGGCTTTGAGACGATTTTCGGTTCTATCTAGATTCACGTAGTGACGGAAGCGAGTTTTCCAGCCTATATTTTCCTGACGTGGCTGCTTAGGATCTACTTCCCATGGATGAAAGTAGAAAATGCCGGATTGCTTATCTTGTTGATTCACACGTCGTAACAACCAGCGAGAGAGCTGGTACGGAAACAGACGGAAATAACCGCCGCCGCCAGCAGGAAAATTTTTCTGCATGAAACGTACCGTGGTAATCGGCAATTCCAGTAAGCCATCCTGGCCGTTAGGATAAAAACTAAAGCGCGGCGCACTCGGCATGCCGTAATGATCATGCTGAATAGGATAGATGCTGGAGCTGTAGTGATAGCCCGCATTCAATAAAACATCTAGGGCCCACAGATTTTGGGTGCCGATAGAAAAACTTGGGGCGCGGTAGCCCAGCACTGCTTGTCCACCCAGATCTTCGAGAATTTTTTTACTGCTGCTGACATCTTCCCGGAACTCATCTGGTGTCTGATCTGACGCACGTAAATGGCCATATCCATGGCTGGCTAACTCATGTCCTTCCGCCACAATTCGTTTGACTAAGGCTGGATAACGCTCGGCAATCCAGCCAAGGGTGAAAAATGTAGCCTTGACTTGAGACGCGCTCAGCAGTGCAAGGATACAATCGATATTCCGCTCAACCCTGCATGGCAAGTTAGTCCAGCTATCACGCGAAATATGAGGCGCAAATGCCGAGACCTGGAAATAATCTTCCACATCAATGGTCATGGCATTACGGATAGGCGGGCTGTTAACCTGTACTGGGGCAATGATGGACATGGTGACCTTATGATGACTGAGCCGTTACAGGAATGGCGATGCCAAGCTGGGTCGCAATGACGGCTGCGATGCGGTCGGACGCGTGACCATCCCAGAATTGCGGAATACGGCCACCCTTACCGCCGGTATGCATGACATCCTGAAAAATTTCTATGATCTTTTTCGGATCTTGTCCCGCAATGGTATTACTCCCCTCTTCTACAGTAATCGGACGCTCGGTATTGTTACGCAGCGTGATACAAGGCACGCCCAGTGCTGTCGTCTCTTCCTGTATACCACCAGAATCCGTTAACACCAGCTTTGCCTCTTTCATCAGACCGAGCATTTCCAGATAACCCATGGGCGGTAGCAAGAGGATGTTTGGTGTAGTTAATTTCTTGTCTAGGCCAAATTTCTCCAGCATTGATTTGGTACGAGGATGCACAGGAAAAATAACGGGGACTTGTTCACTGATGCTGATAATTGTCGTGATGAGTTCGCTCAGGATCGCTTGGTCGTCGACGTTCGACGGACGATGCATGGTGACCACGACAAAACCTTTTCCGGCATCCAGAAAACGAGGATTGCCAGCATCTGCAGCAATTTGAGCCGGAGCGATGGCACGGCTCAGATTATTACGCAGCGTATCGATCATGACGTTGCCGACAAAATGTATGCGACTATCGGCAACGCCTTCACGCAACAAATTATCTTTGCCACTAGGTTCCGTTGTGAATAACAAATCAGAGATCTGATCGGTCAATACGCGATTGATTTCCTCTGGCATACCACGATCCCAGCTACGCAAGCCAGCTTCCACATGGATGACTGGTACGCCCTTTTTTGTCGCTACCAGCGCGCAAGCAATGGTGGAGTTCACGTCGCCTACCACTAATACTGCTGCAGGTAAATTTTCACCCATTGCCGTTTCAAAACGGCACATGACTTCCGCAGTTTGTACGGCGTGACTGCCTGAACCTACTTCTAAATTAATATCTGGTGAAGGAATGCCAAGAGCTTCAAAATATTGCTCATTCATGGCAACGTCGTAATGCTGACCTGTATGGAGCAGTGTGACTTTCAGATGCGGTTTTAATGCGTTGAGCGCGGCCATGATCGGCGCGATCTTCATAAAATTTGGACGAGCGCCCACCACGCAGATAATCTCGCTTGGACCATGTTGATTTGGGCTTAAAACCTGCATTAATTTTCCTTCTCGGAGTAGTTATTTGCTTTATTGCTAGGGAGCATTTTCTTCAGGGCATCAATCACGGATAAAATAGATCGTTCCATTTTTGCCATTCTGTCGTCCATATGTTCCAGATTTATATTCGGTAAATCTTTCAAGCCTGTGACTTGATTGCCTGTTTCAAGATGGGAGGGTGGCAACTGGAACTCTTGCTTGATGTCCGCAATTACCTGATTTACCTCAATCTCACCAAAGTGATGTAACTCTTCCAGATAGCCCATCAAAAACAGGCGGTCGCAGAGCGCATTGATTTTTCTGGGGATGCCGTTGGTGTAAGCAAAAATTGCAGCGAATGCTTCTGTATTGATAACAGGATCGCCTTTCCATCCCACCGTATGCAACCTGTGCTCGATATAAGCGCGCGTATCGATCAGATCGAGCGGGCCAAGATGGTAGCTGGCGATAACGCGCTGTAAAAGCTGCTGCATATCTTCGCTCAGCAGGGTGCGACGAAATTCCGGTTGCCCTAATAAAAACGTCTGCAACAATGATTTATCTGCGGTCTGAAAATTTGAAAGCATGCGCAGCTCTTCGACCGCGCGCGGCGTCAGATTTTGTGCCTCATCGACGACCAGTAAAGCACGTTTGCCCTGCACATCACACTGACGTAAATATTGCTCAAGGCGAGTCAATAATGTCGCTTTGCTGGCGTTTTCATACTCCACGCCAAATGCCGCAGCCACAAGACGTAAAATATCGTCCGAGCCTACGTGAGTGTTCACAATTTGCGCGGCCTGAATTTTGTCAGATTCTAATTCGTTAAATAAATTACGCATCAGCGTCGTCTTGCCTGCACCGACTTCACCAGTAATGACAATAAAACCTTCGCCCTGCGATATCCCGTATTCGAGATATGCCATCGCACGTTTATGACCTTTGCTGCCAAAGAAAAAACGTGGATCTGGCTTTAACTGAAATGGTTTCGCATTGAAACCGTAGTAGGACTCGTACATCTCTTCATCAACTCCGCTAGAACCCTAGCAACAAGAATAAGGTGACGGCATTTTCATTAAAATTGCCAGCCCCATTGGCGAGATTCGACTGTTTCTCTACTCGCCGTACTTCAACCGTTGCTCTTAATTTGGTTTGTAATTGGCGCGAGATAGATGCTCTCGCGGTTTTGGTATTGTCTTTAATGCCGGTGTTGGCCGAAACAGTTTGCGTGTAGCCTGTGCTGAGGTTGGCACTGGTTCTTGGTGACCATTGCCAGTTCCACAGTGCATTGACACCCGTTTGTCTGACTTTTTCTAATAAAGCAGGATTGGAAATACCCAGCAGCAGGATATCAGCCTGGCTTGCTGATTGTGCTTCTCTTTTGACGTTCAATGCGCTCAGTAGAACAGTATTTTGCGCACCGGTGAACGCGACGGATGCTTGCAAGTTTTTTTGGAGGAACACACGATTGGTCACTGTATTAAACGGCTGCGCAAGTGCTGAGGGCAAATTGGTGTCACGGATAAAATTATCAACCAGTTGTTGCCGCGTGTTGTTATCTGGAATACTTGCTTTCCATAATTGATTCAAAAATGCGGATGTATCGTTGGTCGCGGGTATCAGATATTGGCCACGGGTTGTTGTAATATCTTCGTTATAGCCTAGGCTCCAGACACTGGTACGAGCTCTTTCACTAATGGTTGCGGAATAAGTAGAGCCGTAAAAACGCTTACCTGCACTAAAGGCGAAACGGGTTCTTTCTGTTGGCGTCCATGAAAATCCAGTAGTCCAAAAAATTCCCGAAGGTTTTTCACCTAATGCAACATAAGTATTGTTTTCGTATCCTGCCGTTGCCGTCAGACTAAACAGTGAGGAAAGTGCGTAGTTGCCGTTGACGGTTGATGTCTGGAACTCGACGTCTGCCTGATTCGGATAATGAATTTTTTGATCGGCGAATTGAAATCCCCAGCTAATAGTTTTATAGGCTGAGCCACTCTTCAGGTCGAATAGAATTTTATCGCCAGTGCTATCAAACACATTTTGCGTACTGGTTTTTACGGAGTCGCGCGTGTAGCGTAATTCTGCGGTGAATTCAGGGGAGAAATTTTTCCGGAGATATGGGGAAACGCTATAAGTCCTTACTTCAGTCCGGTTAGATGACAGATTGAGATTACTGGTTGCCTGATCTGTAAATGGATTGACACTCTGCTGACTAATATTCGCAATACCGTCTAAAAAAAAAAGATCTTTGATCAGCTCGCTATTGGCGTTGGCGTTGAGTAGGTGACTGGTTTTAATTCCATTGTTATTCCCTGAATAGTACAGATTCTGCATCACATAGTCTGCACGGAAGCGCAATTGCGCTCCGGTTGCTGTGAGACTCAGACCCGGGGCGACTTGTGTGATGTATGAACTTTCTGCGACGGGAGTCAGTTTGACGTTGTCCGTATAACTCTCACTTACATTAATTGACGGCATTACTTTCCATTCCGCCGCAGATACGCTGCCAGCAGACGTCATACCTAGCAAAGGTATGATCGACGTCAGTCCCAGTGCAAGAGGACGAGTTTGCCAGGGCGCCATCGTCTTAGCCGTAGTACTGGCCATAGTAATCCCCGTTTGAGAATGCTCTAGCTTTGTTATAGATTAAATTCACATTGGCTTTCGATTTCAACTGGCGCAATACTTCTTTGACGGTATGTTGCGTCGTTGCTTCTGCTTCAACAACCAGGACGATTTGTCCCATTTGATTCGCAAGAACTCTTGCTTCGGTTGTGAGCAGTAAAGGAGGGGAATCGAAAATAACAATACGATCAGGGTAGCGATTGGCGATCTCTGATAGCAAGCTACTCATCCCCTGACTTGCCAATAATTCTGTCGCACGTTTGTGGCTATTACCGGCCCTCAGAAGACTTAATGTATCGATATTGGTTCTGAGCATGGCATCGGCAAGATCGAGTTTGTCATCAAGCAGTACATCCATCAGGCCAATTTCTGAGCTGGTATCGCCCGGAAGTAAATTCAAATATCTCGGTACAGAGGGGCGGGCTACGTCGGCATCGACTAAAAGCACAGTGTGATCAAGCTCCATAGCAATACTTATGGCGAGATTGACGGCGCAAAAAGTTTTTCCTTCGCCCGGCAAGGAACTGGTCACCATGATGAGATTGCCATGATGCAGAGGGCCTTTTTTCTGATTGAATGCTTTTTCAATCAAGGGGCGCTTGATTAAGCGAAATTCTTCTGCAATCGCCGTACGTTCTGCATCGGGTGTCACCATGCCTAAGCGGTGCAACTGTGCGATGTCAATTTCTACTTTGCGCTGACTGTTTTTCCCAAGTACATCGGCTGAGAGTAACGGCGCATTAATCGTGCCAGCCGCGCTCGTAGTAGTTGATGTAGTAGCTGTTGCTGCTGACGTTGGAGTAACGGTCGCTGCAACTGGGGCTTGCACTGCCTTGACGTGCAACTCTTTTGCGACAACCGGAGCGACGGGCGCAACGATTACCTGAGGAGCCGGTTCTGCAGACACCTCAGCGGTGTGCGCTGCAATTCCTTTGCCCTGCTCTAGTCTACCAACCGCTTTTTCAATAATGCTCACGCTAACTCCAAGTAGATTCGTATTTCCGACTGCCAGACGATCAACAAATATTTTTTATACTAATAATGTTATTGCTTGATGTACATGAACGACATCACTCCGGCGTAAAACACCAGTAATACAAAGGAGGAAGCGGCGAAGCCATACAAACTTTGCTTTTGACGTCTTTTCTCACTTTCAGTCCAATTCATCGACACTGTACCGAGAATTGGCAAGCCAGTGATTTCCAGCAGATCAATGTGCGTGAGGAATGTAGGGCGTATCTTGCTCATCAGGACGGCACCTGCCAGGCCAATAGCAATTGCTGCGGCAAATACCATAGACAGCAGTCGAATCCGATGTGGACCAACAGGTGTCAAAGGCGCTGTTGGCGGATCCACAACCCTGAACGTCATCATTTCTGTCGTGGTACTCAAATCGCCGGATAACTTGGCTGATTCACGGCTTGCCACCAGTTTTTCGTAATTTTCTTTATTGATCTGATAGTCACGATTTAACTGGGACAACTGAGATTCGATCTCAGGTGCGGCAATACTGAGAGTTTTTAATTTTGAGCTGCGGTTTGAATATTCATCAACGCGTGCTCTCATTGAGGCAACGCGAGCCTCGGCTGCAGACAGAGAAATTTTTAGTTGCTGCAATAAAGGATTTGACGCAACCAATTCTGACTCAGGCTTGCGAACTTTCGCTTCTTCCGCCTTCTTTACTTCTAGCTGCGCAATTAATCTTTTGGTCGACACGATATCTGGGTGTTGGTCCGTGAACTGTAATCGTAAAGAATCCAAGTTTTTGTTCAGTGTTTGAATCCGGGCATCAATTTCGGGGTTTGATATGGTTGCTGTTGCCTGATCTGGCTTCATTGAGTTTTCAGTGCTGGCGACTTGCCGCTTGATCGCATCTCGGGCCTGTTCGGCTTCAACTAATTCTAAACGTGCCTGATTCAGGCTTTCGGTCATTTCGGACAGTTTTGTGCCCGAGTCACTACCTTGCCGCGGCAGTAAAGTTATATTTTTCAGTTTGAAATCTTTTAAAGCGTTTTCTGCTGCGATCAGTTTTTCTTCATAGATTTTGATCTGGCCATCGATGAAAACGACAGCTTTCGTGGAGTCTTGTTTTTTGTCACCAAAACTACCCTCTACAAAAATAGTCAGGAGCGCCTGAACCACATCCTTCGCTAACTTAGGGCTTTCGTCGTTGTAGGTAATCGTATAAATGTCGTTTTGTACGGTGCCACCGATTTTAATTTTTGCTATTAGATTCTCGATCAGCAATTCACGATCTTTACCAGTATTTGCCTTGATATCGAGATCAACCATACGCATTACACGTTCGACGTTTGGCCGGCTAAGTAATGTCCGGCTCATGATAGATACCTGCTGCTCGACATTGGGTACACTGGTCATCCCAGCCAGCAAAGGTTTCAGAATACTTTGAGTATCAACAAATACACGTGCGGAGGATTGATAATTGTCTGGCAGTGTATAGACAACACCGAACCCGATTGCGGATACCAGCCATGCGATTGTTACCGCATACCAGCGATATTTCCATCCGCCCCTCAGCAGCGATTGTAACTGCGTTAACAGCTCCTCCATCTTGTTGACTTCTCCATATGAGGTGATTTTAGTGGCGATTCGCTATATTGCTAACTTACCAGTTTATTACTGGGAAAGGCACGAATATTTTGAGAATCATAATATTATGTAAATGTAAAAAAAACAAGTAAATTCGGTGTTTGCTGAACTAGGGTGTCATACTTTTTATGATATTTGCAGATAAAGCAGAGATAAGCAGAATTACCTAGCATATTTTGCTAAGTGTCGGATTCTAAACACTTTATTTCTATATGGAAATTAAGTGTCTTATGGGAAATTGTTCAAATTTATACAGAACGTGAGTCGAAAGTCGTTCTCTCGCGAATGTCTGTACTATACTTTTGCAAGCGAGCTGATCATTGAAAAATGTGTCAAAATAATTATGTAAAAAAAACAAGTAAATGAGCTTGTTTTGCCATCCGTTGATGGTAATATCATGCTTTCATGTTAACTTCTGTTGAATGCTAATTTCAGTGAGAAGACATTCAACCATCTCACATAGGGGACTCACGTGAACAAGCTTCAATCAAAAATTTCCAGCTGGCTTTCATGCCTATCCGCGACATTATTCGTCTTAATCGTCAGCGGTTGCGCGACGAATGTTACACCTGCACCAACGGCTGAATCTCAAGCCCCTAATCATGACTACCTTATCGGTGCAGGTGATTCGGTCAATGTCATTGTATGGCGTAATCCTGAGGTATCGATGGTGGTCTCAGTACGTCCAGACGGTAAAATCACGACACCTCTGGTTGAGGACGTGGTGGCGATTGGTAAAACTTCGACCGAATTAGCCCGTGATATCGAGAAAGCCTTAGCAAAGTTCATTCAGCAACCGGTAGTTACTGTAATTGTGACCGCATTCTCTGGCCCCTATAGCGAACAAATTCGTGTGATAGGACAAGCAGCCAAACCTCAGGCACTGGCTTATCGTAAAGGAATGTCTCTGATGGACGTGGTAATTGCTGTAGGCGGTATTACGGAATTCGCCTCTGGTAACAAAGCAAATATCATCCGTACCATCGACGGTAAACAGCAAACACTGAATGTGCGCCTGAATGATTTGATTAAAGATGGCGATATCTCTGCCAATGTTCCGGTTCGCCCCGGTGATGTTCTGGTTATCCCACAAAGTTTCTTCTGATCCTGTGCTGTTAAATAAAAAAGCCACTTCGATGAAGTGGCTTTTTTATTGGTGGGTACTATTTTTCGTTCTGGTATTTGATGCATCAACAAATTGATTCAAATACTTTTGCATTTATTTTTTTGCACACAATGTGAATAACGCCTGTTCCTACTAGCTGGAAAAAAGGCATTTGATCTCGTGTGAGTCATGACTTACACATATTCCAAGCGCTACATAATAAGTTCACCGTGTGTGTCAATGAAGGCGGGGAAGTACACGTATCTGCTTGAGTCTAAGTGGTATCGAGTTGACTGCTGCTTACTAGATACCACTCAGGTGCTTAGAGTTGCTTTAACAAGGCCTTGGCTTCATCTGATTTAGCAAAAATCTTCCCTGGTGCTGTAATGCTCTCCAGTTCTTTCTTTGCTTTTGCCTTGTCACCTGATTTTACAAGCGCTACAGCGAAGTGATAGCGTATTTCCAATGCATCTGGTTGAAGTGTGCTTGCTTTTTCAAGTAAAGGTAAGGCACGCGCTGTATTACCTTGATCCAATAAGATCCACGCAAGTGTGTCCATGATGGTAGGATTGTCACCTGAAAGCTTGTAGGCGCGCTCTGCATACTCAGATGCTTTTTTGTCTTTTTCCTCAGAATAAGCCCAGGCAATATTATTTAATGCAGGAATATTATTCGGATCGTTCTTCAGGATGAGTTGAAACTGTTCGATGGCCGCCGGACGGTTTTTAACCGTGTTCAGTAAGTAAGTGCCCAGGTATAAACGTACACCGAGATCTTCTGGATGCGTTTTTAACCATTGTGCTATGCGGGTATCTGCGTCTTTGGCTTTGGCATCCGCCAGTAAAGCATTATGTAATTTAATGAAAACTGGTCCAGCTGCGTTGATCTTCAACGCCTGTTCATAGGCCTTGACTGCCGGAGCGGACTTCTTCTGCATCAGCAGCGTGTCACCTTCCATTACATAGCCAGCCGGGGATTTTTCCTGCTGTTTCTGTACCTGTCTTGCGATTGCTAGTGCATCGTCAAATTTACCATTTTTAATATGTACGCTTGCTAACGCCAGTTCGGCGTCCAGAAATTTATCATCTAATCGCAATGTCTTTTTCAGCGCATCAACGGCTGAGGTTTCGTTGCCCATTGCCATGTAAGTTGATGCGACCTGGTACTGCGCTGCCGCTGATTCTGGCAACAAGACTGTTAGCTTGGTATAGCTATCCAAGGCGCCGGCTTTATCTCCGGTGAGCATTTGAACTTTTGCCAGAAAATTCATTAACTCAGCACTCTTCTGGTTTGTTGATTGCGTCTTTTTGACAAAGGCCAATGCCTTATCTTTATCGCCCATTCGCAAATAGTGCGTTGCTAGCAACTGTACAATTTGCAGGTTGTCAGGATTTTCAGTGTTGGCACGTTCTAGCCAAACTTTCCCTCCTTCGTTGTCTCCATTGGAGATCGCAAGGCTTGCCAGAGCAGTCATGGCGGGGAGATTTTTTTTGTCTTTTTCTAATAAGGCTTCAAAGCGTTTTTTTGCTACTTCAGGTTTTTTTTCCTGAATGTCTAATCTGGCGAGATTTGCAATTGCTGGGAAAAACGTCGGCTGTAACGAAACTGCCTTTTCAAAACTCAGGCGTGCGTTAGTGATATCTTTTTTATTCAGATAAATGCCGCCTTTAAGATTTTGAATTAGCGGATTTTCTGGTTGTTCTTTTTCTGTGACTTTAACAGCAGCAAGAGCCTTATCATATTCCTTCAATTTTAAATGGGTCATGATCAGCAGAACGCCTGCTTTGGTCGATTTTTCATCCAGATTAACGGCTCTTTCAAGTTCAGCAACAGCTTGCCCGCCATCACCCTGACCCAACTTACTCATTCCCAACGCAGCGCGATAATCACTTTGTTTTGGCGCTAGGGAACTAGCTTTTTCAAAGTATTCAGAGGCTTTGGTGAATTCTTTTGTCATCATGTACGATTCGCCAGCCATTGCCATTAACTGACTATCATCGGGTGTAAGTTTCAGTGCTGTTTCTATGACGGGAATTGCGTCGTGTGGTTGGTTGCTTTTCAGCAGGGTTGCAGCTAAAAGTTTCTGCGCGTAGGCGCTGTTTGGAACTTTACTGAGATACTTTCTTAAGTCCTGTTCGGCCTGTTTAGTCGCTCCTAAGGCGTACTGCACAGCGCCAGATAATAATACCGCTGGCATATAATCCGGAGCGACGCGCATTACCTGTTGCAGTGATTCATGTGCTTCCGTATTTTTGTTTTGGCTAAAATCAAGCAACGCTTGCGTGTACATCACCAGAATATTGCCGCCAGATACTTTCTTTGCAGAATCGATGTCTTTTTTTGCTTCTTCGAATTTTTTTAAACCTATTTGCAAGTTCGCCCGTACCAGCAACGCTTGTACATTTTCTGGTTGCAACTTGATCGTTTCACTATAGGCTGCCATAGCTTCGTCAAGCTTACCCTGCACGCGCATCAGATCACCTTTAAACAACCATGCAGCGATATTTTGTGGATTCTTTGTGACTGCGAGATCAGCATAGGTATTTGTGCTTGCAATATCTTTATTTGCAAATGCCTGTTTGGCCAAACCTATCAGTGCATCAGGATAATTTTCTTTGTCTTTAAGAGCCAGCTCAAATGCTGTCTTTGCCTCAGTCGCTTTCCCCAATGCAAGATAGGCATTTCCTCGTAAGCTCAATAATTGAGCGTCGGACTTGGACTTGGGATCTTTGTCTGTCTCATCAAGTACTTTTTGGAATTGACCTTGTGCCAGTAAGGCTTTTGCTAGATCCATTACAACAAGGTTTTGACTGATGCCAAGACTGATCGCTTTTCTGATTTCTTTTTCCGCAGACAGTGCATCACCGGTTTCGTTATAAATTGAGCCCAATAAAAAACGCACCTCTTTATTGTCTGGATCTTTTTGTAAGGCGTTTTTTAGTTGAATAATGGCAGCTTTGCTGTCACCTTTTTGCTGGTATTGTTTCGCGTCAGCTAATAATTTGTCCGTACTTTGTGTTTTGCTGCATGCGCCTAAGCTTGCGATAAGAACAGCAGATGCGGAGAGCATGGCGATCGATGTGCGTTTGCTTCTGATACGTGACATATTTTTATCCTTTTAACTCAGAAAACTACTCATGAGGAAATATTTGTGTAATCCGCGAAAAACTTATTTTATTAATGAAAAGTCATTATTTTTTGAGCTTACACCATTTTTGATTTGATTCCCATAGCGAGCAACTGAAATACCATGAGTTCAATATGCGATGTGCCTTTTGCGCTTATCTGGCATGTAAACACTCTTTTCTGTCAGGCAAGATATCAATTGCCGAAATGAACTATCTGTCGGATCAGTTTGATTTTGGATCGTACAAAACGACCGCTCAGATGTTTTATCGCTGAGATGACACCAACAACAGTGCGCAAATTAAATGCCATGATTCCCCATCTCTCACGACGGTCAGACATCCAGTCTTGTTTATACGGATCATCGCCGGTCAGATAATCGACTTCATGCACCTTATCGATATCAATTACATGCTGCATGACACGGGCGGTCAGAATCGATCCTATCGAAAATTGTGCGTAACGTTCGTCGTAGGCGAGTTTGTAAATAGATGCTTTTCGGTGGTGAACTATCCATATTTGCGCTGCAACAGCTTGTTCATCAATGTAGGCGATACCTAAGCGTAACCATCCTTGATGAGCGCAGCTAGTCACTAGCCCAGGAATAAATTCAGGGAAACCTTCTGCCGTTTTCCAGCTGGCCTGATATACCTGCTCATAGGCATTTAATGCTTCAGATAATTCATCTTTATCTTGGATGATCTTGATCGTCAGCCGATGCTGCTTTTGAAGCTGTTTCGTTTTTCTGGTGATGGTATTTTTTAGCTTTGACGGAAGACCGATGAAATAATCTTCGAAAGACCTGCCATTAACGTTGAGGTACCAGTTACCAAAACAAAAATAAGTTTGTATCGCGATGCCTGCTCGGTCCAGTGCTGACTGGATTGCCTCGAAACAAGGATCGCTCGTATCCATAGGATGAAAATTAATCGTATCCCAATGCGGTGTTGCTGTCGTCATTGCGGTGATCAGATCGGGTACGTCAGGTATTACTTCATGGTGCTCACCTGCTGCAAACGGGCGAAAAAGCGAGGTATAGAAATTCGCCATGGAACACAGGCGACGTACAGGCCATCCGAACATTGTTGAGTCGTTGGACCACAGTGGACAGATGGTATAGCCAATGCTGCCGTTGCTTGATTTTTTTACCGAATAGATACGTTCCTGATGGTGTTCGGGAGACGCGGTCTTCGCTAAATTATTGAACCAGGTGAGTGTAAGGAAGAAATCTGCGTCGTCCTGGGCAGTGACGGCGTCCGGATTGGACCGGATAAACTCATCAAAGCCGTTATGGACGGAGATTTTTTTCATGAAAATGCCCTCTTCATGAAGGGAAGCGAGATAGCCGATGCCATCTCAGTATATGGTTATTCGACACATTTTCTGAGATGGTTAACAGAGGATTTTAAGCTTGTAAATTCGCTTTATACCAATCCATCGCTTCCCTTAGACCCGCATCAACGCTATGTGTTGGCGCGTAGCCTAATAAATTTTTAGCCTTAGTAATATCAGCCTGTGAGTGTCTGATATCACCGACACGGAACGGTTCATACTTGGGTTGATGCGTTTGAATATGCGCAAAGCTGCTCATCAACAACTGTTGCATCATTTTGTACAATTGATTCAGACTCGTCGTGTCATTGAGAGCAACGTTATAAATCTGATTGACCGCCTCGGGATTCTGACTCAGCGCAGCTAGTAAGTTTGCTTGTACGACGTTATCGACATAGCAGAAATCGCGCGTGGTCTCGCCATCACCATTGATGCTCAAGGTGGAGTTTTTGATCAGCGCTGCGATCCACTGCGGAATCACCGCAGCATAGGCACCATTCGGATCCTGTCTGGGACCGAATACATTGAAATACCGTAGTCCTATCGATTCAACTCCATAGCATCGCGCATATACATCGGCGTATAACTCGTTGACATATTTAGTCACGGCGTAAGGTGACAGTGGTTTGCCAATGACGTCTTCGATTTTTGGTAAATCCGGATGATCTCCGTAGGTAGAGCTGGACGCAGCATAAACAAAGCGCTTGACCTTCGCATCACGGGATGCCGTCAACATCGTTAAAAATCCGGTGACATTGTTTTCATTTGCCAGCAGCGGATCTTCAATCGAACGTGGTACAGATCCCAGCGCCGCATGGTGTAAGACATAATCGACGCCGGTGCAGGCTTGCTGGCAATCTGCCAAATGCCGGATATCACCCTGGATAAAGCGAAAGCTTGACCAGGCTGTCGGCCCGACAAGTTCTTTCACCTGATCCAGATTGTGTTGATGCCCGGTTGCGAAATTATCGAGACCAATTACTTTTTGATTGAGCTTCAGCAGTGTTTCCAGAAGATTGGAACCAATAAATCCTGCAACGCCCGTAATCAGCCAGGTTGACTGATGGTTTTGTAATTGTTCTTGAATAGCTTGGTAGGTTGCCATGTTTTTGATGCCGGTATATTTTAGAGACGCCAGATGCTGAAGCCCGCATCACGCAAGGCGGCACGGTCAAACTTCGACTTGATATCGACGAAGCAGCCATTCGGAATAGATTTCGCCTGATAGTCGGACAAAGGACGTTGCATTAATTCCTGATGGGAAACGGCTGCAATCGTTACCGTTGCAAGCGGTAATTGTTCCCAGGTTTCTAGCTTCAGGCCATATTCGTGCTGCGCTTCTGCGGCATCTGCCAGCGGATCGTGAATATGCACATCAACGCCATACGATTGCAGTTCAAAAATCATATCGGCAACCTTAGAGTTACGCAGATCGGGACAATTTTCTTTAAAGGTTAAGCCTAATACGTTGACGATACAGCCTTTCACATGATGACCGGATTTGATGATTTCTTTGACGACCTTTTCTGCAATAAATTTAGCCATCCCATCGTTGATACGACGTCCTGCCAAAATGACTTGCGGGTGATAGCCCAGCATGTCCGCTTTATGTGTCAGGTAATAAGGATCGACGCCGATGCAATGTCCGCCGACCAAGCCTGGGCGGAAATTCAGGAAATTCCATTTGGTGCCAGCTGCCTCCAGAACTTCCAGTGTATCAATACCGATCATGTCAAAAATAATCGACAACTCATTCATCAAGGCGATATTTAAATCGCGCTGGGTATTTTCGATAACTTTTGCCGCCTCTGCGACTTTGATGCTGGTCGCACGATGCACGCCGGCACGAACGATGCGTTCATACAGTTTTGCGACTTTATCCAGCGTATCTGCATCGTCGCCGGAGACGATTTTTAAAATCGTTGTCAGGGTATGTTCTTTGTCGCCCGGATTAATCCGTTCCGGGGAAAAACCGACGTGGAAATCTTCTTTCCATTTTAGTCCTGAATGCTTCTCTAGGACGGGAATGCAAACTTCTTCTGTTGCGCCCGGATAGACGGTCGACTCATAGACAACGATCGTTCCTTTTTTCAGATGCTTGCCTACTGTTTCGCTGGCACCGATCAAAGGACCAAAATCCGGATTATGTGCCAGATCAACGGGAGTCGGTACTGCGATCACGATATAGTTTGCTTGTGATAATTCGGCAGGATCAGTGCTCACACTTAATTGCGTGGACGCACGCAATTCTTCTGTCGAGAGTTCACCGGTTGGATCGATAAATTGCTTGTAGCTCGCAACCTTGCTCGCTGACAGATCGAAGCCGATGGTTTGCATTTTTTTGCCAAATTCTACGGCTAAAGGCAATCCAACATAACCCAAGCCAACGACGCCAACTATATCCATAAGATTTCCATTTTGATAATGATATTCAGACAATATAACAGATACTCAGAAAAGCCACAATATCGATGCTCCGGTTTTGCCTAAGTCCTTGCTTTATATTAATAATTTTTAATGACCGCAATGTTTCCACTGAGAATTTTTATTCTAAATTTGGATGCTTTTACCTTTTTTAAACTTATTTTTAATTCTTTCGTTTGAGTAAATCATTGACGTAATTAACGGGAATTGCGTACGAAATTCCGCTGGGATTCGTAATGGCGGTTTCTTTCAGACCTTTAATGAATACCATATTGATGACGCCAATGACGGCTCCTGTTTCAGGTTCATACACGGGACTGCCGCTATTGCCCGGATAGGCTGTTGCATCGAGTTGAAATACTGAATAAGCAGCCTTCCTGAGCTGAGCAATTACTTTGGGATCTAAGCGACGGGAGTCTTGTGCTGGTCTGGCAACAGGGGTTATGGATGACACAATGCCGCGGTGTGTTGCGTGATGAAAGCCTAGTGCAGCACCAAGAGGAAAGCCAGTAAAGGCAATTTGCTGACCTTCAGCTACCGTATCGGGATTGCCTAGCATGAGTGCAGGCAAAGGCGTACCGGAAATTTTTAGGCGAGCCAGATCATGTTCTTCGTCGATAGTAACGACAGTTGCTGGGCGAAATTCTGCGGTATCGTCTTTTCCTGTCAGTATGCCGATGGTTTCATCCGCCTCCAGGCTGCTATTGCCATTTACTACGTGTGCATTGGTAATGACGGTTAAACCGTCTCCAACGATAAATCCCGTTCCGCTAAAGCTGACGGCGGGGCTGCGTGTTTTTTTAAACGTGCCGATGGCAACAACAGAGGGCTTAACGGCTTTGACCGTATTGATGAGGTCCTGCGCATGGCAATCACTTGTTGCAAAAAAAATAGATAGAACGACGGACAGGCAGATATGGCGGGAGACATTTTTCATGGCGATGATGTTGAGAAAATCTACCAGTTGGAAGAGTCTTCACCGTAGCGGATTCGTAATAAAAACGCAATGCAATTTCAAACTCTGTGGCGCTTTATTTACATGTGAACGAGATACAGAATCAGGATCGCAGGCGTAAAAAAAGCGACCAGAGGCCGCTTTTTTCAGAGATCAGAAAACTTATACTTTAGAGCGACGACGAATCATCAGCAACATACCCAGACCAAGTCCCAGAATAGCAATGCTGCCTGGTTCTGGAACGATTTGGATCGCGCCACCAGTTGCAGCTACCAGGTAGTCAGTGTAGCTGGCCAACAAGATGCCACCGAAGTAAGTACCGAAAGATCCTTTGACCTGACCTTGGAAATTACCGCTGAACGTGTTATTCGCAACCAGAATGTATTCGCCCGTATTTGGGTCAATGACAAACGACGGTCCGCCGGAATCACCGCCACCAATGCCTGATTCTTTGTCGTTAGGCAGAACTGGTGAGCATACGCCATATTGTGTGCAGAAGGTGTCTTGCAGAACACCTTTAGCGTTCACACCGTCAAAGTCAGCATAGTACACTTCGTTTGCACCACCAAAGCCTTGTTCATCATCACCGTCAAACAAGTCAACATAGTTTTCACCGCTACGTTTTTTTGAGAAGCTAGGTGACACGGTATAGCCGTTAATGCCATCGCCAGATGTGCCATAGCCCGCCATCACGATATGGGTGCCAGACGTGACTGGATTGGAGCTGACCCGGTAGATTTTTGCGCTGGCAGGTGCATCTGTCGACAAGGTAATTACAGAGATATCATCGTTTACGCAGAATGAATTAATGCCTGCCGGGCAGTTACCAAAGCCTGCGTAGTTGGAGTTCATTGAGACAGCAGATGCGGTAATCAACGCGTTCACATTACCATTGCTGTTGAATACAACACGAACGTCATTGCCTGGTTTGTTAATGTCGATGATATGACCATTGCCATCGGTATCAACGCAGTGACCGGCAGATACGACCGAGCGTTTGCCAACCAACGCACCGGAGCAAATGAAGGATTGTCCGTCGTAACGGATATTGATACTGACAACGCCAGAGAATGGTGAGTTAGGCGTGTTGGCATCAACGTGCGCAGCAGGTGAATCAGGCAATGCGCCTGAGGTAATGGTTGGAGTGACGATACCTCCGACGATTGGAGATGCTTGTGTCTGACCTGCGAAAAATGCACTCGCGATTAGAGTCACTCCCACTACTTTATTAAAAAGATTGTTCTGACGTAACATTGCCTCTCCTTGAGATTGGTCGTTCTATATGGTCGATATTTAAGACTAGCTTGTTATCTGTGATATTTGCGTTGTTCGCGAAAATGCTTAATGCAAAAATAATGCCATATATGAAAATATGTTTTCTTTCAGATACTTATGTTTTTTTATAGAAAAAAATGTAAATGAATGTAAAATTTTCCGACAGATTTTGAGGTGAACTTGCTAGTGCTACGGCTGATCTCGGAAATGGCGTGAGTAGCGGGGTGAATTGATGTAATTGATATTATTAATATAATGAATTTAGCAGATATCGGGATCACGTATCTGCAAAGAGCCGCGTAACAAGTCGGATGCCAGTTGTTCAAATACCTGTACTTGCTGCTGTTTTAGCTTGAGGCGCAACTCGACTGTGTCGGCATAGTCAGCACTGACGATGCTGATCTGATGCTGCTCGCATAAACGGCGCAGACTGGATTCATCGGCGAACTGAAGATGGAAAATACGTTCGCAATACGATTCAACTTGTTGTAGTTCGGCAGTTTTAAACGCGTCTGAAATTGCCTGCCCGTAAGCGCGGGTCAGCCCGCCAGCGCCTAACTTGGTGCCGCCCCAATAACGTATGACGACAGCCAGTATGTTATGGAGTTGTTTGTGAACGAGAACGTTGTAGATCGGTCTGGCCGCAGTGCCGGATGGCTCTCCGTCATCGTCTAGCCCGGAATCTCCATCGCAAATCAATGCCCAGCACACATGCACGGCATTGGGGTGCGCGGTGCGGATATTGAGAAGTAAGGAGCGTGCTTCAGCACGTGTGGTAACGGGATAAAGTTGCCCCAGAAAACGGCTTTTTTTAATTTCTATTTCAGCCGTAGCCAGCGAGACTAATTGGTACATCAATTCGATGCTTTCATCCTGCGAGATTTACGGAAAACGTTCGGCCCGCTGGAATAAATTGGCGTAAATCTCGCCCAAAAATTATTGGATAACAAAATTTTCAAAAAAATATCGGTTACACCATCATGCTCTTTGACGTCCAGGGCTTTATTGACGGCATTACGTAATTCCTCTATCAGCTCGCGTTTTCCTTCACCTGTTTGCAACGGTGCCGGTTCTTTGCTGCTCAGGCCAAGCAAAATAAAATGCCGGACGACAGGCATGTACACCTTGATTTTTTCCCCTATTTCCGCGTTCGCTAGTTGCAGCGTCAGGCTGACTTGCAGATAGCGTTCCGAGGTTGATAAATTGACGGTGAAGGGTTCTAGCTTGGTGGTTGCGCTGCCGCCGGATGCACTGGCTTCCTTGCCTCCGGAGTTGGCTGATGCCATTCCCGTGAGCAGCAGTGACGCACAAAAAACACAAAATAAAACAGCTTGGTGAAAGGCGTTATTTTTTTTTCATGATCGACTGCCGCAAAGAAAAATTGAGTGAAACAAGGCGATGAAGAGGAATCAGGTTGTCAAAGGCTTGTAACGAATGCGTTTTGGTTTGGCACCTTCTTCACCCAGACGTTTCTTCTTGTCTGCTTCATATTCCTGATAATTGCCGTCGAAGAAGCTGACTTGCGAATTGCCCTCAAATGCCAGAATATGCGTCGCAATCCGGTCGAGGAACCAACGGTCATGTGAGATCACCATCACACTGCCGGCAAATTCGAGCAAGGCATCTTCCAGGGCACGCAAGGTTTCTACGTCCAGATCATTGGATGGTTCATCGAGCAGCAAGACATTGCCGCCTTGAAGCAAGGTTTTCGCCAGATGCAGACGACCACGTTCACCACCAGACAAGTTACCAACAATCTTTTGTTGATCGCCGCCCTTGAAGTTGAAGCGGCCAAGATAGGCGCGAGACGGCATTTCAAAACGCCCGACGCTTAAAATATCAGCGCCATTGGCGACGTCTTCGAACACGGTTTTGGTGTTGCCAAGATCTTCGCGAGATTGATCAACCAGCGAGATTTTTGCGGTCTGCCCCAGCACGACTTCACCACTATCCGGTTGTTCCAGACCTTTGATCATTTTAAACAGCGTCGATTTACCCGCACCGTTCGGGCCGATAATGCCGACGATGGCGCCCGGTGGAATCTTGAAGCTGAGATTGTCGATCAGCAGGCGATCGCCAAAGGCTTTCGACACGTTTTTAAACTCGATGACTTCATTACCCAGACGCTCGGCGACAGGGATAAAAATCTCTTGTGTCTCGTTACGTTTTTGATACTCGTGCTCGCTCATCTCGTTGAAACGGGCCAGACGCGCCTTACTCTTAGCCTGACGCGCTTTCGGGTTTTGACGTGACCATTCCAATTCTTTTTGCAGGGCTTTTTGGCGCGCGGATTCAGTCGCCTCTTCCTGCTTCAGACGGGCTTGTTTTTGATCCAGCCAGGAAGAGTAGTTACCTTTCCAGGGAATACCAGCACCACGGTCGAGTTCGAGAATCCATTCTGCAGCGTTATCCAGGAAGTAGCGATCATGGGTAATCGCGACTACGGTGCCCGGAAAGCGTAACAGGAACTGTTCCAGCCAATCGACCGACTCTGCATCCAGATGGTTGGTCGGTTCGTCGAGTAACAACATATCTGGTTTTGACAACAGTAATTTGCACAAAGCGACACGGCGTTTTTCACCACCGGACAACACACCGATTTTGGCATCCCAAGGTGGCAGGCGCAATGCATCAGCCGCCATTTCTAATTGCAGTTCAACGTTGTCGCCTGCGGACGTGGAGATGATGGCTTCGAGTCGTGCCTGCTCGTTCGCGAGGGCATCGAAGTCGGCGTCCGGCTCGGCGTAGGCTGCATAGACTTGTTCTAACTTCGCTTTGGCTTCGAATACTTCACCCAAGGCGGATTCCACTGCTTCGCGTACCGTTTGTTCCGGGTCGAGTTGAGGTTCTTGCGGCAGGTAACCAATATTCAGATTCGGCATCGGTACCGCTTCGCCCTGAATATCTTTGTCGATACCTGCCATGATTTTTAGCAGCGAGGACTTGCCGGAGCCGTTCAGACCCAGTACGCCGATTTTGGCGCCAGGGAAAAACGAGAGGGAAATATCTTTCAGAATCTGGCGCTTGGGCGGCACGATTTTGCCGACGCGATTCATGGTGTAGACGTAATTGGCCATTTTTTGAATTTTTTAGTGGTTGAGGTCGATGCCCGCAAGGATACCTCAATGCCGCAGTGAAGACGAGTAAAGAGACGAAATTTGTGCTGCGCACCAATCTTGATTTAGCTCAAATTGCCTGGTGTAGCGCGGCACTACACTTGCCTCATCACTGTTGAAAATAAAAGGAAATCAAAATGAAAAAAATCGCTACTACATTGTCTCTGCTCTCTTTTGCGCTGCTCGGCCTGGCATCGACTCAGGCAATGGCACAACAAAGTCCATGGGAAATCCGTGCCCGCGTGGTGAATATTAGTCCGGCAAATGGCTCTGATCCTGTCGGCGGTGCCGGCGCTGCGGATCGTCTGACTGTCAGCAGTAAAACGATTCCAGAAGTCGACTTCACGTATTTTTTCGCGCCAAACTGGTCGGCCGAGCTGATCCTGACTTATCCGCAAAAACATGATGTGATGCTGGATGGTGTCAAAATCGGCACGTTCAAGCATTTGCCACCAACATTGACGGCTCAGTACCATTTTGCACCCGAAGCACAGATCAGTCCTTACCTCGGTGCTGGTGTGAATTACACGCGTATTTCTGACGTCTCATTGCTGAATGGCGCTGCTGACCTGGATCAACATAGCTATGGTCTGGCGCTGCAAGCAGGCGTGGATTTTAAGCTGGATAAAAACTGGTCCTTGAACTTTGATGTGAAAAAAGTACAAATCCGCAGCGATGTGACGATCGGTGGCGTGAAGGCCAGTGCGGTTAAGGTGGATCCATGGCTGGTTGGCGTCGGCGTTGGATATCGCTTCTAAGCGTTGATGAAATCATCACCGCTGACGATAGAAAAAAGCTGCTCACGTCGATTGAGCGGCTTTTTTTATGGCCCTGAGAGGTATTAGGAATTATTAGAAATTATGAAAAGTTATTGGGAATATTGGAAATATGGGGAGTATTTTTCAATCACACCGTAAATAAAGCGGATAAAGCACTGTTTATGGCCATACTAGTACCCAGTATTAGGTTTTGGCAACTGGGCAGGTTTTCTTGGAATAGGTACGAAGTCAAATTGAAATTTCAACGGTGCTGACTGATTGTTGATGGTGACGGTCTGGCTCAGGGGCGGCTTGATGCTGCCCATGTTCGGGTGCCAGGCTTTGATCTCGTACTGTCCGTCGGGCAAATTCTCTATTTTTGCCACACCGCTGGCATCTGTCTTCGCAAAGTAAGGTGTTTCCAGCACCAGCACATAGGCGCGCATCCAGTTGTGCAGCAGGCAGTAAACCACGACGATACCCGCTTTATCAAACAACACTGGCGGCGGCGTCACCCCTTTTTCATAGGTTTTGATTTCAAACTCTTTGGAGGGGGAAAACGACTTTACGTGATGTTCCATCTTGTCGTAGTTCGGGAACTTGACCTGCGAACCCACACGGATCGGCATGACATACGGTGTAAATTGCATATCGCTTTGCGCAATAATCGCGGCTTCGGTCTTCGCCGTCGCAGGCATCGGCGCGCCTATCGGCGTCGCATACACTACGACGTCCGACATGACGGCGCTGTTTTTATCAATCGCCAGACCAAACACGGTTGCTGACCAGGCCGGAGAGATCGATCCTAGACTACCTAATACGCATAGCAGCAAGCCTGTTTTAGAGAGCCTGAGCCAGGAGTTGCGGTGGTGTGAAAGCATGATGGGTCCGGTAAGTGAGATGAGTGAGGGGAGCGTCGCATTCGCTAGCTTGCAGTGAAGGCGACTCGCCCTCCAATGTACACCAATTATTTACTGACGATAGGTCGCTGCATCGGTGCAAGTTTCGCCACGAGTTTATTCGACACAGATGAAGGAATATTATTTTTCTCCATGGCGATTTGCAGGTCTTCGGCGAGTGCATTGAATTGCGCGTTGGTAACGTTCATACCTTTGTGCGCTTCAGCCATATTCTTGCCGCTGTACTTGCATGGGCCGCCGCTCACTTCGCAAAACTGCTCTGTCAACATGAGTGCCAGGCGTTCCATATCGGTATCTTTGAAGGCGGCGTTAATGCGTGTGTCAGCTAAGACAATCGGTAAAAAATCACCGACAATTTTACTGATACCGGTTTTTCCACCGAGGTCTTGATAGACTGCGTCCGGTGCCGTCTGAGCAACAGCACTGGTGCTGATGCAGACACAGGCGGCGAGAAGGGAGAGAAGATATTGGCTACGACGGATAAAATGAGTGCGCATGATCATGTCTTTCTAAATAAGAGTGTGGATTCAGCTTGACGAGCGGGTACACATCATCAAGCTGCATACGTGAAATCAGAAGCCTGCTTGCAGCGATAAATACCAGCCGCGTTGATTGGTCGGATTGAATACAGTGATATCGCCCAGCGTCGCATAAGCCGCAGTGATCGACAGATTCTTTGTCGGGAAATAGGCGACAAAAACGTCGTAGTAATCTTTTTCATTATCGACGCCAAGGTTGCGTGGCTTCATACGGTATTCAGCACCGATTGCCAGCTTGCGATTCACCAGATAGGCCGCAGAGCCTTCCAGCATTGGCTCATATTTATTTTTCTTATCGCCACCAAAACCAAGGATCCCCATTTGGTTTGCCTTGGTCATACGCAGGGTGCCGTTGATCAGCAGACTTTGTTCCAGATAAATTTTGGTTGCTGATGCATAGTAATCAACTCCGCGGTCATCGTTGGCACCGAGTTGCTTGACGTTGGTCACTCCCAGGGCACCCAATCCGCCGATACCGTTATTGCGCTTGATCATGGCGCCGACCGCGATTTGCGGCATCCAGCTGTCTTGCTCATAGACCGCATCGCCCAGGACTTTGACTTTGACACCGACAATATCCTGTTGAATATTCAGCGCATTCAAGGGAGCTAGACTGCCAGTGAATTCTTGTTTCGCGATAGATAACTCCACTCTATCGGCGATGCCGACAGCAACGCCGTAGGTTTTTAAGCCGTAATCTTGCGTTTTCACCTGTGTGTAGTGCACGTTAGCACCGTAGCTATCGCGTGAACCATAACCGGAAATCAGCGCCCAAGGCGTCAAGCCGCCACCGCCCGCACCTTCTAGCTGGCTGACGCCACCGGTGGCGGTCAGTTTGCCCATATCCGGCGTCAGGTCTTGCGCGCCAGCAAATTGGCACAGCAATAGGCTGCTACTGAGCATGAGAGTTGGTAAAAGTGGTTGTCTGAGAAGCATCTTGATTTCCTCGTTAGGTTATAAGTCAGTGCAACGCACATATGGCGTCCCCTGAATACATACGTGGCCGTGCAGAAATCGGATTCAACGAATTTAAAAAATTAATACAATCAGGAGAAACCAGGAAAAACGGTTGAGAAGAGTAGCTGAGAAGAGCAGTTGATAAAAGCGGTTTAAAAAAAAACGGCGGAAGACAATAGCTGAAAAAAGAGAGCAACCCTGTAGCGCAGAAAATCAATAAGACCCTACCAAGATCACAGCAAATAGAGCTCATCTATTCCTGTGGATGAAAGGCGTTGTATGTCGGCCATCATTACTATAAAACGTTACATTTTCGGCGTCACGATATCCCGTTTCATCGGTGCTAATTTAGCAATTAGTTTATTCTGTGTTGATGTGGGAATCTGATGTTTGTCCATGGCGGTTTGTAAATCTTCTGCTAAGGCGTTGAACTGGCTTGCCGTGATGCCCAGTTTATCGTGTACCAGCTTCATATCGTCACCGGTGTATTTGCACGGGCCGCCAGAAAGGACGCAGAATTGCTCTTTGAGTAACTGACTGAGGCGCTTGATATTGGTCTCTTTAAATGAGTCTTTGATGCGTGCATCAGCCAGGACCAGCACAATCAGATCATCGACAATCAGGCCGATGCCCGCCTGATTGCCTAGGGCCTGATATAAAGCGCTGGCGTCAGGGTTTGCCTGTGCGTGGCACGCGGGGGCGGCAACCAGTAAGGGCAGACTGATGAACAGGGCGGCTAGTGGTTGATACAAAGCGGTATGTCGCATAACCTGATCCGTGTTAATTGAAGTGATGTTACTAAAACCGGTACGATGCCAGCGATGTTAGTGTTTGGTCTTGTTTTTTGCAGTAGTGACCAATCGTGACGGCGTCATCGTTTGTTCGTTTGTTAATTACCAACCTGTAGTGACAGATACCAGCCGCGTTGATTTTTAGGATTAAAAATAGTGATGTCACCCAGATTGGCATAGGCGGCAGTCACAGAAAAATTTTTATTCGGAAAATACGCCAGGAAGATATCAGAAAAATCTTTTTCATTGTCGACACCAAGGTTGCGTGGCTTCATTCGGTATTCCACGCCAGCGACCAGCTTGCGATGGATCAGATAGGCGGCGGAGCCTTCGAACATTGCCTGATAGTGATTGCTCTTATCCCCACCAAAACCGAGAATACCCATTTGATTTGCCTTAGTCAGACGCAAGGTCGCGTTCAGCAACAGACTTTGATCCAGATAGAGTTTGGTCGCTGACACGTAGTAATCAACCCCCGTGTCATTGCTGGCACCGAGTTGCCTGACGTTGCTTAATCCTAAAGCACCTAGCCCGCTATACCGTTATTGCGTTTTAGCATGACACCAACGGCGATTTGCGGCAGTAATTTATCCTGATCAAATACCGCATCACCAGTCAGTTTTAATTTAATGCCGACAATGTCTTGCTGAATATTCAGTTGATCGAGCGGCGCCAGGCTACCGCTGAATTCTTGTTTTGAGAGCGACATTTCCAATTTATCGGCGAAACCCACGGCGACTCCGTAAGTCTTTAGTCGGTAATCCTGGGTACCGACTTGAGTAATGTGCGCGTTGATGCCGTAGCTATCTTCGCTGCCATATCCGGTGATCAAGGCCCACGGCGTAATTCCGCCACCGCCAGCGCCTTCGAGTTGTTTGACGCCGCCTGTTGCAAGGAGTTTGCCCATGTCGGGCGCCGGAAAATTATCAGCAGCGGCACTCGCTGCGAGTCCGCATAGCGTGGCGCTGAGCAGAGCGACCCTGATTGAGCGCAATGTGTTTTGATACATTCATTACTCCCTGTACGCGTCGTAAAAAATAAGCTTTGAGTCGTTTGCAAACCATTGCAATGAAGCGTAGCAGGCTTATGCTTGCTTTGGCATTACTTCTTCATCACAAAAAACGTCACGAACAATATCCGGAGGACAAAGTTTTTCCTGAAACTCAATTAAAAGTACGTTGAAACCAAATTGAAGTTCAGTTCAACTTTAGGTCAACTATTGTTAAATACTGTTGAAAAAGTCATCGTCAAACCGTAAAAATTCAGCGACGAATTTGACAACACTTTACCAAAAAATACCCACACCTCTCATGGAAAATCGTATCAGCCAGCGACAAGTCTCTATATTATTGAGTTGTGTATAAATTTCGATACATTGTGATGCGTCACTCTGGCTATCTATGCCGAGTGATCCGTTGTCCATTTGCAAAAAGAAGTAAAACCATTTTGCTATAAAAGAAAAGTAAAGCGAAATGCGCCCCTTGCCTCTCATGCGGCTGCGACCAGAGCATCGTCGGATTATCATCAGGAACCCAAAGGCATGAGCAAGTCTTCCTTACGTCGCGAACTGGTTGTGCCCATTACTGTGCTGGTGATAGGCGTGTCCGCGGCGATTGCCTGGGTGTCGATGAAGGCGGGAACCGATGCCGTGCATACACTGACGCAACGGGTCTTGATCGATATGGTCAACCGGATTAGTCATGCGACGGAGCAACATCTTGATGGCGCTCTGATCGCCCTGGAATCTGTTGCTCCCGATCCCAAGCGTCAGCCAAAGGCGCAGAATTTTTCCGATGATCTGCATAATCTCGAAGTTAAATTGTGGGCTGCCAGCGGTCTGTTCATGGATGTGAACAACTATGTCTATTACGGCGGTGAAGATGGCCGTATGGTCGGCGTCTTCCGGATACGCAATGATTTTGTCGAGTTGTACTGGCATGAGCCAAATACCGCTTTGCGTCAGGTTTATAAAGTCAATGCCCCGGGCGACCGTGCCGAAGTATTGCGTACTGATCAATACGATCCGCGCAAACGGCCGTGGTATCAGGCAGCGGCGCATACCGACAAGCCGGTATGGTCAAAAATTTATAATGATTTTACGTCCGCAGAACCACCAGTGACGCTGGCCAAAGCGGTGTATCAGCAGGACCGTTCCCTCGCTGGTGTTGTCGCGACGGATGTCACCTTGAAAGTGTTGTCAGATTTTTTGCGTACGCTGGATATTAGTAAAAATAGTGTGGCCTATATCATTGACAGCGATGGTTACATCGTTGCGACCTCGGGTGAGGAGCAGGCGGTAAAGCGGGTGAATGGCGCGCCTGAACGTTTGCTTGCCTCAGAAATGAAATCGCCACTGATCAGCGAGACGTATAAGAAAAGCGACACCTGGCAACGCAAAATTTTGCAAGGAGACAAAACAGTCTCTTCGACTCAGCAGTTAGAGCTCGCCATCGGGACGGTCGATGTCGCGGTGTCATCGCTGGGAACCAAACAGGGCTTAAATTGGCTGACCGTAGTTGCTGTGCCGCGTTCAGACTTTATGAGCAGCATCAATCAAGGTTTTTTTCAGAGCTTGGTGATTGCTATCGCCTGTATCGTATTTGCCCTGACCATTGGCCTGACGATTGTCGATAGGGTGATCCGGGATATCCGCAAGCTGACCAGTGCGGCAGAAAAATTTGGCGATGGACAACCTCTGCCTGAATTGAATATACGACGTGATGACGAAATCGGTATTCTGGCGCAGACCCTGATTGAAATGGAAAACAAGCTGCGTTTTGATAAGCTGACGCAGGTCGCCAACAGAGAATCCTTATTCGCACAAATCAATTACCTGCAAAAAAATGCCATGAACAAGGCGCATGGTCTGGAGGTATTTACGTTGCTATTCGTCGATCTCGACCGCTTTAAGTATATCAATGATAACTATGGACATGATGCCGGTGATCGCGCACTGGTGATTATTGCCGCTCGTCTTCAAGCTTCTATCCGGGATACTGATATCGTGGCTCGTTATGGCGGCGACGAATTTGTGTTGCTACTGAAAGATACAAAGAGTTCGATCGATATTCACAATATGGTTGAGAAAATTTCTACCCTGGTAGAAGAGCCGATTGCACTCGATGACGTGATTGTCAGCGTCGGCGTATCAATCGGCTGGGCGAGTTATCCGGAAGATGGCGACGATTATGTGCGACTGATTAAGATCGCGGACAGTCGTATGTATAAACGGAAGCGGGACCGGAAAAATAAACAGATGCATTTGGTCTAATGCAGAACGGCTATGCTGTAACGTAACCCATTGCTAGCCAACTTGCAAAAACCACCGAAGCTCAGCCCGGAGTGGATTCCCATGTCTGCAACCAGCTTAAAAATTGATCGGACGGCATAGGTTTACTAATGTAGTAGCCCTGTGCCTGATCACAGCCCATGTCTTTCAATAAGCTCATAACTTCTTTGTTTTCTACACCCTCGGCGACTACGCGTAATCCCATATTGTGACCAAGATCGATCGTCGACTTGACGATCTTGGTGTCGTCAATATCTTGTTCCATCTTCAGTACGAACGACTTATCAATTTTCAGCTCATCAACTGGCAGGCTCTTCAGATATGCCAGCGATGAGTAACCGGTACCGAAATCGTCAATCGATAAATCAGCACCCATTGCATGCAATCGTTCCAGCGTATTTTGCGCACGAACCGGATCATCCATAATCGCGCTCTCGGTTATTTCCAGGCAAAATGCGGCAGGAGTGATCTGGTGTTTCTCAAGGATATCTGCAAATTTATTCGGTAAATCCTGATCGAGTAAATCGCGGGTAGAGAGGTTTACCGACATCTTCAGCTGGCGACCATCGGCAATCCAGGTACTGCAAACACGGGCAGCCTCGTTCAGTACCCAGCGTGTCAGTTGACGGATAAAACCGGTTTGTTCTGCAAACGGAATGAATTGATCAGGATAAATGAAGCCACGCTCAGGATGTATCCAGCGTATTAGTGCTTCGACAGCAATCACCTTGCCGCTATCGAGTGCGACTTTGGGTTGTACATACAGACGAAAGTTTTCCTGCTCCAGCGCCGTTCTTAGCTCGCTTAATAAGGACAAGCTCTGCTGACTGGTCTTGTCTATTGCGGGCGTATAAGTTACTGCGCCACTGTTGGCATGTTTAGCCGTGTACATGGCTACTTCGGCCCGGCTTAATAAGGACTCCGCATCATTCGCATTATCAGGAAAACCGGCAATGCCGATGCCTGCGCCCAGATCTACCGTCTGATCTTCAATGGAGATCGGTTTTTCCAGAGACTGTAAAATTCTTGCTGCAAGATCTTGCGCCTCCCTGAAGGACGAATTCGGCAGCAGGATCGCAAATTCATCACCACCCAAGCGTGCTGGTTTTGTTCCGCCCTGACCTAATTCATCACTAAGTCTGAGCGCAACTTGTTTGAGCAACTGATCGCCAAAACTATGGCCCATCACGTCATTGACGTGTTTGAAACGATCCAGATCCATCATTAATACAAAGCAGGCCTGCTCCGTGGCGCGCGCCTGTTTGATTGCATCTTGCAGCATGCTCACAAACAAAGCGCGATTAGGTAAATTGGTCAGGGTGTCCCAATACGCTAGTCGCCGGATTTCTTTTTCACGGTTCGCGATACCGTCGCGCATCGTTGCGAAAGTCTGTGCGAGATCACCGATTTCATCATTTCTTTTTACTGTAATAGCAGCGGTGTAGTCGCCTGCACCTAATCGTTTCGCGGTATCGGCTAATTGCCGCATCGGTTCGGTAATCCGTTTGGTGCTGAGCACACTGATGATGCTGGCGATAATGACGCCCAATACGGTGAGGATCAGAAGATTTCTTTGTAATTTTTTGTAGGGAGCAATCGCTTCACTGACCGAAATTTGCAAGACTGCGACCGTCATTGAGTCAGCATTTTGAGCAAGCTTTAAGACGCGTGCGCTGTAGTCTTCATCACCGATGTTGAGGTCGGCAATGAGTTGGCTTTTCTCATTGATTTTCGGTACTAGTTGAGCCAGTTGCTTTACCTGTTCGCTATTCAGGGTAGATACACCCGGCTTCCATTTGCCATCAGCACCACTGGTAAGTAAGGTGACTTGTAATGCGGACAGCTCGCGCATATCGGCAACGATTTTTTGATCGATAGGAATCGCCATTACTACCCATGCAATCCTGACGGGTGCTTTGACAGAAATCATCACTAGCTGATAAGGATGTCCCTCTACGATGGCGGTACTGAAGGCGCTGCCATTTTCTGATTGCTCTGCCTGAATAAATAATGGCTGCAGAGATGATGTTGCATTATTCGCCAGACTATTATTGGTGGAGGCCGCAACAGTTTTGTCTAATCTGACTAAAGTAGAAAAGCTCGCGCCAAATCTGTCGCCAAGGTTACTTAGTGCAGATACGATTGTGTCGGTATCGTTGGTCGCAATCGCCTCACGGAATGCAAATTCGGACGCCAGTACGCGCGCGCCTTCGGTTAATTTTTGTTTGTTTTGATCGAGTAAGTGACCAAAAATTTTCTCGCTGATTTTTAGCTCTTCCTGAATTGCAGCGCGTGCATTGCTATCAATCGCATTACGGATAGCAAAAAAGCCCGCGAGCTGAACGGCGAGAATCAAGACGATAAACAGGGTAACGACACGACTTTCCAGACTATGCAAACGCATGAATTTCCTTGCAAAATACTTTTGATATAGCGGTGAAGTGAATGATTAATTAGCTCGTATTTCAATGACCGGCAAAAACGGCCAGCCTATGCATGCTTCTCTTTTGCGACACCTGCTCAGGCAAATAATTGCCGCGCTGTGCGGCGATCAAAAGGCTTTTCTATTTTAATGCCTGAATAGAGAAATTTTCTTAATTTACTTTGAAACCAAGCTTGATCGTAATCGTGGCATTGTCATCTTTAATATTTACCGGCTGTTCGCTGATAGCGTCACCTGTCATCTGTTTGAAGTGCCAGGCTTTGAGTGTGTATTTACCATTGGGAATAGACGCGACCCGGGCTTTGCCGCTGGCATCTGTCTTGGCAAAATAGGGCGTATCGACCACTTGAATATACGCCAGCATCTGATCGTGTATATTACAGCCGACGACGATCGTACCAGGTTTGTCGAAGATAATTGGCGCTTCGGGTTTGCCCGCGTAGAGCTTCAGCTCAAACGTCTTGGCTGGTGAGAATGAATATGCGTGGTGCCGGACGGTATCATTGTTCGGAAAGCTGATGGAAGTTCCTGTTTGCACGACTGTGACCAGTGGCATGAACTTTTTATCTTTTTGCTGAATTTCGGCATTCGCGGATTTTACTTTTTCTGCATTACCATTTTCAAAGTACACGACGGCATCTGCAACCGCTTGTCCCGCGCTGTCGACTACTTGCACCAGTTGACTTGCTTGCGCAGGGAGCAACTGCGTAGCGAGCAAGGCGATCACTGCAAATCGTTGAAGTTTCTTGGCATGTAACATCGTGGCTGTCCTTGTTAAGCAATCGTATGGCGCATTGCGGTCGGCAATGGTGACAGATTGCATTGGTGTCAGCCAACTTTACTGGTTTCTTTGTTTTCTTGCAGAGACTAAACCGCTTACTTGCTAGCTCCGTTGTTATAATAGTGTAAAAATTGCTATGTAAAAACCTTTGTTCCTCAGGTTTTATAAAGATAATGAATAAAATTGCAAGTATCCCAACCTGGCGCCGGCTTGCAAGTCGTAAGTAAATGCACTGTAATTGTTGTAAATGTTTTCGTGCTTATTGTTTCCTGGTTGCAGCTAAGGTATTGTCGTTCGACTTTATTTGCTTTTTTTCGGACATCTCTTAGATAGAGCATGGATTCCATCATAAAACACCTTGTGGAAATCACTGGTCATCGTGACCATGATCTCCTCAATATTTCTGTTATTTCTGCATTGTGCGAGTTGACCAATGCGGAATATGCGCGCGTGCTCGATATTGCTACGGTCGGGTTGCAGATATTTGTACAACCACAAATTACCATTAAAAACGGTAAGGTTGTCGCTTTAGCAGAACATGCAGTCGCGAGTCAGGGTGGTGATGTGATTGGTAAATACCCGGCTCTCGAAGAGGGGATCAAGCAACACATGAGCTTGATTGAGGGACGCTCTGAGGACGGCAAGCGCTTGATCTGGCTCCCGATGTGGGTCAATGAGAAGCTGAATACTTGTCTCGAAATAGCAAATCCCGCTTCATATTCAGAAAATGCCATGCAGGTCATGGAAGGTATTTTAATCGTCTATCGTAATTTCCAGAACCTGTTGGATTACAGTGAGCGTGATTCATTGACAGGATTACTTAACCGTAAAACGTTTGACGATAACTTCTCCAAAATTTTGCGGGCGAGCTCGCAGCAAACTAATGGTATTGGCGGGGAAGACGGTGACGAGATACAACAAGATCGTCGTGCCTGCGAGCCGGAAAAACAAAATTGGCTGGCAGTGCTCGACATCGATCACTTCAAGCGAGTAAATGATCAGTTCGGTCATCTGTATGGCGACGAAGTTCTGATTCTCATTGCGAATTTATTACGATCTTCTTTTAGACCCACAGATCGCCTGTTCCGGTTTGGCGGCGAGGAATTTGTGATCTTATTGCGCTCGACTTCCCAGGAAGATGCCCAGCATATTTTTGATCGTTTCCGTGAAAATGTGGAGCAATATAATTTCCCGCAGGTCGGCAGAGTTACGGTCAGCGTGGGTTTCGCACGCATTGATGCATTTGAACCGGCAGTC
Source organism: Undibacterium sp. Xuan67W (assembly GCF_049340165.1). NCBI lineage: Bacteria > Pseudomonadati > Pseudomonadota > Betaproteobacteria > Burkholderiales > Oxalobacteraceae > Undibacterium > Undibacterium sp. Xuan67W. Next base: position 191,645 of record NZ_JBMPPN010000003.1, read on the forward strand.
GCGATAATGGGACGTGCTGACCAGGCGCTGTATTTTGCCAAGAGTAATGGCCGCAACCGTACCTGCTACTACGATACGCTGGTGACCAGCGGTGACTTGCACGCCGAGCAGTCAAACGACACTGCTGAATTTTTCTAAAGCCAGCAGAAGAACGGTATTACTAAACGCTGTTTTTCTGCTTGCTGCGTGCCGTTGTCAGAATGAATACACTACCGAGAATAATCGTCATCGCCAGTATTTCGCGAGCCGCTACCTGCTCTCCTCCCAGCATCACTCCCAATGCCACGGCGATGACCGGATTCACATACGCATAGCTGCCAGCCAGAGCGGGCGGTACGGCGGATAATAAATACATGTAGGCCGTAAAAGCCAGCAAAGATCCGGCAACCACAAGATACGACCAGGCGAACATTGCATTCATGGTGATGGGCGCATTGAATTTTTCACCGGACAAAAAACCGACCACTGTCAGGAATACGCCACCCAGCAGCATCTCGCTGGCAAATCCCATGGCCCCTGGTGCCATCTTCAATTTACGCTGCGATAAGACGGAGCCGATATCCCAGCAAAGAATCGCACCCAGCAGACTGATAATACCGGCAGGCCGTGCTGAGAATTCGCCTCCCAGCGAGAGCAGAACAGCACCGGCGAATCCTATGAGGATACCTGTCCATTCGCGTCTGTTTGGCCAGTCGCCGAACAGGCCCACGCAGAAAGATAAAATCATCGGCGAGCACGCAATAAAAACTGCAGTCAGGCCGGACGAAATACTTTGCTGTGCAACTGCGGTCAGCCCCATGCCACCACCCAGCATTAGGACGCCGACAACACCGCCATCGCGCCATTCGCGCCAGCTTGGATTGGCGGTGCCACGAAATTTTTGCCAGGCAAACAGTAAACCACCCGCCATCAGGAACCTTGTCCCCATAAGTAAAAACGGGGGAAATGCGGTCAATGCGACATGGATGGCAAAGTAAGTTGAGCCCCAAACGATATACACCGTGAGTAAAGCAATCAAAACAGAGCGTGGCAAACGTGACATGACAATCTTTCGGGAAAAGCGACTTTGAATGCAGCTAGTGTAGGTGACTAAAACCAGATTATGAATGGATAAAGCAAGGTAAATCAGTTACATTACTTTGAGATTAATTGAAAAACAGGTGATTTTCCATGAAGTTGGATTTAGATCAGATGGATGCAAAAATCCTGGATATTTTGCAGGCCGATGCCAGAGTCACGCTGGCTGAAATCGGACGACGCATTCATATGAGTCAGCCCGCAGTCGCCGAACGGGTGAAACGTATGGAGGCCGCCAACGTGATCACGGGCTACCATGCGCGCGTCAATCCAGAAGCGCTGGGCTATGGCATTACCGCGTTTGTCCGCGTTGCCAGCCGCTCCAGCGATATTCCGGTTACTAAAATTGCTGAACAGGTTCCCGAGGTCATCGAGTGTCACGCGATTACCGGTGAAGATTGCGTGGTTGTTAAAGTGGTTGCGCCATCCGTCAAAGAGCTGGAGCGAGTGATTGTGAGTCTGGCCCGCTGCGGCGTCACATCGACGTCCCTGATACTCTCGTCGTCGATAGAGCGGCGAGCGATTACGCCGGTCACGTCGTCTGCATAAATTAATCACCTAATGCTCGCGTCTACATCAGGCTTCTTTGATCAAACCTGAATAGACGCCGAACGGACTTTGCCAGCCACAGCTGGCCACAACTAGCCGGATAAATTGCATGGAACTCCGCCAACTCCGTTATTTCGTCGCCATCGTCGATCATGGTTCCTTGTCCCGTGCGGCGCGCGTGCTGCATATCGTACAGCCCGCATTGACCCAGCAACTACAGCAGCTTGAAGAGGAATTAGGCACGTTGTTGCTGCATCGCTCAGCGCAAGGCATGCAGGCAACCGATGCCGGCAAACTGTTTTACGAGCATGCCCAAGCTATACTTAAACAAGTCAGTGATGCCAAATCCGCTGTTGCACAATCGACAGACAAGCCCACAGGCACAGTAGCGCTCGGCATACCGCAAAGCGCGTCCGGCGCCTTAGCTTTCCCTTTGCTCAAAGCAGTCCGCGCCGCTTATCCGGATATTGTTTTTCAGTTGACCGAAGAGTTAACCGGCAACCTGACCGAGCAGTTGCGTTCAGGGCGATTAAATCTGGCTATCTTATTTGACGATGGTCAGCTGGGAAATTTCGCGAGTAAGCCGCTGGTAGAGGAAGAGTTGATGTATATCACCCGCAGCGATTCCCAATTCGCCTGCAAGCGTAAAAGCCTCACCCTGGAAAAGGCGTTACAGGCGACCTTGATTTTGCCCAGTATGCAGCATGGCGTCCGGCCCCGAATAGAACAGGTCGTCAGGCAGCAAGGCAAGCAAATTGATCATGTCATTGACATCACCTCAATCGCGATTCTGAAGTCTGCGTTAATGGCGGATATGGGCGCAACCATCTTACCCGTGTCGCCGTTGCTCGCAGAAATTGAGCGCGGCGAGATGCGCGCTTCATCCATCAGCGACGTACAGCTATCGCGCACCGTGACTCTCTGTGCTTCAAAAAATATTCCTCTGACCAACGCTGCAATTGCTGTCGAGAATCTGGTGCTGACCGTGACCCGCGAGCTTTGTGTCAGCGGTAAGTGGCTGGGGACGACGAATTTAATACCTTAGCTCGGGGATGTTGATGCCATTGCAGATGTTTTAGTTAACGCTGAATAGCGCATAGTGATGCCAGAACGCGGTGCATTCGCTAAAGCGAATCCGCAGTCTGGATGCGCCTTCTGGCACGAAATGCCTCCGAAATCCGCATCCGGAATGCGGATTCAATTTTAGAAATTCTCTAATATTTATTATAAGCCAGGCTCTAATACGGATCTCACATCCTTCGCCTCAAGCCAGCCGCAGCTCGCTCACTGCATCAAAAAATACTGCTTTAGAAAGATCAAATGCCAGACGCATTGTTTGACCTGGCACTGCCGCTGCGCGCGGGTGGGTGCGGCAGGTGATTCTTGCTCCGTTGAAGCTAGAGAACACCAGCGTATCCGGGCCTGTTGGCTCCGTCAGTTCAATTACGCAGGCAACCTCAGTCGGAAGGTAGCCATCTGCGGTTTCAGAGCGGCGTGCGCTGACGGCATCTGTGACATGCTCAGGCCGGATTCCGAGAATGATGTCGGCAGGCGCATTGCCAGCTAGATTTTTTTTCAGGGACAGAGCTAATTTTTCTGGCAAAGGAAGGAGGGTCGTTTTCCCCGCGTGCTCCAGCATAAACGCGACATGTCCTGTATCGCTGACGAGCTTTCCGCGTAAAAAATTCATTGAGGGCGATCCGATAAAACCCGCTACGAACATATTCGATGGCTGATCGTAGATCTCCTGCGGGCTGCCAAACTGTTGCACGACACCGTCCTTCATCACGGCAATGCGGTCTCCCAGCGTCATGGCCTCGACCTGATCATGCGTGACATAGACTGTGGTTGTACCCAGACGCTGATGCATCAGCTTGATTTCAGCACGCATTTCTACGCGCAGCTTAGCGTCTAGGTTCGATAGTGGCTCATCAAATAAAAACAGTGAAGGGTTGCGTGCAATTGCCCGCCCCATCGCGACACGCTGACGCTGTCCTCCAGATAAGTGAGCGGGTTTGCGGTCCAGCAGATGCGTCATCTGTAATGTCTCGGCAACCCGCTCAACAATGCGCTTTTGCTCATCTTTGGGCACCTTGCGGATGCCAAGGCCAAACGAAATATTTTCTCTGACGGTCATCGTTGGATACAAGGCATAGGACTGAAACACCATCGCAATATCCCGTGACTTTGGCGGCACATTATTGACGCAGCGGTCACCAATACAGATTTCTCCTTCTGTCACGGTTTCCAGTCCGGCGATCATATTCAGCAGGGTAGACTTACCGCAGCCGGAGCCGCCAACAAGGATCAGAAATTCGCCTTCTTTTATCTCTAAATTAATGCCTTTTAAAATCTCTGCACCGTTTGGATAAACCTTGCGTACGTTGCGTATCGATAAACTTGCCATTCCTGCTGTCTCCTGAAACTATGTGTTGTCGTCGATTTTGTCAGGCACTAGCCATTCACGACGTTATTTTGATTGATATTGATTGATGTATCAGTGTGGTGCTTGAGTATTAGCCTCAGCCTCAGCCTCAGCCCTTCACAGCACCGGCAGTTAGACCTCTGACAAAATATTTACCGGCGACCAGGTACAAGACCAGGGTCGGCAGAGCTGCAATGATGGCCGCCGCCATGTTGACGTTATATTCCGTCACACCGGTCGAGGTATTCACCAGATTATTTAACGCCACCGTAATTGGTTGCGCATCTGAGCCGCCAAACACCACGCCGAATAAAAAGTCGTTCCAGATCTGGGTAAATTGCCAGATAAAGCACACCATAAAAATCGGTAAAGAAAGCGGCAAAATAATACGCCAGTAAATCATGCCAAAACCTGCACCGTCGATCCTTGCAGCTTTCACCAATTCGTCGGGTACCGATACATAGTAATTACGGAAAAATAAGGTGGTGAAGGCAATACCGTAGATGATGTGTACCAGGATCAGACCGTAAGTCGTGTTTGCCATATGCATCAGGCCAAGTAGACGGGCCATCGGTAATATCACCACCTGAAAAGGGATGAAACAGCCGACCATTAGTGCGGTAAAGACGATTTCAGACCCGCGAAAACGCCAGTGCGCCAGGATATAGCCGTTCACCGATCCGACAAAGGTCGAGATCAGCACAGCTGGAATCACCATCTTTACGGAGTTCCAGAAATAGGGTGCCAGTCCCTCGCATTGCACGCCAGTGCAGGCACCACCCCAGGCTTTGGCCCATGCAGCTGTATTCGGATGTAAAGGAATATCAAGCAGATTACCGCTACGAATTTCATCGAGGGATTTCAATGAGGTCGTGACCATGACGTATAGCGGCGCCAGATAATACAGAGCGCAAAAAACCAGCAAAACATAGATAGCAATACGACCCAGCCGCACACCGGATGATGTTGACGAATTAGCGTGCATGTCGCGCCTCTTTTGCTTCAAGATAAATCAAGGGAACCAGTACGGCTAGTACGGTTGCCAGCATCATCATCGCAGATGCAGCACCCAGGCCAAGTTGTCCGCGGGTGAAAGAAAACTGGTACATAAAAATCGCCGGAACATCTGATGACGTACCCGGTCCGCCAGCAGTTAGTGCCATCACTAGATCAAAACTCTTGATCGCAATATGCGACAACACCAGCAATACGCTGAAGAATACGGGACGCAGGGATGGAATGACGATACGGCGGTAGATAGTCGGCAGACTCGCGCCGTCTACCATGGCGGCTTTGATAATACTGTCGTCAATGCCGCGCAAACCTGCAAGAAATAAGGCCATGACAAAACCGGATGATTGCCATACGCCGGCAATGACGACGGTATAGATTGCCATATCGGAGTCAACCAGCCAGTCCAGAGTGAAGTTCGGAAACCCCCAGTCTCTTACCATTTTTTCCAGTCCAAGCCCGGGATTGAGTATCCATTTCCAGGCCGCACCCGTCACGATAAACGATAGCGCCATCGGGTACAGATAGATTGCCCGCAACGCACCTTCGACACGGATACGCTGATCAAGAAATACAGCGAGTAACAAGCCGACTACCAGGCAGATCAAAATAAACAGTCCACCAAAAATACCGAGATTGCTGGCAGATACCCACCAGCGGTCAATATCAAATAAAGCGACGTATTGCGAGAATCCAGACAACGTGTAGTTCGGCATCAGGCGGGATTCTGTCAAAGACAAATACGCGGTCAGTCCGATAAAACCGTACACAAAAATCAGGGAGGCGATGATGGTGGGTGACAATACGATGCGCGGAAGCCAGACATCGGCGAAACTGGCAAAGCCGTGTGGACTTTTACGTGGGCTGCTGTTGGGTGAGACACCCGGTGTTGCGGGGGAAGACGCTGACATCAAAAATCTCCGGATCGATCAGATGGGCATACATCGTCTGATTGATCTTATACATATTTAAGTTGGACGTCAGCCTAGCCGACGTCCAATTTTTTCAGATTACTTCGCTTTTGCCGCTTTGGCTAAAGCTTGTACCGCAGCCTGAGACGTCATGGTGGAGTTCATGAACTTCGCAATCACGTCCTGAATCGCGCCAGCCTTGGCAGAATCAATTGCCATACCGTGGGCGAAACTTGGTACCAGACCACCGCTCTTGCTCGTCGCATCCATGTCGTCCATGGATTTGAGTGCGCAGCTATCAAACTTGGCGCGGGACACGCCAGCCCGTGCCGGGATCGAACCCTTGTTCAGGTTAAATACTTCCTGAAATTCCGGACTCATCACTGCGCTGGCCAGAGTCAGTTGGGACTTTTGTTGGTCGTCTTTTACCTTGAACATCGTCAGCGAATCGATGTTGAAGGTGAACGCCTTGTCGGTTCCCGGCGCAGCGAGGCATAAGAAATCTTTACCTGCGACTTTGCCAGCCGCCGTGAATTCGCCCTTGGCCCAATCACCCATGAACTGCATACCCGCTTTGCCATTGATGACCATCGCGGTTGCCAGATTCCAGTCACGACCTGCAGCATCTTTGTCGATGTAGGTTTTGATCTTGGCCAGCGTATCGAACGTCTTGATCATCGTCGGACCAGTCAAACTCGCCTGATCGAGCTGAACGATGGCTTTTTTGTAGAAGTCGGCACCGCCTACACCCAGCGCAACAGATTCAAATACCGTCGCATCTTGCCAGGGTTGACCACCATGGGCGATCGCGATCATGCCGGCTTTTTTTATCTTGTCGGCAGCATCAAAAAACTCATCCCAGTTACCAGGGGCTTTTGCACCGGCTTTTTTTAGTACTTCCGGGTTGACCCATAACCAGTTGACGCGATGCACATTGACTGGCGCTGCGACATAGTGACCCTGGTATTTCATGATATTTGAAACGACCCTCGGCAAATTCGCATCCCATTTGCCTTCGCTTGCAGCGGCATCGATATTCGCCAGAACACCTTCTTTACCCCACTCTTGAATCGATGGACCTTTAATCTGTGCGGCGGTTGGTGCGCTACCGGCGATGACACGGGCTTTCAATGCAGTCATAGCGTTCTCGCCACCGCCACCGGCAACCGCGAAGTCTTTCCAGGTCACGCCTTTCGCTTCCATCATTTTTTTCAGTTCGGCGACGGATTTTGCTTCACCGCCGGAAGTCCAGTAATGCAACACTTCGACTTCAGCTGCCTGAACCTGAGCAGTGGCAGCGATCAGTGCTGTCACTGCCATTGTTGCCTGAACGATTTGTTTCAGTTTCATGATTGTCTTCTCCATTGTTTGCGACGTTTTGACTTGTTCGCAATGAGATTGATCTGGATATGCGGGAAGGAGGCGCAGTACCACGCTCCCTCCCGTTTAATTTTGTTATTTTGTCTGACTGAACCCGTGGTTCTGTCAACTATTCAAATCAAAACCAGGTTTCGAGTTGAATACCGACGGATGTGCCGCTAGTCTTGCTTCCATAGACCGGACCTGAGTTATTGCTCGCATTGACGGCGGCTGTTGCTGCATCATTCCATTTGCCATAGGTCACAAAGGCGCGTAACTCAGGGCGTGACCAGTAGCCTTCACCCATAGACAGCGTCGGGGCAAACGTTAATTTGGTCAAGCGCAACGCATCGCCGCCATTTGGCTGTGTAACACGGCTGGTGCCAATTTCTGCTTGCAGTTTGAAGTTCTTGGTCAAGGCATACACCGGTCTTGCACCTAATGTTGTCCAGGTAGATGAACCTTGGGCATCAGATTTGTCACGCTGCATCAATGCAATAAACTCTGTACTGAATTGCGCTGTCGGCTGAATGACCAAGTTATCAAAAATACGCAAGCGTGTCACGTCTGAGCCTAGCGTTGTGCTACCTGAGCTGCCAATACGATCACAGCAAGGGCCGCCAATACCGGTACCCGGACCAACGCCGTACTGAATACCGAAGGTATTTGCACCGCCAAAGACTTTATCCTGCTTGTGGAAGACCGAGAACTGCCAGCCGTTGTGGCGATTGTCGCCCTGAGCACTGATCAGGGTAAAGGCCATATCGACGCTGCCATTTTCATTGACTGGGACGCCTTCATAGATAAAATTCTGACGTACAGCAGCTGGGGTATTTTTTACTTTACCGGTTGTCGCATCAATCTCATTTGTGTCATTGTCTTTGAAGACGGCATAGCCTAATTTACCCGGACCGAAACCACCGACTTTATCAAAGCCGCCGCCTGTACCGTTCAGATTAATGTATTGCAAATCCAGCATATGGATATCAGGACGGAAGTAGTAACGCTTACCGATCCACGCCGTACCGCCGTTCAGGAAGTCCAGGCCTTTGGCCTCGACATAAGCTTTGGCGATTTCCGGTTTGGCATTACCGAAGTCAGAACCATTTTTGTAAGCATCAATCCACAGTGTGCCAACCCAGCTCACGCCGTTGTCGGATTTTGCCAATTCTTTGGTATAACCGCCTTCGAAATAGCTATCGCATTCATTGCCGAGGCGATACTTCATGGTGTTGCCACCTAGGTCGTAGCAGCTTTGCGGTCCTTTTTCGGAGCTGGAACCTACACCAGCACGTAAGTAACCATGGAATTCGCCTTCTGCGTCGCTGGCATGTGCCAGACCGGCGGACAACGTGAGGGAAATTGCGAGGGGTAATGCTTTGAGGGCAGCACGAGATACGGCCTTGGTCATAATGTCTCCTTTGTTATAAATTAATCGCTCGCTAGCAAGCTGACGCTGCTGTTGAGCATGCGGTCATTCCCGGTGTATCCCGGTTAGGTATTCATTTGTTGCTGATGGCTGCCTGAATTTTCTGACCATCATTTGCGCAAAACGCGTGCTGGAACTTCTCACGGTATTGCTGCATTTTGTTGCGGCGAGCAGACATTAACATTGCAGAATATGTGTCACCACCTGACTGTGGTTTGCGCTCTGATTAGATGTTAAGTGATTGATTTATATGAAAAAGTTAAAAATTGCGGTAAGAGGTCTTGTTACATAACTTTACGTTGTCATTTTTAAAAATTGTCGTGATGTCATGCAGATTTTGACAACTGTTCATAGGGAAACAGCTCACTCTTGGAGGCATTTCCGGGCTTGCAATAAAATGCAACGTAAGCTCACACTTCATTACAAATATCGATGCTTATTTACCTTCGCAACAACATTCACATCGGCTATAGTCTGTGCCGAGACAAAGAAGACCCGGAAGGACTCCGGAAGGACCCTCAGGTGCAAACAGCAAATACAAGATTGTTGCCCTTCACAGAATGCATATCTTCTTCCCGCCCGCAATGGAGACAAGTGCTGCGCGTGGTGACCTGGTTCATTTTGCTGATGGTGGCGAGCTCATCAACATGGGCGGATTCATTACAGGTACTGCATTGGTGGAAATCCACTAGTGAGCATAAGGCTGTCGATTTTCTGGCCAGTAAACTCGCGCAAGAAAACATCGTCTGGCGTGACGCAGTGATCCCCAGCGGATCCGGTGTCAGTGCAGGGATTGTCCTGAAAAGTCGCGTCTTATTCGGTAATGCACCAGAAGTGGCGCAACTCAACGGCGTCTTGATCGGTGAGTGGGCAGAACTTGGTTTGTTGCTGGAATTTGATGCGGTAGGCAGCAATAACAAGTGGGACAAAATTCTCTTTCCCAGCGTCTGGGCTCTGACTCAGTCTAAGGCCCATGTGGTCGCTGCACCGCTGGGTATTCACCGTATCAATACCCTATTCGTCAACCGCAAACTATTCAAAAAATACGACTTAGCCCTCCCTGAGACTTGGGACGAGTTTGAAATTGCAGCAAAAAAATTACAACAAGCAGGTGTTGTTCCCTTGGCTCAGAGCAGCGAACCCTGGCAACTTGCGACCTTGTTTGAGACGCTGGTGTTATCGGAAGCCGGTGCTGGTTTTTATAACGATATTTTTGTTAAAAAAGAGCAGTCCGGTTTTTTAGATCCGCGTTTCGGCCAAGCCTTAAAGCGCTTCCGTTCCATGAAAAAATGGATGGCAGCACCGGTGCAAGATCGTTCATGGAATGAGCTGGCAAGGCAATTCGCCGACGGCGGTGCCGCGATGATGGTGATGGGCGATTGGGTTAAGGCAGAACTAAATGCATGGGGACTGGCGACGGACGTCGGTTTTGCCTGTATGGCGGTACCTCAGACCGAGAATTATCATCTCTACGATATCGATACTCTGGTCATGCTGGCGGGAGACGGTTCCCACAAAGCCGCTCAAGAAAAACTGGCGCAGATCGTCTTATCGCCTGCTGTGCAGGGAGATTACAATCAGATCAAAGGATCGGTGCCGGTTTTACGTAATCCTGATATGAGCAAAATGGATAGTTGTGCCCGCACCTCGTGGAAATTATTTGCCCGCGGCAGTGCCGCGCAAGTACCAAGTCTGGCGCACCGCATGGCGACCGATGAAATTTCTAAAGATGCGATCATCGCGGAGATTTATCGCTTTTTTATGGATGACCAAATTACCGTAAGTGATACACAACGTCGCCTCGGTGCGATTGCCCGGTCACTGAAAAAAACTTAGACAGCACAACATGACACGCAAGATACTCGTGGTCGATGACGACCAAAAAACCAGAACCTTGTTGAAAGCGTATCTGGAAAAAAATCAATATGAGGTCAAACTCGCTCACAACGGCGAATCGTTTTTGACTGAATTTCAGCGCTATGCTGATGAATTGTCATTAGTCATTCTAGACGTGATGTTGCCGGACACAGATGGGTTTGCCTTATGCAAGGTAGTCAGAAACCGTTCGAATGTACCTATCATTATGCTCACCGCCAGCTCTGATGAAACGGACCGGATTGTCGGTCTGGAACTCGGTGCCGATGACTACATTGCAAAACCTTACAGCCCTCGCGAACTACTCGCCAGGATTAAGGCAATCCTGCGTCGTACACGCAATGAAAATGCTACTGCGCCACGCTACTACCGGTTTGTCGGATTTACTCTCGACACAGTGGAACGTACCGTCAGCGACAGTCATGGCGAAGTGATTGCACTGACCGGCCTGGATTTTCAATTATTAAAATATTTTGTGGAACATCCCGGCGATATTCTTGACCGTAATGTGCTGTGCGAAGAGACGCGTGGCCGTGATGCGGGGCCGCTGGACCGCTCGCTCGATGTACAGATCAGCCGCCTGCGTCTGCGCCTACATGACGATGGCAAGCAGCCTGCATTGATTAAGACGGTACGTGGTGCCGGCTATGTTTTTTCTGCCGATGTCGTCAGTACTCATGCCTAGTTCCTCTCCTGGTCCGTCTCTTAGCCCGTCTCTTTCTCAGCGCCTGTTACACCGCATTCTTCCGCAGTCTTTGCTCGGACGTCTGACAGTGGTGATGGTGGCAGGTGTCATGCTGACCCAGGTTGTCGGTAACGCTTTCTGGACTTCTCAGGTACGTATAGAATCTGAGGCCGAAACTAAGGCATCTTCGCAGCACGTCGCGCGTAGTGCGGCCTCGACTATGCGTTATTTTTTTGGATTGCCTTCAAACTACCGACCTCTGACCATCCAGCTATTCCGCGAAATGGGCGGTACCCGGTTTTTCGTGAATATCAACCAGCAACCCGTTAAGCTCAGAGAGATGACGGATAACCGGCTCACCACATTGGCGGTACAGCAGATACAAACCTCTCTCAAAGAGGAGTTGCCCAAGTTATCCAAGCTACACATAGGATTTGCCTGGCCTACCGATCTGGTGGTTTCTGATGACGGATCGCTGATCAGTGAAGTTCCGGAAAAATGGGTACAACATATTCTGATCACCGAACCCAATCCCGCGCCGATACTCGTGTTGCAGACAGAAATGGATGATGGTCGCTGGCTGTATATGGCGACGCTGATGCCGAATCCTTATTTCTTCAAAAGCGGTGATCCTTTTTCTCCTGACCGTGTGCTGCTACAAGCGATGTCCCTGGCTGCGGTGCTGGTATTGTCGATCCTCGTCGTGCGCTGGACCACGCGTCCGCTGGCAGCTTTGTCTGAGGCGGCACAAGCTTTTGGCAAGGGTGAGCATGCGCCGCCATTGCCAGAGACCGGCAGTAAAGAGTTTGTCAAAACCGCACGTGCCTTCGGTGAAATGCGTGAGCGCATCCAGAAATATATTGACGATCGGGAGCGTCTGTTCGTCTCGATCTCACATGACTTACGTACACCGATTGTGCGCTTAAAATTACGGACCGAATTACTTGACGATGACGCAGTCCGTGCTGAGTTTCATGACGATCTGGATGAGCTGGATATGATGGTCAAGGGCGCACTGCAATGCGTGAAAGACAGTGATATTTACGAAAATCCTACCGAAATACGTCTCGATGCCTTGTTGGGACGCATGGTAAAAGGCGCGCATCTGGCGGGCCATGAAATTTCGTTTAACGAGTCCGGCCTGACCATTTTTGCCAAGCCGCTGGCAATCAAGCGTGCGGTTGGTAATTTGCTGGACAATGCAATTCACTACGGCAAGCAAGTCGAGATCCATGTTGTTGAGCAGGCAGACAAAATCGCGATTGAGATCCGCGACCACGGACCTGGTGTGCCTGAAGATGCGTTTGCGAGTTTATTCGAACCTTATGTCAGGCTGGAGCATGGTCGCCATCAGAATGCGGCAGGCATGGGCTTAGGCCTGGGCATTACCCGCAGTATCGTGCAGGCACACGAGGGTGAATTACAGTTAAAAAATCATCCTGAGGGCGGTTTGATTGCAACGATCCTATTGCCGGGGCGGCATGATGCTTTGGTCTCGCACTCAACAGAGCGCGACGCATAAGCTCGCATACGGACTTACGCAAAAAACTAAGACCTCTCACCACAGAGACACTGAGACACAGAGGAAAAGCAGGGGTAGCAGTATTAGCAGTATTAGCAGGAGAGCGCGGTTCCATGAAATATCGATTCAAGGGTTTTTATAATTTCTCAAAACGAATCCGCAGGCGAAATGCGCCTGTTGGCCCGAAAAACCTCTGGAAGCCGCATCCAGCCTACGCATTCAATATCGATAGTGACAGGCAACTTGTCGTTTTTGCGCAAGTCCTGACATATAACACTCACACCAGATTCCTACAAAAGAATTAAATAAGTAATGGGTATCAGTATTTGTGATATCCCTATTTTAATTCCGTATTTTCCTAAATCATCTTAGCGACCTACACTGTGAACACAGCAGATTTCAAAGGAAGTCGAAGAAGCGCTGCAGCGAAATTCATGAAGCTTCTTTTGATATTGCTTTGATTCGGTGAAGCCGGTGACTGGCGGGCGAGCAGCAGTTGGACTAGCTGTTGAGCGGTGGCATAAGCAAGATGTTGCTTTGTTATGAGCAATGCAGAATTTGCTTTTTCGTACGCTTTCGTGCCCGATTGACATCGAATTTTTTACCGGATTCGAATAAAATGGCTGCTATCTCAGCCAACGCAAACTAACCTATACCCGATACCTCGCTATAGGTGACGAGCAAACTTGTGTCTTACCGGACACGACTCATGTTCTTTGCGATCTAAATCACAAATTTTGGAGCCACTATGTCATCTGACCCTACGATGGAGTCTGCTGGACTCACGTCCGCCTCAACTTCTGGAGCGCCTGCATCGCCTGCATCATCCGCACCAGACAGCACCGCAACCCCGAATTCCCCCGCTTTACCTCAGGTCAAATTGAATGACGTCAAGCTCGATGATAAATATACGTCGAATAGCGGCACGATATTTTTGTCCGGCATTCAGGCCTTAGTCCGTTTGCCGATGATACAGCGCCAGCGCGATCTGGCCGAAGGCCTGAACACTGCAGGATTCATTTCCGGTTATCGCGGATCGCCTTTGGGTGGGCTGGATGAAACATTGTGGAAAACCAAAAAATTACTCGAAGATAGTCACGTTAAATTTGTTCCGGGTGTGAACGAGGATCTGGCAGCAACCGCAGTCTGGGGAACACAGACCGTCGATCTGATCGGCCCTGCCAAATACGATGGCGTGTTTGCGATGTGGTACGGAAAAGGCCCCGGTGTAGATCGCTGCGGTGATGTTTTCAAACATATGAACCATGCCGGTACTTCGAAACACGGCGGTGTCTTGCTGGTTGCCGGTGACGACCACGGCGCGTACTCATCGACCTTGCCGCATCAGTCCGACCATATTTTTTCGGCCTGCATGATCCCCATGCTTTATCCCTGCAATGTGCAGGAATACCTGGATCTGGGTTTGCATGCCTGGGCCATGTCCCGCTACTCCGGTTGTGCTGTCGGTTTTAAAGCGCTGGCAGATACGGTTGAATCCAGCTCCTCGGTGGATGCCGATCCCTTCCGCCTGAAGATTGTCTATCCCTCCGATTTTGTGATGCCGGAAGGCGGATTGAATGCCCGTCTGTCGCTGGATACGCTGGGGATACAGGCGCGCAAGCAAGAAGCGCTGATGCAGGATTACAAAATCTATGCAGCGCTGGCGTATGCCCGTGCGAATAAGCTGAATCACACCACCATCGATAGCCCGCATGCCAAGCTCGGTATCGTGGCTTCCGGTAAGTCTTACCTTGATGTACTTGAGGCGATGGAAGAACTTGGTATCGATGAACAATTCGCCGCTGAGATCGGTATTCGTCTTTATAAAGTCTCGATGCCATGGCCGCTGGAGCCTGACGGCGTGCGCGAATTTGCGCAAGGACTGGAGGAGATTCTGGTGGTGGAAGAAAAGCGCCAGATGGTCGAATATCAACTTAAAGAGCAACTCTATAACTGGCGTGACGATGTGCGTCCACGCGTGATCGGTAAGTTCGATGAAAAAGGCGAATGGGTTCATCCACGTGGCGACTGGTTGCTGACATCGAAGGCGGATTTCTCCGTCGCGCAAATTGCTCGTGTCATCGCGGCACGAATTGCCCGCTTATTTCCGTCACCTTACACCAGCGATCTGATCAAAGCGCGTCTGGCTTTTTTAGAAGCAAAAGATGTGGTGCTGAACAAGGACGTGAACACGCCGCCACGTCCGGCGTATTACTGCTCCGGTTGTCCGCATAACACCTCAACTAAAGTGCCTGAGGGCAGTCTCGCGCTGGCAGGGATTGGCTGCCATGTGATGGCGACTGCGATTTACCCCGAATTTAATAAGCTCACTACGCACATGGGCGGCGAAGGGGCGCCATGGATAGGACAAGCGGCATTCTCGACTTTGCCACATGTGTTCCAGAATCTGGGTGACGGTACTTATTTCCACTCGGGTTATCTGGCAATCCGCGCCGCGGTCGCTGCCAGAGTCAATATCACGTATAAAATTTTGTACAACGATGCCGTCGCCATGACAGGCGGACAACCCGTCGATGGCACCATCACGGTGCCGATGATGGCACAGCAAATGGCGGCGGAAGGCGTGAAGCGGATCGCATTGGTGACCGAGGATTTATCGAGATACGCTGACCGCTCTAATTTGCCCGACTTTTTGACCTTGCATGACCGCAAGGATATGGACGCCGTACAGCGAGAATTACGTGAAATCGAAGGGGCGACTGTGCTGATCTATGACCAGACCTGCGCCGCTGAAAAACGTCGTCGTCGCAAGAAAAAAGAATTCCCTGATCCGAACCAGCGCATGTTTATCAACGAAGCCGTGTGTGAGGGCTGCGGTGATTGCGGCGTGCAATCAAACTGCACCTCCATCATGCCGCTGGAAACTGAATTCGGTCGCAAGCGCACGATTGATCAATCCTCCTGCAACAAGGACTATTCCTGCGTCAAAGGATTCTGCCCAAGTTTTGTGACGGTAGAAGGCGGCACCTTGCGCAAGTCGAAAACCGGAACTGCCAAGACCGATGATTTCGGCGGATTGCCAGAGCCGGTATTGCCAGCCTGCGCAGCACCGTACAACATCTTGTTGAATGGTATCGGTGGTACTGGTGTGATTACGATTGGTGCCCTGATCGGCATGGCGGCGCACCTGGAGGGTAAAGGCGTGTCCGTGCTTGATATGACCGGCATGTCGCAGAAGAATGGCTCGGTGACGTCCCATATCCGTATTGCCGACAACGTCGCGCGTTTGCGTGCGCAGCGTATCGCGACCGGCGAGGCCGATCTGATTTTGGGTTGTGACATGCTGACTGCCGGTGCGCATGATGCGATCTCGAAGATGCGTGCTGGTCGCACTCGAGCCGTCGTCAATACGCATGAACAGCCAACCGGTCCTTTCGCCAAAAATCCTGACTGGCAGTTTCCCGCAGAATCGGTTGAGCAACTGATTGCTGAGGCGGTCAGTAACAAGGTCGATTTTATCAATGCCACCCGATTAGCAACTGCTCTGATGGGCGATTCGATTGCGACGAATCTGTTCATGCTCGGCTTCGCCTACCAAAAAGGCGCCATCCCGGTTTCCGAAGCGGCCTTGATGCGCGCCGTCGAGTTAAACGGCGTTGCGATTGAGTCGAATAAAAAAGCCTTCCTGTGGGGTCGCCGTGCTGCCGTTGACCTAGCAAAAGTAGAAAAAATTGCGATCCCGTCATCGCCGGTCATCGTGCAGATGCCGCAAAGTCTGGACAGCCTGATCAAGCGTCGCGTGGACTATCTGACGGCTTATCAGAATGCTGGCTACGCTCAGCAATATCAAGCTCTGGTGAGTCAGGTTCGCACAGCCGAAGCCGCGCTTGGTGCTGGCAATAAACTGGCAACTGCCGTGGCGAAGTATGCATTCAAGCTGATGGCTTACAAGGATGAATATGAAGTGGCACGTCTGTACACCGATGGCCAATTTACCGACAAACTGAAGCAACAGTTTGAAGGCGATTTTTCTTTGAAATTCAATCTGGCGCCGCCGCTGTTATCGAAAAAAGATGGCCAGGGTCATCTGATCAAAGCGCAATATGGTTCCTGGGTCTGGCAGGCGTTTAAGCTACTGGCAAAATGCAAAGGCCTGCGCGGCAGCAAGCTTGATCTCTTTGCTTACACGGATGAGCGCAAAGCCGAGCGCGCCCTGATCGTCAATTATCGTGAGACGATCACGAACCTGCTGAGTGGATTAAACAAAGACAATCTGGAGAAAGCGATCGCCCTTGCCAATTTGCCCGAGCACGTTCGTGGTTTTGGTCATGTCAAAGAAAAAGCCATGAAAAACTACTATGCTGAACAGGCACGTCTGTTGCAAAAGCCGAAAGCACCTGTGATTGGCGAGATTACCCGCGCTGCCTGAGGTGTTTGAATTGTCTGAATTGTCTAAATTGTTTTAGATGTTCATCTTCCAGCAAAATGCTTGCGGGAAGACGAATATGAGCAGTTTTTATATATTCTTTAGTGCCATCCGCAATACTGACGTGGCTTCTCAGGCATTTTGGGCTGAAAAGCCGCATGGATAGTGCGGATTGGTTGTTGAGAATTTTTAAAAAAACTGATCGAACAGGTGAGGTTGGCGTGAATAAACTCCGCCTGACTTCCCATGCTTACTATAGGTTTTTTAGCATTTCCTTTTAAAACGCTGAGTTGTTATTTAGATTGACGTTTACGTTAACGTCATATAACTTAGGTGATCCAACCCGAGACCGACACAAAATTGAAAGAGCGCTAGTTGCACCGTCTCGCATGTCGACAGATTGAGACGTGCGATTGGTACGGCGGTGAGCTGTAATACTGCTGGAGCAGTTTTTGTATCCATCCTGAAATTATTAGAAAATCCAGATTGTTGAGGAAGACATGACCGACCTGTCCGTAGCCCAAAAACTGACCGAATATAAACCAGCCAATAAAGTCCGCTTCGTCACAGCGGCGTCCTTGTTCGACGGCCACGATGCCTCGATCAATATCATGCGACGCATCTTGATGGCGAACGGCGCAGAGGTCATTCATCTCGGGCACAATCGCTCGGTAGAAGAAATCGTCACCGCCGCGTTGCAGGAAGATGCGCAGGGGATCGCGATTTCCAGCTATCAGGGTGGTCATGTCGAATATTTTAAATACATGATCGACTTGCTCAAGCAGCGCGGTGGCGAGCATATCAAGGTATTTGGCGGTGGCGGCGGCGTAATCGTGCCGGATGAAATTGCCGATCTGCACGCTTACGGCGTCACGCGGATTTTTAGCCCTGAGGACGGACAGCGTCTCGGCCTGGTTGGCATGATCCTGTCGATGATACAAGCGTGTGATACCGACCTGTCGAGCTACGCACCGACGACGATTGATCGTTTGCAAAGTGATGATATCGTCGCGATTCATCGTCCGCTGGCCCAGTTGATTACCGCTTTGGAGAATGATCGTGTCGCACCGGAATTGCGCCATGCCTTGCATCAGGCCGCCGACAAGATCACTGCCCCGGCTTTTGGCATCACCGGCACGGGCGGTGCAGGTAAGTCATCACTCACCGATGAGCTGATACGCCGCATACGTCTGGATCAGGATGATCAGCTGAATATCGCGCTTATTTCTATTGACCCCTCACGTCGCAAATCTGGCGGTGCTTTGCTTGGTGACCGTATCCGCATGAATGCGATTAATCCCTGGGGCGGCAAGCTCAAGGTGTTCATGCGTTCACTGGCAACGCGCGAAGCCGGATCTGAAATTTCTCAGGCTTTGCCAGATGTCATCGCTGCCTGCAAGGTTGCCGGCTTTGATCTGGTGATCGTCGAGACCTCTGGTATCGGTCAAGGCGATGCGGCGATCGTGCCGCATGTTGATTTGTCGATGTATGTCATGACACCCGAATTCGGTGCAGCATCGCAATTAGAAAAAATCGACATGCTGGATTTTGCTGACTTCGTGGCGATTAATAAATTTGATCGTAAGGGCGCACAAGACGCTCTGCGTGATGTAGCAAAGCAGTATCAGCGTAACCGGGAAATGTGGACCAAGAAGCCGGATGAAATGCCGGTCTACGGTACCCAGGCATCACGTTTTAACGATGATGGTGTTACGGCCTTATATCAAGGCATCTTGCCTGCGCTGGCTGAGCGCGGACTGAAAATTACGCCGAGCAAACTCGCGCCAGTCCATGCAAAATTCTCCAGCGGAAAAAACGTCATTGTACCCGCCGCACGGACACGCTATCTCGCCGAAATCGCCGACACAGTACGTCAATACCACAGGCACACCGGCAAGCAAGTCGTCTTTGCCCGCGAGCGCCAGCAGTTGCAGGAGTCATCCCGCATGCTGCGTGAGTCGCTGGATAAAGTAGGGCGCAATGCGGCAGCGTTAGGGGATAAGACTCCAGGCTCCCCGCTGGAGACACGCTTGCGCGAAAACGACATTCTGTTTGAGTTGAATACCCTCGCAGAAGAAAAAGACGCTCACCTCGACGCCGAATCTAAGAAACTCATCACCATGTGGCCCGACATGCAGGCCGCCTATTCTGGCGATGAATACGTCGTTAAAATCCGCGACAAAGAAATCCGCACCCAGCTTGTCAGCAGCACCTTGTCAGGTACCAAAATCCGTAAAGTCGCGTTGCCACGCTTTGTCGATCACGGCGAAATCCTGCGCTGGCTGATGTTAGAAAATGTTCCAGGTTCCTTCCCGTTCACGGCCGGTGTATTTGCATTCAAACGCGAAGGCGAAGACCCGACCCGCATGTTCGCCGGTGAAGGCGATCCTTTCCGTACCAACCGTCGTTTTAAACTGGTGTCGCAAGGTATGGATGCCAAGCGCCTGTCCACCGCATTTGATTCGGTGACTTTATACGGTGCTGATCCGGCGATTCGCCCTGATATTTATGGCAAAGTCGGTAACTCAGGTGTGTCGGTCGCAACTCTGGAAGACATGAAAGTGCTGTACGATGGTTTCGATCTCTGCGATCCGGCGACCTCCGTGTCCATGACGATCAATGGTCCGGCACCAACGATTTTGGCCTTCTTTATGAACACCGCCATTGATCAGCAAATGGACAAGTTCCGCGCTGACAATAAGCGTGAACCGACAGCGGACGAATCCGCAAAAATCCGCGCATGGGTATTGATGAATGTACGGGGTACGGTGCAGGCCGATATTCTGAAAGAAGATCAAGGTCAAAACACCTGCATCTTTTCGACCGAATTCTCACTCAAAGTCATGGGCGATATTCAAGAGTATTTCGTGCATCATCAGGTGCGTAATTTCTACTCGGTATCGATCTCCGGCTACCACATCGCCGAAGCTGGTGCGAACCCGATTTCGCAATTGGCATTCACCATGTCGAACGGTTTTACTTTCGTCGAAGCCTACCTCGCACGCGGTATGCATATTGACGATTTTGCCGCCAATCTGTCCTTCTTCTTCAGCAATGGCATGGACCCCGAGTACACGGTCTTAGGTCGCGTGGCACGTCGTATCTGGGCAGTCGCCATGCGCGACAAATACGGCGCGAACGACCGTAGCCAAAAACTGAAATACCATATCCAAACCTCAGGCCGCAGTCTGCACGCACAAGAGATCGACTTCAACGATATCCGCACTACACTGCAAGCTCTGATCGCGATCTACGATAACTGCAACAGCCTTCACACCAACGCCTACGACGAAGCAATCACCACGCCGACTGACGAATCCGTACGTCGCGCCCTGGCGATTCAGCTCATCATCAACCGCGAATGGGGCCTGGCGAAAAACGAAAACCCAATTCAAGGCAGCTTCATCATCGAAGAACTTACCGATCTGGTAGAAGAAGCGGTCATGCAAGAATTCGAACGCATTGCAGAGCGTGGCGGTGTCTTGGGCGCGATGGAAACCGGCTACCAACGCGGCAAGATACAAGAAGAATCCATGCACTACGAACACCTGAAGCACGACGGCACCTTGCCGATCATCGGCGTCAACACCTTCCGCAATCCAAAAGCCAACGATACCCCACAAAAAATCGAACTGGCCCGTTCGACAGACGAAGAGAAACAATCCCAGTTATCTCGTCTGGCAGATTTCCATCAACGCCACGCCCACGAAGCGCCAAAAGCACTGGCCGCATTACAACAGGCAGCGATCAATGATGAAAATGTCTTCGCCAAATTAATGGACGCAGCACGGGTCTGTTCTTTGGGGCAGATTACGACAGCGCTGTTTGAGGTCGGGGGCCAATATCGCAGGAATATGTAATAGTTCAATACAGGCATATATAGCCACATATAGCCACATGTAGTCGCATGCAGTCACCTATTCGGCGGGTGGAACCCGCCGATCATTGCATGTGAGGTCATGCCAAACATCGCGCATTGCACTTGCCCTTGTGGCTTCACGTCACTTATGCGTCGACACAACAAACTTGCCGCTCAATCACCCGCACCATTAAAAAGCCTCGACGTCGGACACACCATCTCAAAATGATGGTGTAAGCCAGATCACCGATAAAAAAGCTTACTGAACATACCTAGAGCTTGCTTGATAACAAGCTGCAACGCTAATAACGCAAATGTCCGAACATTAGATCAAGCAAACGCGGTTTTGCCGAGGTGATGTTTTTGCCCATTTGGTTATACTGGATATTTGATCAATATAACCAGAGACACGCAGCATCCATGCGCCTTTCCAGCGAATTGAAACAAATTGTCTATTTTTAATTTGTCGGTTATCTTTGCAAAATGAAAATTATATCGCGTTGGGCGTCATGAGTAACAATCGAGAAACCTACATCGCGGGAAAGAACACGCGAGCAGATTGGATTGCTCTTCGCGACACGCTCATTGTTGGTGTACCGAATGGCTGGGACAAAGCGTTTACAGAGTTCTTTGAAGCTCGACTGAAGTTGCGCTACCTAGACCCAATACAGGTTCTGCAAGACAAACGCACCTCAAACGGAGAAGGCTTCTCTATCGTCGCCATCCAATGCAGTCTGATTGAGTTTTTCGAGTCCATGGAACAAGGGAAGAACTATCGGCACTGCAACAGGGGCGAACAGCCAGCTCAGTTTGAGTACTCGAAGAGCAAGAAGCTGTTTGTCAAATTCCTCAGCACCCAACCCCCGTTCTCAGAAGCGTTCAGCGAGGGAGCTGCCGAAGATTTCTATGCCAACGTGCGCTGCGGCCTTGTTCATGAGGCTCGTACAAAGAATGGGTGGCGAATACTCGCAAACGACACCAACGGCCGATTTGTCTCTGTGGCTGATCGGATTGTTTACCGCAATGACTTTCAACTCGCCATAAAGTCGTACGTACGGGCCTATGGTCAGAAGTTGCCAAACGACCCTGCTCTCCAGGAAGCATTCATTCGCAAGTTCAACAGCCTAACCGAGTAGCGTCGTGACGCCCAACCCTTCAATCGAGAGGACGTGCCCCGGCAAGCCGGGTCACGCCTCTCATCTCAAACGTTAGAGCACTTGTATGTCATTCGAAAATTTGCGACTTCACGACGCAACTCTCTCAGCTGCACATATCAGCTGGGAAGCAGCTCAGTGCGACTTTCGGGTACATCCGGTCGGTCAAAATGTACATTGGTTGATTTTCGAGGGGTTCACGCATCTCGAATTCCCGCGACACGAAAGTTGGGGACCTTCGGTATCTATCAACTCATTAAAGCAACCGCTATCTGATATGTTTGAAATTGAACTTCAGTCTGGAGATGTGTTATGCGTTGAGGCTTCGAATTGGAGTTGCCGGGCAGTGATAGAAGAATGACCTGCTCTAACAGGATGGTTGATCGGACTGGCCGCGATGCGGCTTAGATTTTCTTAATTTTGTGTGCGGCCATCCGCTGACCGTTGCGTTATACATTTCAATAGGAAGCATCGTGGATTGGGGAAAGTTTGAAATTGAAATTGAGCGATTTCCTGCTAGATCCATAGAGGGAAAAAATATCGCAGCTCCTGCTAAAGACTATCTTGAAAACGTTGGGCTTCCTTCGAGGTGTGCGCCACACCTGCATTTTGGTTCATTTAGTAATGTATACCTGCCATTGCTAAGTGAATGGCCTTGGGCAGATGACTGGAGAAATTCATATCAAGTAGCAATTACCATATGTCCAAATGCATATGTAGTCGGCTCTGCACAGCATGATGAGCCCATTGTCTTATTGCCAGATAACACGTCTGTCCATATATTTACAGAGGCAGGAGAGCAATTACAGCGATTGAATACAAGCTTAGAAAATTTGGCAAGCACAGTTTTTGCCTTTGCAGAAATGGTTGAATGCGCCACTATTGAGTGTAGTAGCTCGGTTTCCGAATGTCGTGTTCCATATTCTCTAGCAGAGATATTCATAAATAAATTTCTGGCGCTTGAGCCTAGTCTGCGTGAATCTAATTCTCCATGGGTGTTATGGACAAATGAGAGATGCAAAAATGCATAACAAGTCGCTCAAGGGCGCTTCGCTGGACAGCCTCAAGCGGCGAATGCTTCGCATTATATGCGCCGCTTGTGTATGCTCCTTAGCTCTGCGTTAAGCACCTCAATACATCATTACGCAATTCAAAGGAGCCAGTCAGGTGAAAAACTGTAAGCTAATCTTGTTTCTCGCAGTGACGCTCATTCCTGCCGTAGGGATTTGTCAATCACTCGGCTATGCCGATGCTGATAACCCTAGTGAAGCTGTTGGAATGATGCAGACAACAATGCTCACTGCACGAATCATGAAGGAGGAGTGTATCAAGCGCTTTCCAGAACTGACTCCGCAGCTAGACGGAAATCTGTCAAAGTGGCAAGCCAAAGAGGCTGATGCGATTCGCAAATCAAATTTCTATTGGGCTCAGATGGTGAAGAAGGATCCCAGCGCGGCGAAACAAATGCCGATGGTGGAGGCTGCAGTGAGGAAGGGACTAACGGCCGTTTCCGAAATGCCAAGCGAGGCTGGTACCAAGACATTCTCGAACACCTGTACACAACACTTCTCTGCTCTCGCATCCGGTATTTGGCGAACACGAACGCCAAACGCTTACAAGTACCTAGATTCAGCACCGTAAATGCGGATCGGCTATGCTTAACTATTCACATATTGACTCTCCCCAAATTACAAGTAATTAGTCAATAGTTCTGACATGAGGAATAAGCCTATGATCGTCAAGGGTCTTTCTTCACGACCTTTCGATTTCGATGTATGAGGTTGGTTGCCAGATCTTTGTATTGCATCTGGGCTTTACCTAAAGCCCAATTAAAGGTGCGAGAAGTGCTAAAGTAAGTGAACTTTTTTTCTCAAAATAATCTTCATCCACTTTTTGTCTTACTCCTGACTACTAGGTTTTACTTATGCTTCTCCCTCTGACCGACAATATCTGGCATGTTCAGCATGCATTTGTTGTGAGCGGTGTGCCGATCACTTCGCGCATGACGATTATCCGATTGACGAGTGGTGCGCTTTGGGTGCATTCGCCGGTACCTGTCGATAGCACAACTAAAGCGCAGATTGATGCCTTGGGGCCTGTCGAATTTATTGTTGCTCCGAGCAAGGCGCATCATTTGTTTGCGAAGAAATTTGCTGAACACTATCCATCTGCGAATTTATACGGAGCACTGGGACTTGCTGATAAACGACCTGATTTAACGCGCTTGCAAACCTTGACGCCTGAGCCAGGGATATGGGCACCGGAATTGTCCTATCTGCTTTTTAATGGCATTCCTTTTGCCAACGAAACGGTGTGGTTTCACATGCCGACCAAGACCTTAGTGCTGACCGATCTGTGCCAGTGGTGGCAGGGTGATTTGCCGTGGCAATCCAGATTGTGGAATGGGTTGACGGGTGTTCGCCAGCGCTTTGATGTGCCTAGATCGGTGAGGATGCTGGTGCGTGATAAGGCGGCGGCCAAAGTGAGTGCTGGCCAAATATTGGAGTGGCCGATACAGCGTATCGTCATGGCACATAATTCTGTCATTGAGCAGGACGCACACAATGAACTGCAGCGTGCGTTCCGGCATTTTCTGTAGCGAATTGGAAATGGTATTTGTGTGAGTTTGGTATTTCTTATAAAAAGCTGTCCTACTTTTCTACGAATCAATAGGAACGAACAGGAATGAACAGGAATGAGATCGTGAAAGGATTTTTGCATGTCTGCTTATGAATTAGCGCAACTGAATATCGCTGTCATGAAAGAGCCGCTCGATTCGCCCGTGATGGCTGATTTTGTCGCAAACCTTGATCGTATTAATGCGCTCGCAGAGACCTCAGAGGGTTTCGTATGGCGGCTGCAAACAGAAGAGGGCGATGCGACTGCAGTACGTCCTTTGGGAGACGAGACCTTAATTAATATGTCGGTCTGGCGCGATGTTGAATCCCTCAATAAATATGTATACGGATCTGCTCATGTTGAGATTATGCGTCGTCGTAAGGAATGGTTCGAACGCATGCAGGAGTCGTATGTCGTGCTCTGGTGGGTGAGCAAAGGACATCGCCCTAGCCTGGATGAGGCAATAGCAAAATTAGCTTTGCTGAGATCAGCAGGACCGAATGAGGCTGCATTTACTTTTAAGAATCCGTATGCACCACCCGATGCGATCCAGAGTCGCTCCCCCGCATCATTTGACGATGCCTGTCCTGCAAACTGAGTATGTATATTTGATCAATTTTGTGTGTACAGACTGATTCAACTCAAAGTGATCGCACAAATCTGCTGGCAAGCAAAGGCGTCCGGTTATACTACCGGCCTTGTTTACTTATGCTTTAACGCACTTTGAAAGAATGTATGTCAACACTACCAGCTTGCCCGCAATGCGCCATGGAAAATACTTATCCTGATGGCGATAACTATATTTGTGCTGACTGCGGTCACGAATGGCCAATGGTGGCCAGTGCGACTTCAGAGGACAGCGACGACAGAATCGTGAAAGATTCTAACGGTAACGTTTTGAGTGATGGTGACGCCGTTGTGTTGATTAAGGACCTCAAGGTCAAAGGTTCTTCGACCACTTTGAAAATGGGAACGAAGGTCAAAAGTATTCGCCTAGTCGGCGGCGATCATGAAGTCGATTGCAAAATGGATGCCGGTAGTTTTATGCTGAAGGCTTGTTATTTGAAGAAGGTTTGAGTTTTTTGAACGCATATCTCGTATCTTTATTTTCATGACGCATCTGTCGAGAGCGGTGATATGAGCTGAATTGAGTTGAACCGATGAATAAAAAAACCTCACCGCAGTGAGGTTTTTTTATTATTTACTTCTGAATTGCCGAGAGAGCTCGAAGTTGTCTCGATAAAATATCCTGTATCTGGGGAAGTACGGGAGTGCCTCTTTTGTTCAACTCTGCAAGAGATTTGTCCTGCGCTAATCTGGCATTGGCGATCGCTTGTGCGGTAGCCGGATTGACTACCAAGTCGGACTTTTCAGTTGCTGGCGCTATCTGACCTTGCACAAAGCTTTTTGATGCCGTCCTGAATGCAACCCAGTTTTCGCCGCTTCCGGAGAGCGTCGCCGTTTTTAGGTAAGTCCAGTGCGTACCTTCCATGCGGTTGAAACCCGTAAATTTGAACAGGAAAAACTGATAATACGAGGTGGATGAGTCGAGAATGATGGACCAATATCCGGTACTCGCATCATAGGAGCATAGGGCGATGCTTGCGCTTGATCCTGTTCTGTATCCCTGGAGGTAATTTGTACCGTCGGCTCCGATGTAGGTGGTGTTAAATTTGATTCTTTCGCCGTAGTAGACTGGATAACTTGGGCTACCATAAACCCCTGACCATTCGCCATAACAGGCATTAGGGTAGCGTGTATTATCACCGTTCGCAAAATCGAAACGAGTGATTTGCGTGGTGTATCCCATGATAGTCAGGCTTGCATCTTTGGCACCATTAAACTTGATCGTTATAGAGCCGACATCGACGCTTTGAGGCGTTCCTTGGGAGCATCCAAAGCAAGAGCCATTGACTGCTTTGACGACTCGCCCTGTGTACGTGGAGTCTCCTGTTAAGGTACCTGAGCTGTAATACCAGACGGGTTGTTTGTTCAAATCGTAGGTATAGGCGGCGACAAAAACCTGATTATCCTGAATTTCAATTGAATAGCCTCTGCCAGCTTCTGAGGCGTTCCACCACCAGCCAGATTCAGGCATATTGGCGTGGGCAGAACCGATCAAAGAGCAGAAAAAAAGAAAGAATATCGTCAGGCGTCGAATTACCATTTTTTTGCAATACGGAAATTTGAAGTTGCTGAAGTGTATCATATCACTTGTAAATAAGTAACTAGTTGTAAGTAATTTGTAGGGATGGGATGCTCTAGATGGAAAGCGTAATCAAGCGCAATTAATTTATTTTTTAAAATCCGGTGTATTCACCTGTTTATTTAAATGTAAAAAGATTAACATTATCTTTGTGCTTGTTTTATCCTGTGATGCGGTGAATTAACTTAAGGAGACTTTCTGTGTATCAGCGCGCTTACATCTATTTTTCTCTGGCAACGCTTGTCGCCTTCCTCGGTTTTTTCCCTTCGTATTTTTCACGTTTAGGCTCCACAGATGCGGCTCACCATTTCCACGGCATCATGGCCTCGGCGTGGATGCTGATGCTAGTGTTACAGGCCTGGCTGATGCGGCAAAAGAAAATGGTGCTACATCGCAGCATCGGTAAATTGTCGATCGTGATCGCCCCCTTGTTTTGGGTATCGGGTTTGTTGGTGATGCACGTGATGCTGGCGAGTGACAGTCCGTTTTCTAAGATTTTTGGTAAGCGTTTAGCTTTTCTTGATCTCACCACCATCTTGTACTTTGCCTTTGCGTATATCGCGGCGATTTACTATCGATCCAATGTTCAGTTGCATGCGCGGTTTATGGCGTCGACGGCGATACTGGTGTTACCTCCTGCACTTGCCCGCTTCCTTGGTAATTATGTTCCCGGAATCAGTTCGTTTGAGATGTCGGTTTACAGCAGCTACATTCTCAGCCTGCTCATCGTCGTATTGTTATTGTTAGACGACAAGCGACTGGGGCGCATCCGGATGCCATATGTTGGATTGCTACTGTTACTGCTCGCGCAGCTTGTGGGTTTCATGAGCATTCACCAGGTGAACGCGTGGGTGCAATGGTGTAATTGGTTTGCTGCGCTTTAAGTTATCTGCCATTCCATTTGGGGGGGGCGTGTTGATTATTCGATGGCATCTTGCTGACACCAGGTTCCAATTACTTTTATGCAACCAGAAAATTTACAACTTCTTGTGACGCGTACGATGCCTTACGGAAAATACCAAGGTCGCTTGCTGGCAGATCTGCCAGGACATTATCTCGGCTGGTTTGCGCGCGAGGGTTTTCCTCAAGGTGAGCTGGGTAGTCTGATCGCCCTGATGTATGAGCTGGATCACAATAACCTGCGATCCTTGTTGGATCCTTTGCGATCAGCGTGATGGTACTTAATCCGGATTGATGTAAAAAACCAGAACTCCTCACCGCTGAAAATAGACAAGAGTAAGCGGCGCTGATGTGGTGATTTTAAAAATGAATCCGCAAGCCAGATGCACCTCGTGGCACGAAATGCCTCTGGAAGCCGCATCCAGCTTGCGGTTTAGTGTCATTTTCGGCAGGTAGTCTTTCGTTTTACCGAGGTCATGTTAATACACATCACGTCTATATCTGCCATCGTCCAATAATTGTTCTAAGACCTCGTCACCAATGATCTGTCTTAGTGCGCGGTCAACACCATCTGCCATGCCCGCCAGGCTGCCGCATACATAGATGGCGGCGCCGTCTTGTACCCAACTAAGGAGCGTCGCCGCATTGTCTAGGAGCTTGTCCTGAACATAGATACGTTGTTCCTGATCGCGTGAAAATGCGAGATCGAGTCGTTGCAGCACACCTTGATTTTGCCAGGTACGGATTTCTTCGCGGTAGAAGAAATC
Organism: Undibacterium sp. Xuan67W; assembly: GCF_049340165.1. NCBI lineage: Bacteria > Pseudomonadati > Pseudomonadota > Betaproteobacteria > Burkholderiales > Oxalobacteraceae > Undibacterium > Undibacterium sp. Xuan67W. The sequence continues at coordinate 220,380 of NZ_JBMPPN010000003.1, forward strand.
CTGATGCTCATTTCGCTCGCCAAAGATCAGCCAGTTCGATTGCTGTCCGTCGGCTGCTCGCTGTTTGAGGTGGGCGCGTAATCCGGCCAAGCCGGTACCGTTGCCAATCAAGATCATGGGCTGACCAGTAGCAGGCGGATGAAAACTGCGGTTTTCACGGATACGTACGGCAATCTCGGCGCCTACTCTGGCATACGCTGTCAGCCAGCCGGAGCCGATGCCGAGTTTGCCGTTTGCCTGCTTTACCTGGCGTACTAAAAGCTCAAGTGCGCCATCTGTTGGAATCGACGCAATCGAATATTCACGATGGGGTAGTGTGACCGGATCACTGGAGGTTCGGATGTGGTCAGGAGGAAATTCGGGACCGATTTCTACAATATCGCCCGCGCGCCACTGCGGCTCACTGTTTGCTGGTGGTGTTAAAACGATGTGAAAGGCGGCGCCGCCAACACTACCCGGATTGAGCAACTGTCGTGCCGTCAAGGTCCAACGCTCGTAGCTGGGCTGGCTCCAGTCCGCCATATCGGTATGACCGCTCAGAGTGCCGAGATGATGCTGCCAGTGACGCAGCGCTCCTTCGTCACCATTATCGACCTCGACCAGGTCAAACAAACCAGAGGCATGATGTTGCCTTAACCATTGATCGAGCTGATGGCCGAACGCACAGTAATGCTGGTAATTACGATCACCGAGCGCGAGTATGCCGTAGCTCAATCCAGACAAATCAAGTTGCTGGCTCATCGCATGACGAGTGAATTTTGCTGCCTGATCCGGAGCATCGCCTTCTCCTGTGGTACTGACGATGAACAGGAGGCGAGATAAAGTGTGCGACATCTGAAGGAGCCGCTCAGTCGTCAGGTCCTTGATGGACATGAGCTGCACGGACATATCGGCGTCGTGCAGGCTTCGTGCCGTCTGACGGGCTAATTGTTCGGCGTAACCCGTTTGGCTCGCGTACACAACGACGATAGCCGGATGAGCATGGCCGGATGTCAGTGCCGGTAACACATCGGGTTTGCGCGCCTGATGTGCCTGTCGGATCGCACTACAAAACACCAGATAGGCGAGGACAACCAGCGCGGCGAGTGAGTAAGCCTGCTGTGCAGGCGTCATGCCCAGAGCGTGATGACCCAGATAGATGCCGCAACAACTTAGAAATATAAAAAGTCCGGTCAGCAAGAATGGCTTGATTCGTTCAAACATAGGGATTAATTTATGCATCCAGCATCGCCTGCATGGCGTTACTCATATGCTCGGTAAAGTGATTGTCGGTATTGTCGCGGACTACGTCATAAGATAAAAACAGCGCCGCGACATGCAGTTGATTGGCGTAGGCTAGACCTTGCTCTGCTCCCATGACCATCATAGCCGTCGCCAATGCGTCTGCCACCATACATTCCGCATGACATACCGTGACAGAGGCAAGCGGATGCGTGACCGGATATGTGGTACGCGGATCAATCGTATGAGAATAGCGATGCCCATTTTTTTCTATATAACGACGATAGTCGCCGGACGTGGCGACGGATAAACCATGCAATGCAAGGATCTTCATCCGATCCTGCGCAGAAGGTGTGGCTTGTCCTATAGCCGGAGCTTGTTCCAGTTCTACCCACCAGGGCTGGTGATCCGGCTTGGTGCCAAAGCCGCGTAACTCACCACCGACTTCGACCAGATAAGATGGAATCGCTTGCGACTCCAGATAGCGGGCAACTTGATCGACGCCAAAGCCTTTGGCAATCGACGATAAATCGATTGCCAGCCCGCCTGGTTGATAAGCACGCTGATTTACCCGGTCAAGTTGGAGCTTTTGCCAGCCTGAGGATTGCTTTGCGTCTTGCAAGGCTGGATCTCCCGGCAAGTCATCATGCTTGTCCGGTCCAAAGCCCCAAAGATTGACGATCCGGCCAATGCTGGGATCGTAGGCACCGGCGCTTTGCTGTGCGATAAAGACGGCGTAATCCAGTACCTTAAAAAACTCCGCAGGCAGGCGATGCCACGTACCCGCAGCAGCCTGATTAAATTGACAGAGATCAGAACTCGCCAGCCACGTACTCATCTGCGCGACAACTTGATCGAGTTGTGCCTGAATACCTTGTTCCAGCATCTGAAGCTGGTTCTGCAACTGTGGCCCGCCAGAGACAAGCAGTTTTACCGACCAGGTAGTGCCCATGGTATGACCGGATAACGGCATAAGCTGCGCATCCGGCGGTAGTGCGGGTGGTTCAGTGAAGCTGAGAGGGATAAATACCTGTTTCATTAAAGCGGACTTTGTTCTGAAGCTTGTTATGGTCAGGACTTACGCAAAAACCAAGACGTCTCACCACAGAGGCATGGGGGGCTCAGAGATTCGGAGACTCAGAGAACAGCTAAGAGTCAATAAGGCCATGATGAGTCGATGAAAGGGTTTTTAGCAGTTTTCTAAAGCGAATCCGCAAGCTGGATGGGGCTTTCAGAGGCATTTTGTGCCAGCAGCCGCATCCAGACTGCGGATTCGATGTGAGTCGTAATGTTAGTAGTGATGTAAGCAGCGATGTAAGTGTCTACCAGCAGCTAGCGTTTTACGTCAGTCCAGATGGCGTTTATTGAGGCAATACTTCCAGCGTAGCGACATAGCTCGCGCGTCGTTCTTTTGCCCCTTTTACCGTTGCCTTATCGTCTTTGACCGTGGCTTCCAGCCAGTACATACCTGCGTTCGCTGTATTGATGGTGAACTTGCCGTCAGCATCGGTAGTCAACAATTGCTCATCAAGTTTTTGACGGTAGCGAATGCCACCTAAGATCACACTTACCTGAATTTTAGCCGCAGGTTGTCCGTCCAGCATCATGCGGAAATTCGCTTTTTCACCCGCCACCAGATCATTCGGATGACTGATTGCCTGCATCTCCAATCCCTTGCCTGTGATCTCAAGTGACTTGTTACTAGGCTTGCCACTCGTGACAAAGGTATCGATACGCGCTTGTGCTTGCGTGACTTGCAACTCCTCTGCGTCAGCGGGAATTTCTTTGCTCATGTTGTCTGCCAGACCGCGCCAGCGTTTTGGCGTTCCTTTGTCTTTGTAGCTTGCCATGACATTGTCGTTCAAGATACTTAGCTTATAGGTGCCGGCAGTCGCCAGGCGCAGATCAAAGGTGCTGCGGAGCTTGCTGGTATTCGCATTCTCTTCTTTAATTACACTGCCGTCGGGCGCAATAATTTTTAAGCTGTCGAGTCGTAATGGCATGTGGTCAAGATAAAACATATCACTGGCGACGGCAGCATCTACCGTGATCCACGGCGCATTGGCCGCCGTGACGGTCGATGATGGCAGCAGGAAGGCACGATGAGCCTGCGCTGCGAACGGTGCAGAGACAGCGAATGCGAGTGTGAGGAATTTGAGAGCGACGATGTTAAGATGGAATTTCATAGTGATGTCGGTGCCTTAAATTTTTATGGTTTGACGGTGAGACTGACCTGACCCAGCTCATGACTGCCTTGGGCTTTTGCCGTTTGTTCTGTTTTAGCATTCCATTGGAAAGGCAGCTTCACGACTTCACGGCCACCGCCTTCGCGGGCTGCTTCTACTACCAGCTGATACTCACCGGCAGGTAACTTTGCCAACACGCCCTTATCGCCGGCAAAACTTAAACTCTGTTCACCGACAACCCGGGTCGCACCGCTGACGCCATCGACCGGCATCGCCAGATCGCGACCGCTGCGACGCCACCATTGGCGCAAATCCTTCAACCATTTCGCTCCTTCGTTGTCGCGTTTTTTAAGGTCATACCACACGGACAGATTGCCGGCAAAAGTCTGATCCGGACTTTCTATCCACACCGCCACATAAGGACGATGGTATTCCGCGACGTTGAGGCGAGGTACTTCGATTTTGGCTGTCAGATCCGCAGCCATGCTGCTTGTGCCAAGCAGGCTGGTGATCGCAAAAGGGAGCAATTTACGCATGAACAATACCTCACAAAATGAAAGAAAATAAAATCTGTATAACTAGAAAAAACTCAAGGAGTAAGTAAAAAACGGAAAGCGGCTAGTGCACAAACAGGATCGCCAGCAACAAGGGCAAGACGAGGCCAAGACCGACTATCGGCCAGGTGATGGGGCGATTAGCAGTGTGCATTTTTAAGAGGAATAAACCGGTAATACAAAAAATCAGACAAGCGATCGCAAACAGATCAATAAACCAGCTCCAGGCGTTTCCGGCATTGCGACCTTTATGCAGATCGTTGAAATACGCGATCCAGCCGCGATCCGTCAGTTCAAATTCGAGTTCGCCATTATCGAGAGCGATACGCAGCCAGGCATCACCACCGGGGCGCGGCAGGGATAAATACACTTCCTCCGGCGACCATTCTGCGGCTTGCGTATTGACGCGTACGGACAGCGTTTGTTCTAGCCATTGACGTACTTCGGCGGGCAGCGGATCTTTGTCACTGTGCGGTGTTTTTTGATGTTGCTGAAGTTGTGTCAGTAAAGCTGCCGGTAACTCGGCAGATTTTTTTGTCACTTGCGGATGGGCTTCTATCTGCGCAGAGTGATTCAGCGTGATGCCAGTCGCAGCGAATAACAGCATGGCGATCAGACAAAGTGCCGAGCTGATCCAATGCCACTGATGCAGGTGGCGCAGCCAGAAAGCACGCTTCTGCTGCTGACTGGGATCGGGGCGGTGATGTGCGACTTTTGTCGTGGCACTGGTATTGGGCATGTCGCTTACGCTACCCGCCGCATGGCAACAGATAGACATTCTAAATGATAATAATTCTCATTATAGAATAAAACATGTTGTGAAAAGCAACTTATTCGGGTTTTTTTGTAACGGCTTGTTGAGACAGGCAACGGCATTACCCCAATAAAAATACCACAAGCAGCGACGTCTTATTTCAAGGGTCGTTACTTGTGGCTCATATCGGTTCGTACTCTCTCGTAATGCTTATGTTTCGTCTGGTGCTAAGGCCAGGCGAATATCTTCATAAGTTAATTGCGGTGCAAATTGCACGATGAAATCGAGAATATAGCTACGCAGATAAGCGCCGCGCCGCACCGCAAGCCGGGTGACATTCGGTGCAAACAAATGGCTTGCAGGCAGAGCTTGCAACGCGCTGAAGCGGCGCGTGTCGATCCCGGTTTCCACCGCCATCTCGGCCACTAGTCCCACGCCTAATCCGAGCGCTACGTATTGCTGAATCACGTCAGAATCCATCGCGGTAAGCACGATATCAGTACGCAATCCTGCTTGCTGAAACGCCTGATCAATATGGCCGCGACCGGTAAAGCCGACATCATAGGTAATCAAAGGATAATTCGATAAATCTTCAAGCGTAATCGGTGTTTTTCTCAACAAAGGATGGCCGTCCGGTACTACGATCACATGGTTCCATTCGTAGCAGGGAAACGATACCAGATCCTTAAACTGCGACAATCCCTCTGTCGCAATACCGACGTCTGCTTTGCCCGACAACACCCACTCAGCGATATGCTCAGGTGAGCTTTGTTGCAAGGCGATACGCACATCCGGGAAGGCGTTGCGGAATCCCTGTACCACTTTAGGCAGCACATACCGCGCCTGCGTATGAGTGGTTGCAATCGTCAGCGTGCCTTTGGTCTGATCAGAATAGTCATCGCCTGCCTGACGTAAATTTTCTGCTTCGATTAATAAGCGCTCAATAATTTTCAGAATATCTTTGCCCGGCTCGGTCAGGCCGGTCAGCCGTTTGCCGTTGCGCTCAAAAATATCGACACCGAGCTCTTCTTCAAGTTCGCGTATCTGACGGCTCACACCGGGTTGTGAGGTGAACAAAACATTGGCGACTTCGGTCAGGTTATAACCGCAACGCGCAGCTTCTCTGATCGAGCGTAATTGTTGGAAATTCATAATGTTATCCTGCGGCCTGATCAACAAACACGGCCAGACGCCGTGGTTTGACCACCAGTGCTTCGCCGACTTTTAATTTGAGCTGGTGGTAGCGCTCACTAGAAATCATTGCCTCGATCAGATCACCATTATCATCACGCTCCAGCTCCAGTTGTGCCAGCGGGCCTATGCTATGGACACGACGCAATTGCACCATCAAGCCCTCTACACCCGGTGAGTAGCGGTCAATTTCAAGATCGTGTGGACGTACATAGCCAATCCCTGTGGCGTCCCGTGTAGTCGCATGATCCGGCGCGTCAAATGCCACACCACCGGCATCGAGAATCCCTTCGTGCAGACGACCTTTGAACAGATTTACATTACCGAGGAAGCCATACACAAAAGGCGACGCCGGATGCTGATACACCTCGGCAGGTGCGCCGATCTGTTCCACCTGACCGTGGTTCATGACGACGATCTGGTCTGCTACTTCGAGCGCTTCTTCCTGATCATGTGTGACAAAGATACTCGTGACATGCAACTCATCATGCAAACGACGCAACCAGCGGCGCAGTTCTTTACGCACCTTAGCATCGAGCGCGCCGAAAGGCTCATCGAGCAAGAGAACCCGCGGTTCTACTGCCAGCGCACGTGCCAGCGCAATACGTTGCCGCTGTCCGCCGGATAACTGCGGCGGATAGCGATCTGCTAGCCAGTCAAGCTGCACCAGCTCTAGCAGTTGTTTGACTTTTTCTCTGATCACCGCTTCTGATGGCCGTATGGCGCGTGGCTTGACGCGTAAACCGAAAGCGATATTTTCAAAAATCGTCATGTGCTTAAACAACGCGTAATGCTGAAATACAAAACCAACCTGACGTTCGCGCACATGCTGATCGGAGGCGTCCTGACCATCCAGCAATACCTGCCCGCTGTCCGCATGCTCTAGTCCGGCGATGATACGTAACAGCGTGGTCTTGCCGCAGCCCGACGGGCCGAGCAGAGCGGTCAGTTCACCATTGGGAAAATCCAGCGTGACATCGTTCAGCGCGGTGAAGCTGCCAAATTTTTTATGTAAGTGATTCACTGCGATACTCATTGTGTACTCCTATTCCTGAGGGATGGCTTGCGACTCATCGGTACGCCATTCCACGATCATTTTCAAAGCCAGTGTTAAAAGCGCCAGCAAGGTCAGTAGCGATGCCACCGCAAAGGCGGCTGTAAAGTTATATTCGTTGTAGAGAATCTCGACCTGTAGCGGCATGGTGTTGGTCTCGCCACGGATATGTCCCGATACCACGGACACCGCGCCGAATTCCCCCATCGCACGGGCGTTACACAAGATCACCCCGTATAACAGTCCCCATTTGATATTCGGCAAGGTCACATACCAAAAAGTCTTCCAGCCTGAGGCGCCGAGCACCAGCGCCGCTTCCTCTTCCTCGCTGCCTTGCGCTTGCATCAGCGGGATCAGCTCACGTGCAATAAATGGAAAAGTCACAAAAATGGTTGCCAGTACGATGCCGGGCACAGCAAATAAAATCTTGATGTCATGTTCACGCAACCATGGGCCGAACCAGCCTTGTGCGCCGAACAGCAAGACATAAATCAGGCCAGAGATCACAGGTGATACCGAGAACGGCAAATCAATCAGGGTTAGCAAGACGTTTTTACCGAGGAACTCAAATTTCGCAATCGTCCATGCGGCTGCTACGCCAAACACCAGGTTCAACGGAACCGCGATACCCGCCGCAATTAGCGTCAGACGAATCGCCGATAACGCGTCTGGTTCGATGATAGCTTTCAGATAAACTTCCCAGCCTTTTTTAAACGCCTCAGCAAACACCGCCGCCAGCGGGACAAACAAGAACAGAGTTAAAAAAGTAAAAGCGGTGACGGTCAGTAGCACGCGAACCCAGAGCGGCTCCTGTGTTGCGGCAGGCGTAATTGCCGGCTCAATCCGACGTCGTACTGCCGGGGTGGCACTAGAGGTATCTGTCGCCGTTGCATTGAGAGAGGTGCTCGTCATTATTCAATCTCACTTTTGTTTCGGTTGCGGCTCCAAGCCTGCAATAAGTTGATCGTCAGCAGCAGAACGAATGACAGCAGCAGCATGACGACGGCAATCGCCGTGGCGCCCGCATAGTCATATTGTTCCAGCTTGGTGATCATGAATAAGGGCGTAATCTCAGACACCATAGGCATGTTGCCAGCGATGAAAATCACCGAACCGTATTCGCCGGTCGCCCGTGCAAACGCCAGCGCAAAGCCGGTCAGCAGGGCTGGCAAGATGGTCGGTAAGATGACTTTGACAAACGTCTGCCAATGGCTCGCGCCGAGACTGATGGCGGCTTCTTCCAATTCTTTTTCCGCCTCTTCCAGCACTGGTTGCACGGTACGGACGACGAACGGCAAACCGATAAAAGTCAGGGCGACCAGCACGCCTAATGGGGTGAACGCGACTTTTAGACCGAGGGGTTCTAGTAACTTACCAAGCCAGCCATTCGGAGCATATAAAGTCGCCAGCGTGATACCGGCGACTGCGGTCGGCAAGGCGAACGGCAGATCGACCAGCGCATCAATCAGGCGCTTACCAGGGAATTTATAACGGACTAAAACCCAGGCGACGATGCCGCCAAAAACAACATTGATCAGTGCGCCGAGAAACGAGGCACCAAAAGTCAACTTATACGATGCAACCACCCGTTCCGACGTGACCGTATTCCAGAAAGCTTCCCAGGTCATGGTGAAGGTTTTAAGGAAAATGGCAGACAGCGGAATGAGAACGATCAGGCTAAGGTACAGCAGAGTAAATCCTAGGGAAAGCTGAAACCCCGGAATCACGCGCTTAAACCGTGATTTTGTATGTAAAGCATGGGCCATGCTTAGTCCTTATTACGAAGATGACTATAGATGGCACATGATTGCAGGATTTTATTATATTAAAAACGAATCTTTTTGCATGTTTATAGATGAAAAACGCATAAACGATTGGTTCACAGTGAATTTTCTGTTGCGATTAGCCTGATCCGGCGAGGCAAAGTCACTCGGTTCAGGCTGCGATCAAGGCACTGTTGACGAGTGACGTTGCTGATAAGTCCAGTGTATCGGCCAAATTAGCGCGTGGCAGATCGAACAAAAAGCCTTGCAGATAATACGGATACTGATCAGTGTTACTAACCTGAAGAGCATTAAAACGGGCGTCATTATCAATTCGCTTGAAGATGACTTTGCAGTTAACGCGCTGCGCTTTTTCCAGCAACTGTTGCTGAGCGTCTGCGTTATTCGCGTGAGTAATGTCGATTTTGATCGAATCAGGCTGCACACGTTCCAGTAACTCGCGCGCCTGATCCAGGCTTGCCGCGTTGACTCCGATCCGAAATCCGTTACGCCGGTAATTGTCAGCTACATGCGTCAATACCCAGCGCTGACTGGGCGCAATCAGCGGCAGTTGCAACACAATCTGCTGATGCGGCAAACCGAGCAAATCCAAGATGCGGCGAAACGCCATGCCATGATTGCCCTCGATCGCCGCCAGCAGACGCGTATGCACACTCAGATAGAGATCGCGCTGCGCCGAATCCGGCTGACGATAAAAATTCACCGCATGCAAAATCCGGCAGAGCCGGTCAAGTTCCACTGACTCCGCATCATTCGCCGCATGATCCAGCAAGCGCCAGATATTCAAACCCTGATCGACACTGGAATAACTGCGCGCATACGCTTCATAGGCAACTACGCACTGATCATCCGCAGAACGGATCGCCTGGAAAGCACTGGTCAGCGTCGAATTAAAATACCGTCCGCGCGCCCGTCCTGTCTCGTCCAGGCATATAGTGCTGCTCGCACTGTGACTGCTATTCAGGTGACTTAAATATTGCTGTAACGCTGGAGACGGCATAGTTCTTTCCTCATCTATCGACGATTAATACGGAGTATCAATGATCGATACCCTGCAGAGGCAAAGAGTAGTGCGTGTGCTTAGAAATGAAAACGAATCGTTTCGCGTTTTAATATGAGGTTTTTGAATTTGCTTGGGCTGACTTGGGTCAGTATTCAATAATTGTGCAAATGTTGAAAAACGCGCGCTATCAGTAATAAGGCTTTTATATATAGTTAGCCTGATTTGCATAAAAGTCTATGATTGCCGACAAACCAAAACTGGCGTAGAAAAAATTAATGCGCATCCTTTTTTCAAAAAGATGCGCATCAATTATTCAATCTCAGATGATCCTCATTAAAAAGTTATTTCTTACTAAAAATTTTATCGAACTCGCCGCCATCGTCAAAATGTTTTTTCTGCGCTGACTTCCACCCGCCGAATACTTCATCTACTGTAAATAAAGCGACGGGTTTAAATGAGGCGGCGTATTTCTTTGCGGCGATTGCCGAGCGTGGACGTAGGTAGTGTTTGGCGATGATATCCTGACCGGCCTCTGAATATAAAAATTGTAGATACGCCGTTGCCTGCTTGCGGATGTGGAGTTTATCTACGACCTTGTCGACAACGGCAACTGGTGATTCGGCAAGGATGGATGTGCTTGGGTAGACGACTTCAAAATTATCGCCAAATTCGGTACGGACCAATTGCACTTCATTTTCAAAGGTCACCAGCACGTCACCGATCTCACGTTGCGTGAACGTTGTTGTCGCGCCGCGTCCACCGGCATCGAGTACCGGCACATTCTTAAACAGTTTCTCGACGAACTGGCGAGCCTGGGCTTCGTTGCCGCCTTTCTTGATCACGGCACCCCATGCAGCAAGATAGGAATAACGGCCATTGCCTGAGGTTTTCGGATTTGGGATGATAACTTTGGTGCCCGGTTTGACGAGGTCATCCCAGTCCTTGATTTGCTTAGGATTGCCTTTTCGCACCAGATACACCATGGTTGAATAAAACGGTGCCGAGCCGTTCGGGAAGCGCTTCGCCCAATCGCTCGTGACCAGACCATGCTCTGCCAGAAAATCGATATCGTTGGCCTGATTCATGGTTACTACTGAAGCTTCCAGACCATCGGCTACCGAGCGTGCTTGTTTGCTGGAGCCGCCGTGGGACTGATTGATGGTGATGGTTTCGCCGCTAGTTTTTTTCCAATCTGCGATAAAGGCTGGATTGATGTCCTTAAACAGTTCACGCGTTACGTCATACGACACATTTAATAAATTTATTTCTGCTGCATGAATTGGCGTTGCCGTGAAAAAGCATGTCATTGCTGCCAGCAGACTGGCTGAAATGAGGGTTTTTATCGACGTACGCTGTGCAGATGCAGCATGGAGGCTAAGGCTGCGCTTGGTGTGTGATGAGAGAGGGGAGAAAACAGAAGTTGATTGCGTCATGACGATATCCAAGGGGAGAGTAGTGCTACACCGAATCAGTAAGAATTAGTTACCCTGATTCTTTCACAAGTGCTGCCTGTTGAGAATGACCGCTTTTTCATATGCTTATACAAAAATTAAGCGCAATGCAGCATTTATTATTAATATTTTGCATTAGCTTCGTTTGCCAACTTTGTCCGTATCTTGTGTTGCTCGTCGGCAGTATTCGCTTTTCTACTGTGTTCTACAGGGTGTATTATTCAAATAAAGCGACGTGTTTGTGTCACATTATGCTCCTCTGGTTTAATCCCTATTATGATCCGGAATAGCGTCTTTCATCGAATAAGCTGGGCAAACAAGTTGTTTGCATGGATAGAGAATGACGATAAATTCTTTGAAACATGGTATCCGTATTTTGGTGGCACTGCTCATTGGCATGTGTTGTCTTTCTGCATTCGCTATTGACGGCAGCATAACTAAAACCTCCTTGAAAAAGTCGGGCTGGGATGGCCCTATTGAGGGGCCCGCAAAACAAACCGGTAAAAAAGTTACTTTTATCACTCAGGATTCTCGCAACGGCGGCGTCTCGTCTGCTTACCGGGGATTTTATCTCGCTGCGATTGAGCTCGGCTGGTCTCTGAGTATTGTAGATGGAAAGAATGACAGGGCCACGATACGTTCCCTGTTCAGCGATGCACTGCAACAACATCAGGACGCGATCATCCTCGGTGGTATCGAGTTTGACGACAGCTTTCAGGATCTCAGTGTGCGGGCCAAGCAGGAAAAAATTATTCTGGTGGGCTGGCATGCTAGTGCTAAGCCCGGTCCAACCAAGGATCTGTTCGTCAATATCACCACTCCGTATGAGGAGGTCGGAAAAAGGGCGGCAGAATTTGTCATCGATAATAGCAAAGGCGAGATTGGCGTCATTATCTTTAATGACGATCGCTTTGGCATCGCTAACGCCAAGACCGCGGTGATGATGGATATCGTGATACGGTGCGCGCGCTGCAAGCTGCTGTCTGTCGAGAATATGCAGATTGGCCAAGCGAATCAGGAAATGCCGGGTGCGGTAATCAGGTTGAATCAGCTGTATGGGAAAAAATGGACTCATACGCTGGCGATAAATGATGCCTATTTTGATGCGATCAATGTACCGCTGGCGAGAGCGGATCGCAGAGACATACAGAACGTCTCCGCAGGTGACGGTTCTTATACCGCACTAAGTCGCATCAAATCAGGTATCTCGCAGCAGGTAGCCACGGTGGCCGAGCCTTTTGGTCTGCAAGGCTGGCAACTTGCCGATGAGTTGAACCGCGCATTTTCTGGTTGGCCTCCAAGTGGCTACATCAGTAAGCCTATTGTGATTACTAGTCCGCTAATGAACCAGCTCAAAGGTGCAGAGATCGATTCCATCCTCAACTACAAGGAAAATTATTCTTTGATCTGGACTGGTAAAAATTATCTGAAATAAGATACCTGTCTGCTATAAATCCTAGGCAAAGTTGTCAATGCAAAGTTCTTCATTCTCAGTTTCTGGCGCCATAGGCGCCAATTAACTGGCAACTAGGCACCATCTACTAAGGTCGTCAACTCCAGCTCAGATCCGTATGTGTTAGCGGCAATTGTCGTACACGCTTACCCGTTGCGGCAAAAATCGCATTGCATACGGCGGGGGCCAATGGCGGAAAGGCAGGTTCACCCAATCCGGTGACAGGAAAATCTGTTTTCAAAAAATGTACCTCAACTTTGGGTGGCGTATCCGCGATGCGAAGCAGCGGATAGTCATGAAAATTACTTTGCGTAATACGTCCACGCTCTACCGTCAGCTCGGGATACATCAGTGTGCTGAGTCCATCGATGACTGATCCTTGTACCTGATTTTCAGCACCGCTGAGGTTAACAATTTGTGCGCCGATATCGGACACCACGACCACACGATCTACCTTAAGCTCACCTTTTTTAGATACTGTCACTTCAGCGACCTGGGCAATGTAGCCGCGGTGACTGAAATGGAAAGCGATGCCCTGACCTTGTCCGCGAGGGAAATTTTTTTTACCCCAGCCGGATTTGTCTGCAACTTCTTGTAGTACATGTTTCATGCGGCCGACGTGATACGGTTGTCCGCGTTCACCTGTCCCGGCAATAATCTCTTTGTCACCCAGAATCTCTAAGCGGAATGCCAGAGGATCGCGGCCAGCAGCATGCGCTAGTTCGTCGATAAAGCTGTGAAAGACCCAGGCAAAAACATTACTTCCCGGCGCACGCCAGGGCCCCATCGGAATACCGCATTCAATCGGAGTTTGCTCCAGCAGACAGTTTTCGACCCAGCGTCCCGGAAACTCATCGCCGCTCAAACTGCCGCCGCTACCCGGCTGCAGAATGCTCTTACCCTCACGATTTACCCGGTTCGCGAAGGTGACAAAATGATTATGCCAGGCGATCAACTTACCTTTGGCATCGATGCCACCGCGCAAAAAATGGAAACCCCCAGCGCGGAAATGATCATGCTGGATGTCATCTTCTCTGGACCAGGTCAGCTTAACCGGTGCTTTAACTTTTTGCGCGATTGCGGCGGCTTCCACGACATAGTCCGAACTGAGCCGACGTCCAAAGCCACCACCGCTGCGCGTGATGTGCATCAGGATTTTTTCTTTTGGAATATTCAGAGTGGTCGCAACCAGATTCTGTCCTGAACCAGGATTTTGTGTAGGAGCCCATAATTCCAGACTGCCATCCTCCGGCTTCCACCAGGCGGTGCAATTTTGCGGTTCTATACTGGCATGGGAAATGAATGGATAGCTATAGGCAGCTTCCACCGTTTTGCTGGCATGTGCGAGTGCAGTGACAGCATCACCGTCCTTGCGCAAGGTCGTTGCTCCTGTTTGCGTAGACTGGGTTTGCGCCTGTAAGGCAAATTCAGCCCAGCTCTGTTTGGCATATACGCCCTCGTCCCAGGTCCCTTTGAGTTGTTTGCGTGCACTGAATGCGGCCCAGGTTGACGTCGCAATAATCGCGATACCGGGAACCAGGCCATTCAAATTACTGGTGCCTTCGATCATAAATGCATCACGCACACCGGGTAAGGTTTTGATCACGTCAAGATTGGCGCTGATCACTTTGCCGCCAAACACCGGACATTTTTCATATACGGCGTATAGCATACCAGGCAATTTCACATCGATACCAAAGAGCGGCTTGCCACTGACGACGGCGGCATTATCGACCCCGCCGATACGGGTTCCCAGTAGTTGATAGTTGGACGGGTCTTTTAATATGGCATTCTTTGGATCTGGTACTGGGAGTGTCGCTGCTTTCGCTGCCAGAGCGCCATAGCCCAATGTGCGCTGGGTGGGTGTATGCAAAACTTTACTACGGGTCGCTTTGCATTCACTAACCGGGATTCCCCAGGTCTGGGCTGCGGCATCGACCAGCATGGTACGTGCAGTAGCGCCGAGCCGATGAAAGTCGTTATAGTTATTGGGTGTCGAGGTCGATCCGCCTGCGCTTTGATTGCCGTAGGCGGGATTCAGATCGCCTTGAACGATACGCACGTCTTTCCAGTTCACTTCCAGTTCCTCTGCAATCACCATGGGCAACGATGTCTTGATTCCCTGACCGATTTCCGGCTGTTTCGAGATCAGAGTCACGCTGCCATCTGCGGCGATACGGATAAACGCATTCGGTGTGAAGTCGGCTGTCGCTGCTTGTGTAGTAACTTTGGCGATCTGATCGGCATTGCCTGCATTGACATAAAGGCCAAGTACGAGTCCGGTCGATGTCAGCGCGGAGTGACGCAAAAACCGGCGACGGCTTGATGATGCTGGTGTGGTATCGCTTGATGTATTGATAGAGACACGCAATAATTTTGTTAGAGAAGAAGTTTTCATTTGCTGCCTTTCTTCGCGACGCTGATCTCCGCCGCCCTGTGTATGCCTGCCCGGATACGTATATAAGTCGCACAGCGGCATAAATTGCCCGCCATGGCGCTATCAATATCGGCATCGCTGGGGTGGGGTGTGCTTTTTAACAGGGCGCAAGCGGTCATGATTTGTCCCGCCTGGCAATAGCCACATTGCGGCACGTCGAGCTCTTGCCAGGCTTGCTGCAAGGGATGCATTGCTTTGGCATCCAGACCTTCAATAGTCGTTATTTTTTTCTTTCCCAATGCAGAGACCGGCAGCAAGCATGAACGTGTCGGTGCGCCATCAATATGCACGGTACAGGCGCCGCATTGCCCGACGCCACATCCATATTTCGTCCCGACCAGGTTCAGACTGTCGCGCAATGCCCAGAGCAGTGGTGTATCCGGCTCTAGTTCCAGCTGATGGGAGTGACCGTTGACGTTCAAGGTGTATTTGCTCATGGCGAACCCTGCTGGAAAGAAGAAAAGATGATCCTAACTCAATACGTCTTATCACGCATAAAGCGCTATAGCGGCAATCGTATATGCGTAAACCGCATATTCAACCGCGAAAGGATTCGTTTTGTTTTATGTGGTGACGCTTTAGTCTGCAATCCTCACTCGTTCATTACTTTTCGCAATTATTTTTGGTATTAAGGATATTCAATGAAGCTCAAGCACCTCTCTTCTAACCTCAGAAACCTCGGTATCGTTAGCTCCTTCGCTGTTGCCGGATTGCTATCCAGCTCGGCGTTTGCCGCTGATGTGACCTTATTGAATGTGTCCTATGATCCTACCCGTGAGTTATATCAAGAGGTGAACCAAGGCTTTGCAAAACAATGGAAGGCCAAGACCGGTGACAATGTGTCGATCAAACAATCTCATGGTGGCTCGGGAAAACAAGCGCGTACCGTCATTGATGGCCTCGATGCCGACGTGGTGACACTGGCTTTAGCCTATGACACAGACGCGATTGCTGAAAAAGGTCTGCTCGATAAAAACTGGCAAAAACGCCTGCCACATAATGCATCACCTTATACATCCACGATCGTCTTCCTGGTCCGTAAAGGGAATCCAAAAGGGATTAAAGACTGGGTCGACATTATTAAGCCAGGCGTCTCGGTAATCACAGCGAATCCAAAAATCTCCGGCGGTGCACGCTGGGCTTATCTCGCTGCATGGGGATATGCATTAAAAGCGCCGGGCGGTTCTGAAGCGGCAGCGAAAGAGTATGTCCAAAAATTATTTAAAAACGTACCGGTACTCGACTCAGGTGCGCGTGGTTCGACGGTGACGTTTGCCGAGCGCGGTATCGGTGATGTCTTGTTGTCCTGGGAAAACGAAGCCCATCTCGCACTCAAAGAATTCGGCGCCGATAAATTTGAAATCATTGCTCCATCTATTAGTGTTCTGGCAGAGCCACCAGTATCCGTTGTCGATAAAGTGGCGGACAAACATGGTACCCGCAAAGTGGCAGAAGCCTATCTGAACTACCTGTACACCGATGAAGCGCAAGACATTATCGGCAATAACTACTATCGCCCGGCAACAGAAAAAGCTGCGAAAAAATACGCCAACAAATTCCCGAAAATCAAATTGTTCACGGTAGATGAAACCTTTGGTGGCTGGACGAAAGCGCAGAAAGATCACTTCGCTGATAACGGTGTATTTGACCAGATCTATCAGCCGGGTAAGAAGTAATTTTAGTATCAAGGCGCTGCACCAGTCTCTCTCAAGGTACACAGACTGACGCAGCGCAAAGACAAATTAGCGTGAAAGAAATCGTATGACCATATTGCTGCTCTCAGGAAGTCCGTCGCTACCGTCGCGTTCTGCACGCTTATTGCATTATGTGGGCGAGCGTCTTACTGCGCTTGGTTTTCAGACATCGACGATTCAGGTCAGGGATTTACCGGCACAAGCGTTGTTGCATGCTGACTTCGCCAATCCCGAGCTGCTAGCGGCAAAACAGCAATTGGCAGAAGCGCAGGCAGTCGTGATTGCCACACCGATTTATAAGGCGGCGTATAGGGGCTTGTTAAAGACTTTTCTTGATATTTTGCCGCAAGATGGGCTGGCCGGTAAGTTGGTATTGCCTTTGGCGACTGGGGGCAGTCAATCACATATGCTGGCTCTGGATTACGCTTTACGGCCCGTGCTCGCGTCACTCGCCGCGGCACATATTTTACCCAGCGTGTATGCGATAGACAAACAGGTCGAATGGTCAGAACAGCACGGTACCAAGATTGATCCCGCCATTCTTGAGCGTTTACACGAAGGGGTGCGCCAACTAGATCAGGGATTAGCTGATCGGACCGATACCGTAAAAAACATAGACACCTTCAGTTTGCTCGGGCGTACAGAAAAGCAATCCATTCCAGAATCACTGCGATGTAGTGCCTGAACGACTTCATCTCAACGCGGGCTGACGAGCTGGCGATGATCGGTTGTTGAGTTGAATACTGGGTCAACAACCGACACCGCACTGCCAGCACTAAAATTATTTTGATTGTTCCAGATGTTGCGCCACCTGTTGAGCGCACAGGGACACCTGTCACTTTTCGGAAAGTACACATCATGAGTAAAGCAGTGAGTAAAGCAATGAGTCAAGCGTTATTCCAAAATCAAAAACGTCGCACACTGGGCGTGCTTGCCGCCATCGCTGCGGGTGTCGCAGGTGGTTTTCCTGCATTGTCCCTAGCACAAAACAAGGCAACCACCTTACGAATCGGTTATCAGAAATATGGCACGCTGACGCTTTTAAAAGGAACCGGCGCACTCGACAAACGTCTCGCAGCGCAAGGTGTCGAAGTGAAATGGACCGAGTTTCCGGCTGGGCCGCAACTCCTTGAAGGATTGAATGTCGGCAGTATCGACTTCGGTACGACGGGCGAGGCGCCGCCGATTTTTGCGCAGGCCGCCGGTGCAGACTTACTTTACGTTGGCAACGAGCCACCAGCGCCGAGCGGAGAGGCGGTAATCGTTCCTAAAAATTCGACCTTAAAGACTGCCGCGGATCTACGAGGTAAAAAAATCGTCCTGAATAAGGGCTCGAATGTCCATTACCTGCTGGTTAAAGTGCTTGAAAAAGCGGGAATTGCCTACAAAGATGTCGAAATCATCTATCTGCCGCCCGCTGATGCGCGTGCTGCTTTTGAGCGGGGTAGTGTGGATGCCTGGGTTATCTGGGATCCTTTTCTTGCCGCCGCGGAAAAACAGCTGGGCGCACGCATTCTGATTGATGGCAAAGGACTGGTAAGCAACCACCAGTTCTATCTGGCAGCGCGTCCATATGCACAAAAATATCCTGAGGTCGTCAAAGTCGTGCTCGAAGAGCTGGCCAGAATCGACGAATGGGGTGGCAAAAATCTGAAGGAAGTTACCAGCATTCTCTCCGCTCAGGTCGGCCTCGACCCCGCCATTGTTGATATTGCGACTCAGCGCGCTACTTTTGGCGTGAAACCACTGACCGAGCATGTGATACGTGAGCAGCAAAGTATCGCCGATGTTTTTGCTGATCTGAAATTGATACCGAAACGTATCAATATCAAAGACGCCGTTTTTTCAGTCAAGCTCTGAGGCCAGCGTGAAGTCGCTATTACGTCGTGCCGCTCTGATGCTGCCTCTCGCCTTATTGACGTGGACATCCTTGTTGCCCGCTAGTGCTCTGGCGGCATTGCAACCTGCTGAGCAATCAAAAATACCAAAAGAATTACGTATCGGATTTCAAAAAAGTTCGGTCAATCTGACCTTGCTCAAACACCGACACGCACTAGAGCAACAATTAAAGGGCGTTAAAGTCACCTGGTTCGAATTCACTGCAGGGCCGCAGATGCTGGAAGCCTTATCGGTCGGCAGTATTGATTTTGCGACGACCGGTGAGCCTCCACCGATCTTTGCACAGGCCGCTGGTAGCAATCTGGTGTACGTCGGTGCGGAACCGGCTAAACCAGCGGTCAGTGCGATTCTGGTCAAGCAAGATTCTGTCATCAAAAATTTAGTGGACCTGAAAGGCAAGAAGATCGCTTTTCAAAAAGGATCGAGTGCCCACTATCACGTTCTGCGTGTGGTGCAACAAGCTGGGTTGCAATGGTCTGATATCACGCCGGTGTATCTCGCACCCGCTGACGCCCGCGCTGCGTTTGAGCGGGGTAGTGTGGATGCCTGGGCGATCTGGGATCCTTACTGGGCCGCGATTGAACAAAATACCAAGCCGCGAGTGCTGGTAACGGGAGTGGGGCTGGTCAACAATCTTTCGCATTATCTGTCTAGCCGCAGTTTCGCGGATCAGTATCCCAAGCTGATTCAATTATTGTTTGAAGAGCTAACCAAGAGCGATACCTTCGTGCAAAAAAATCGCACAGAAGCGATTGCGATTGTCGCAGCCAGTACCGGTCTCGATAAGCCAACGATCGCCGCCTTTCTGGAGCGCCGTCCGCGCTCGCCGGTTGTTTATCTAACCCCGAACATCATTGAAGAACAGCAGCGTGTTGCGGACAATTTTTATCAGCAAAAACTGATTCCTAAATCCGTCAACGTGAAAGATGCAACCTGGACGCCGCCTGCCAGCGTATCCACAAACAAGTTGTAGGTTAATTGGATAAGACATTGAAAAGTAAATTAAAAATACAGGAGTAATCATGAGTCTGAATGTTTTTTGGTTCATCCCTACCCACGGTGACAGCCGATATCTAGGTACTACGAAGGGCGCCCGCGAGATCAATTACTACTATCTGCGTCAGATCGCCGTAGCTGCAGATACGCAAGGGTATGACGGAGTATTACTGCCGACTGGTCGTTCTTGCGAAGATGCATGGGTGGTTGCGTCCAGCCTGATTGGTGCGACAAAAAATCTCAAGTTTCTGGTCGCGGTACGACCCGGTCTGAGTACACCTGGTCTGGCGGTCCGCATGGCATCGACCTTTGACCGCTTGTCGAACGGACGTCTGTTGATCAATGTCGTCACGGGGGGCGATCAGGGCGAGTTAGAAGCCGATGGCTTGTTTGCCGATCATGCCGAGCGCTATGAAATTAGTGAGGAATTTCTGCGTATTTGGCGAGGTGCATTATCCAGTGGTGATCAGGGTTTTGATTTTGAAGGCAAACACTTGACTGTTAAGGGGGCAAAAACTTTATACCCGCCGGTACAAAAACCGTATCCGCCTTTGTATTTTGGTGGATCTTCCGAGGCGGCGCACGAGCTGGCTGCCGAGCAGGTCGATGTTTATCTGACCTGGGGTGAACCACCCGCAGCAGTTGCCGCGAAGATCGCTGATATGCGCGCCCGTGCGGCTAAATTTGGGCGCACTTTACGCTTCGGTATCCGTCTCCATGTGATTGTGCGTGAAACCAATGACGAGGCATGGAAAGCGGCCGAGGATCTGATTAGTCATGTTGACGATGCGGTAATTGCACGGGCACAGGCATCGTTTGCCAAGATGGATTCGGTGGGGCAAAAGAGAATGAGCGCTTTACATGGCGGTAAGCGCGACAAGCTCGAAGCCTCGCCGAACCTGTGGGCCGGTGTTGGTCTGGTGCGCGGTGGTGCTGGAACCGCGCTGGTCGGCGACCCGGAAACGGTCGCAGCACGCATGAAGGAATATGAGGATCTGGGCATCGACACCTTCATCCTCTCGGGCTATCCGCATCTGGAGGAATCGTATCGCTTTGCTGAACTGGTTTTCCCGCTGATTGGCAAAGGCACTAATAGGGAGGTCAGTAATTTAACCGGTCCGTTTGGTGAGATTGTTGCCAACGAATTCGTTCCACAAGCGTCACAAAGTTAATGAGGTAGTTATGGGGCCTTTCATTACAGAAGTTACCGAGGTCACAGAGGATCCTTCGTTGAGCAATCAACGTTCATTTTCAGGTCACGTCGATGCTGTGCAACATCCAATCCAGTTAGGTAAATACGCGAAAGTAATTGTTCAATCCTGGCCGCTTTTGTTGCCATGGACTGTGCCTGTGTTATTGATCACCTTCTGGCAAATTGCCGCGCAGACCGGCTGGTTATCGAGCCGGATTTTGCCAGAACCGTTTGCGGTGGCAAAAGCCTTCTGGACACTGGCCGCGTCAGGCGACATGTGGATGCATGCCAAGACCAGCTTATGGCGCGCGATTTCTGGGTTTGCTGTTGGCGGCGGTCTGGGATTACTGCTCGGTTTGCTGACGGGGAGTTTTAAGACGGCAGAGACTTTGCTGGACACGAGCTTGCAGATGATCCGCAATATCCCGGCACTCGCGCTGATTCCTCTGGTGATTCTGTGGTTTGGCATTGATGAGAGTGCAAAACTGTTTCTGGTCTCGGTCGGCGTGTTTTTTCCTGTGTATCTGAATACTTTTCACGGCATACGCTCGGTCGATCAGGGCCTGATTGAAATGGCGCGTAGTTATGGTTTATCCGGCTGGGCTTTGTACCGTGACGTGATACTGCCGGGTGCCTTGCCGTCAATACTGGTCGGCGTGCGGTTTTCTCTCGGCCTTGTTTGGGTATTGCTGATTGTTGCCGAGACGATTTCAGCGCAGGCAGGTATTGGTTACATGACCATGAATGCCCGTGAGTTTTTACAGACCGACGTGGTGCTGGTCGGTATCTTGCTGTACGCCTTACTCGGCAAGCTGGCTGACGTCTTATCTCGTGCACTAGAACATTACTGGCTGCGCTGGCATCCCGGTTATCAAAGGAAGTCATCATGAGTTTTATCCGTGCAGAAATGATCGGCAGCGGTGTAGCGAATATCGCCGCGCTCAAGCAAGAATTAGATGCTGACTGGAATAGCGCTGCGAATTCTGAATATCCGCCGCAACAGCCGGGTGCATCTGCGGCACCTTCGCCTGCAGGTACCGTCAAGCCGAATAGCACTGCAATACAGATACACGGTTTGAAAAAAACTTATGCGGGTCGAACAGTTCTGAAGTCCCTGGATCTCGACGTACAGCCGGGTGAATTCATCGCCGTGATCGGGCGCAGTGGCAGTGGCAAAAGTACCTTGCTACGCTTAATCGCCGGACTGGAAACACCAGATAGTGGTGACCTGAGTTTTGGTGCATCAGATCCCAGACCCGAGACGCGCGTGATGTTTCAGGACTCACGCTTGCTACCCTGGAAAACTGTGTTGAATAACGTCGCGCTGGGTTTGAGCGGCGACAAAGCGCTGGCAGCACAGGCACTGTCCAAGGTCGCCTTGTCCGAGCGGGCAAACGAGTGGCCGTCCGTGTTATCCGGCGGTCAGCGTCAGCGTGTTGCGCTGGCTCGCGCGCTGGTGCATGAACCTGCTTTACTCTTGCTCGATGAGCCGCTGGGCGCATTGGATGCGCTGACCCGGATCGAGATGCAAAGCCTGATTGAGCATTTGTGGCAGCAACGAGGTTTTACGGCGCTTCTTGTGACGCATGATGTGCAGGAGGCGATTGCCTTGGCTGATCGGGTGATTTTGATTGAGGACGGACAGATTACATTGGATGAGCGCGTGAGTTTGCCGCGTCCGCGGGCGCGCGGTAATCCGGCTTTTGCTGAACTTGAAGAGCGGATTTTGAGCCGAATACTCAAGCGGCCTGCCACACAGCTGGATCAGGAGCTCGGTGATTTGTCGCTGTTGCGTACTGTCAGTCAGGTGAGCTGGGCAGTGTAGGGATTTTATATACTCTGTACGAGTATTTTTTTAAGCACTAATAAAACATAGGGGATAAAGGTAGTTTTTATAAAAAATAGGGGAAGTATATGCATTTCTCCTATTCTTTTTTATCATTTCAAACTAACAGGAGTCATTATGAGTATTCAAGCAATCAACGTACGTAACCAGTTCCGTGGCAAGATCAAGGCGATTATCGACGGTCCGGTTGTTTCCGAAGTCGATGTAGAAACTCCCGCCGGCATCGTTACCTCGGTGATTACCACACGCTCGGTCAAGGATCTGGGGCTGGTGATCGGCACCGAGGTAGTGGCCCTGGTCAAGGCCACCGAAGTGTCTATCGCTAAATTATAAATTGGCACCAATAAAAAACGCCTGTCGTAACAAACGGCAGGCGTTTTTTTGCGTCATGGGTTGACTCCGTATATAGACAATATTCGGGCTACATTCAGACTACATTCATGACTATAGCGTGCGTGCCGGTAGCAATGTTCCCGCCACTTCACCGAATCCTATGCGAGGCAAACCGGGTTTTTGTGCCCAGCCGCGCATGATGATCGTATCGCCATCTTCGATGAAGACGCGTTGTTCGCCATTCGCCAGCGTCAAAGGCTGCTTGCCACCGGCGGTCAGTTCCAGCAGGGATCCGGCTTCCTCCGGTGCAGGCCCTGACTGAGTGCCAGATCCCAGCAAATCTCCGGCGCGTAAATTGCAGCCATTCACCGTATGATGAGTCACCAGTTGCGAAACGCTCCAGTACGAATGACGGAAATTCGATAAGGACAAACGCTGAGCCGGTGCGCCTTGTTCATGCATGGCCCTGGTTTGTACCAGCACTTCGAGCTCGACATCAAATGCACCATGGGCGCGCAGGTCTGTTGATTCCAGATAGGCGAGTGGCTGCGGATCAGTCGCTTCGCGTTGCCACTGATGACGGTAGGGCGCCAGTGCTTCTAGCGTCACGACCCAAGGTGAAATCGTCGAGGCAAAATTCTTGGCGAGGAAAGGGCCGAGAGGTTGATATTCCCATGCCTGCATATCGCGTGCTGACCAGTCGTTTAACAGACATAGACCAAACACATGGGACTCTGCTTGGTCTATACCGATGTTCTCACCGGGAGCATTGCCGTTGCCGATGAATATACCGATTTCTAGTTCATAATCCATGCGTTTGGCGGGGCCGAACACCGGGCTTGTCGCATTTGGCGGCATGGTTTGTCCGATAGGGCGACGGAATTTCTGGCCCGATACGCCGATAGACGAAGAGCGGCCGTGATAGCCGATCGGCACCCATTTGTAATTGGGCAGCAGTGGATTATCTGGCCGGAATAATTTGCCAACCGCTGTCGCATGATGGATCGAGGTATAAAAATCCGTATAGTCACCGATCTGCGCAGGCAAGGCATATTCCGCCTCGGCCTGAGGGATCAGCGCCGCTGCCAGCTCCGTCTGCTGCGGACTTCCTTCTCGTAAAGCCCGCGATAACAGCAAGCGCAAAATACCCCATGCCGTGCTACCGATATCCATCAGGGCATTCAGGCTGGTGCTTGTGATGGCATGATCAAATTGTGGTGACTTCATGCTTGCAAAAATACCTGCTGCCTGCGCTGCTTTCAGATCGAGTATCTGATCGCCAATCGCGACGCCAATCCGGAACGATTCAGCACTGCCCGCGCGGCGAAACACACCGTACGGCAAGTTCTGTATCGGAAAATCGCACTGCGCTTCATTTGCTGAGCTGACCCAGCTGCGCAGTTGCGCATCATGGGTTTCGTTAAGTGCTAGTGTCATTTTATGCTTGCTCCGGATTAAAATTTTTCTTGATGCCCATCCAGCACTGGTAGTAATCCGGCTGAATCTGTGCTGATGTCATTGCGGCACGCGTCGGTTTGATGATGTTGCGGGTTTCAATCATGAACGCCATGGTATCGGCAACTTTATGCGGCACGCTGGTATCGCTGTTGCTGGCTTTTTCAAAAGTCGGTGCATCTGGTCCGTGACCACTCATGCAGTTATGCAGACTCGCACCTCCGGGACGGAAGCCAGTGGATTTGGCATCATACTGGCCATGGATCAGTCCCATGAATTCACTCGCGATATTTCGGTGGAACCAGGGCGGACGGAAGGTGTTTTCCGCTGCCAGCCAGCGTGGCGGGAAGATGACGAAATCAATTGTATCGACACCCGGTGTGTCGCTGGGTGATTGCAGCACCAGAAAGATTGACGGATCGGGATGGTCGTAACTGATCGAGCCTATCGTATTGAAGTGGCGCAGATCATATTTGTACGGTGCAAAATTGCCATGCCATGCGACCACATCCAGCGGCGAATGTCCGATCTTTGCCGACCACAGATTGCCGCTGAATTTGGCGACTAAACTAAAGTCACCTTCTTTGTCCTCGTAGTTTGCTTGAGGTGTTAAAAAATCGCGCGGATTCGCCAGACCGTTCGAGCCGATTACGCCTAGATCAGGCAGCTTCAGCATGGCACCGAAGTTTTCACATACATAGCCGCGTGCGACGTCATCTGGCAGATGCACTTCAAAGCGAATGCCGCGAGGGATGACCGCGATTTCCTGCGGTTCAATATCCATAATTCCAAGCTCGGTACGCAGGTGCAGGCGGCCTTGCTGCGGAATGATCAGCATCTCGGCATCGGCATTGTAAAAATAGCGCCCGTCCATCGAACGGTTCGCTGCGTACAGATGAATCGCGCAGCCGCTTTGTGCATCCGCAGAACCGTTACCCGCCATGGTGACCCAGCTATCGATAAAATCGGTCGCCACCTCAGTCGGTGGAAGAGGCAAAGGGTCCCACCGCAATTGGTTGGGTGTGCTAGGTACCTGATCGAACTGATTGGTCATCGCACCGTTATCAATTTGTGCGAATGGCTGATGCATCGCTGCCGGACGAATGCGATATAGCCAAGAGCGGCGGTTCGCATGGCGCGGCGCGGTGAAGGCGGTTCCCGATACTTGTTCGGCATATAAGCCATACGCACATTTTTGCGGTGAATTCTGATTCTTGGGTAATGCCCCCGGCAACGCTTCGCTTGCAAACTCGTTGGCGAAGCCGGTTTGATAAGCGCGCTCGCCGCTGGTAGTGCCGAATGCCTGGGATGGCTGAGATGACTGAGACGGGTTGTTCATAAAGACCTCATGACGAAGCGTGAACTCAAACAGACGGCGTTATTAGCAATAATAACCACAGCGCTTTAGCAGCATATGCAACATCAGCAACATCAGCAACATCAGCAACATCAGTCACAGCGTTTGAGCAGAGTAAGACGCTACTGTAGTGGAGTCTAGTAAAATACGCGATAGGAATACAAAAATGTACTACATTGATTTTGTGAATAATGGTAACGGTAACTTTTTTTGACTTCAGCTGATTTTTGACGGATTTTCCCATGATAGAACCTAAAGATATTGACCTCAACTTGCTGGTGGTATTTCAGGAAGTTTTTCAAGATAAGCAAATTTCTTCCGTGGCAAAAAAACTTGGTTTATCGCAACCGGCAGTCAGCAACGCTCTGGCACGTCTGCGCCGGACTTTTGACGATGAATTATTTGTCAGAACCGCACAGGGAATGCAGGCCACGCCATTTGCCGAATCGCTGGCCGAGCCGATTGCCAATGCGCTGGGGAGCGTATCGCGTGCACTGAATCAGCATGATAGTTTTGATCCCGCGTCCAGCAAGCGCCAGTTTACGATCGCGATGACCGATGTCGGCGAGGTTTATTTCATGCCAGCGTTAGTTGAATCATGCCGTCAACACGCGCCGTCCTTGCAGATTTCGACGGTCAGGGCGAGCAGTATTGATTTAAAAACTGAGATGGAAGCGGGCCGGGTGGATCTGGCTATCGGCGCGTTTGACACGGTTTCGGGGGCCTTGTATCAACGCCGTTTATTTAAACAGCAGTATGTCTGCATGCTGCGCAACGAGCATCCGCTGGCGAATAAAAAAATTGAACTCAAGGAATTCGTCGCTGCCCGGCATCTGATTGTCGCCTCGCAGGAGAGTCCTTACGACAAAATTAATCAATTGCTGGACAAGGCCGGCGTGATTGCCAGCGCTCAGTTCAGGGTACCGCATTTTGTGGCAGTGCCCTACATCGTCAGTACAACTGATCTGCTGGTGACCGTCCCACAAAAGCTGGCCGAACGTGCAGCAAGTCCGTTTAATTTGCGCTACATCAAATCGCCGCTACGCCTGCCGGCACTACAAACGAATATGTTCTGGCATCGCCGCTACAATCAGGATGAGGGTAATCAATGGCTCAGGCACTTTATCGCAGAGCAATTTGCTGAATAAGGTATGACCATAGCCAAACTAGACTAGTCGTGAAAATACTTCATCCTCGCCTTGAATGCTTTTCCGCCATGGAAAGGTGCTTTTGACCTACACTTTGCGCATTCTATTTGTCACTTGGGAGTTTCAGCATGCCCGTCATCACCTGCGTCGAAGATCTGCGCTTACTCGCTAAAAAACGCGTTCCCAAAGCTTTTTATGATTACGCCGACAGCGGCTCCTACACCGAGAGCACTTACCGCGCAAATACCGATGATCTGGCGGCGCTCAAGTTACGTCAGCGCGTGGCGATCAACGTCGATCACCGCTCGACTCGCACAACGATGGTCGGGCAGGACGTTACGATGCCGGTTGCCATCGCACCAACCGGACTGACCGGGATGCAGTGGGCGAATGGCGAAATGCTGGGCGCGATTGCTGCCGAAAAATTCGGCATTCCTTTTACGCTCTCCACCATGAGCATTTGCTCAATCGAAGATGTCGCCAGCGTGACGACCAAGCCATTCTGGTTTCAGCTATATGTCATGCGGGATCGCGGTTTTGTGAAAGAGATGATACAGCGGGCAAAAAATGCTAAATGCTCGGCGTTAGTCCTGACACTGGATTTGCAAATTCTTGGGCAGCGCCATAAAGATATCCGTAACGGTATGTCGGTTCCACCAAAACTCACACTCGCTAATATCCTCGATCTGGCGACCAAACCCGCATGGGCGTTGCGTGCCCTGACGGGACGAAAAACCTTTGGCAATCTGGTCGGACATGTCAAAGGCGGCGATGGTATTTTGACGCTGAGTCAATGGACGGCAAGTCAGTTTGATCCGACCTTGAATTGGGATGACGTCGCCTGGATTAAAAAGGAATGGGGCGGCAAGCTCATTCTCAAAGGTATTCTTGATGTAGAAGATGCCAAGCTCGCGGTAGCGGCCGGTGCCGATGCTATCGTGGTCAGTAATCACGGCGGACGTCAGCTCGATGGCGCGATGTCGTCGATACAAGCCTTGCCAGCCATTGTGGAAGCCGTCGGGCATCAGACTGAGGTGTGGTTCGATGGCGGGATACGCACCGGACAGGATATTTTAAAAGCGACTGCCCTCGGTGCTAAAGGTAGCATGATTGGCCGGGCATTTTTGTACGGACTCGGTGCGATGGGCGAAGAGGGCGTTACAAAAATGCTGGAAATTCTATACAAAGAACTTGATGTCAGTATGGCGTTGACGGGAACCAAGGATATCCGTGAAGTAGGCCGTCATAACCTGGTTAGCTTGAAATAGCGTATCTGAGTTTTTTTTGACACGACGGATCAAAAAGTAGAACGAAATTTGAAAATGAATCTTAATTAAATCTGAATATTTTTTAGATAAATATGACTAAAAATAAAGGGCGACATCCATTGCAGATGCCGCCCTTTTTTAATTATGCTGCCTGTAATTCAGCTTGTTTGATGATGGTGAGGTTGTCGCCATCAATCGCGATTTTTCGTGGTTTGTAGACTTCAGGCACTTCGCGGATCAGTTCGATATTGAGCAAGCCATTATCGAGTTTTGCACCGACGACTTTGACATGATCCGCTAAGCGGAAGCGGTGTTCAAAATCACGTGCAGCGATACCGCGATGCAAGAAAGTGCTTTGCGTTTCGTCCGTCACTTTTTTGCGGCCAACGATTTTTAGTGTGTCGTTTTCACTTTCAAGATCAAGCTCGGAACGATCAAAACCGGCAACCGCCATCGTGATGCGATACTTGTCTTCTGCGATCAATTCGATGTTATACGGTGGATAACTTGGTGTTGCATCGGGACGTTGTGCTTCATTAAATAAATGAGCGAGACGATCAAAGCCAATAGCAGAACGGTATAGTGGAGCAAAGTCAAAATTACGCATGATATATCCTTGATAAAAGTAAGCGATATGAAGTGTGGCAGGCCTCTCCTGAGCACCTGCTGTTACGGATATGGTCATACCTGTTTGGGATTTCAAGAGCTTTTTTTGAGGAAAATAATTACAATCTCGAACGCATTATTTTTGCGTTTATTTAATATAGAAAATTCATCAGGGAAGCACCGTGGCAAAACTTTATTTCAGATATTCCGCAATGAACGCAGGCAAGTCGACGGCGATGTTGCAGGTCGCTCATAACTACGAAGAGCAAGGCCAGGTTGTGCGCTTATATACGGCCGCGATTGATCACCGCTATGGACAGGGCAAGGTCACATCGCGTCTCGGACCGCAACGTGAAGCGGAAGTATTTGACAGTGACTACAATTTTTTTACAACGACACCGAAGGTTAGTTGTGTTCTCGTCGATGAGGCGCAATTCCTCACAGCGGAGCAAGTCAAACAATTGCATCAGCTCGCACAGGTCAAAGGCGTGCCGGTTATTTGTTATGGTTTGCGCAGTGATTTTTTGGGTGAACCTTTTCCTGGATCTGCGTATTTGCTAACACTGGCAGATGACATTGAAGAATTAAAAAATATCTGCGCTTGCGGTAAAAAAGCGACCATGAATATTCGTATGGACGCGAATGGCAAACGGGTAAAACAAGGTGAGCAAGTGGCGATCGGTGGTAACGAACGTTATCAGCATGTATGTGGCCGCTGTTTTTATTCCTGAGAAATTCGGTAACAGAAATTAAATGAGGTCCTGTTGTTTTTGTTGATGTCGTATCGTAACAATTCGCAACAATTTGTGTGTCAACAGAATCGTGTCGGGTGGCGTTCTTGGCATACGTAGATTGACTACGTAACACAAACCAAACATAGAACAGGATTAATCATGAACAAGCTGATCGCCGCCTCCCTCGTTGCTGCTACCTTCGCCATGGGTACAGCGTTCGCACAAACTCCAGCATCAACGCCGGCTAAGGTTGCTGCACCAGCAGCGCCAGTTGCTGCGGTCGCTGCCAGCGCTGTTGCTAGCGTGCCCGCAACGCCAGCCCCTGCTGCTGCAGTAAAAGCTGTGAGCGCATCCGCACACGCGCATACATCTGCTGCGATGCCGGCTATGCCAGCCGCATCAGCTGCTGCAGAAGCAAAGCCAGCAATGCCAAGTGATGAGCATAAAGCAGTTAAACACATGAAGCATGCAAAAGTAAAAGCAGAAGCTAAAACAGAAGAAGTGAAAGCAGCTCCGGCGAAGTAATTTGTTCGTCAAAAAACAGGCAATCTGGCAGATCTGTATGCGCTGAAAATGCGCAATAGGGAACCCAGAACTTCTAGTAAAGACGTCACATTAAAGATTGTCCGATACGCGCGATCTCTCCGTTTGACCGAAAAAAATCCGGTGTGATGAGCACCGGATTTTTATTTTTTCTTCACCATCTAACGAATTCAACCTGTTTCCGAATGCGCATTAGGGGAAGAATGCACACGACTATGTATGCAAAAAATAAATTATTTATCTTTAATTTAAGCCTAATTTCTCCTCGATTCATCCGAAAGTCAGCTTAAATTTTTGATATTGGTTTTTACAAGGCTCACAAATATTTACAAAATTATTTGAACAATAAACAGAAAATATTAATTAAAGTTCATCAAAAAACAGATAAATCGCGTTTTTTTTGAAAAAAATCGAAAAAATCACACTTTTTTTGTCAACCAAGCGGGGGGGATAAACGCTTTTAGCTGCGAGGGTAAGACATTTCTGAGAAAGGAATGCTCCGATAAAAAAGGGAGTACAACAAAATGATTTACGAATTATTAATCCGCTCTGCTGGTAAAAATACAATGTCATCCGACAATCTGGTCTGGATCGACGCGAACCTAACGACACGTGGTTTTGAAAAGTGGATGATGGATCGCTCGCTGCTGAACAAAACTGGCGATGCGCCGGTCGCACGCTGGAGCATCATGCAAACGGTATTGCCAGCGCAATTTATGCTGGAGACAGATACAGCAGCATTGGAACATCACATCTCTGACCTGATGAATGGAACTCAGGAAATCAATGCAGTGCCAGACGCAGTCAAAGCTTTACGTATCTTCCAATTGTCGGCAGAGAAAAAAGAACTCGCAGAAGTTTGCTAAGCCTAAAACGCAGTTCCCGAGCAAACAATTCATGCTGCTTCGTTGTTCAGGTTGCAGTCGCTGAAAAAAAGTAGACGGCACCGATACTAAAAAACGCATTTCACGGATGATGAAATGCGTTTTTTTATGGCGCGCCGAAAAGTAGGACTGAAAACAGTGCTTCAGGCCTTACGGCGCGTCTCGATCGTATCTCTTGGAGATCGTTTGGCGGATTGACGGCGATCAGATTGTCCCAATATATGTTGTGGATCCCCAACCGGAATATCCGAAATCAGGCGATCAAACTCGTGCTTTACGACGGCATAACATTCACAGACGATTCTTTCCAGGCCGGGTCTGTCGATCACTTCGATATGACCACGGCTATATTTGATGAGATGCTGCCGCTGTAATTTACCGGCGGCTTCGGTCACACCCTCATGTCTGACCCCCAACATATTCGCGATTAGTTCTTGCGTCATGATCACAGAGTCTGATGACAGACGGTCTAGACTCAGTAGCAACCAACGGCATAATTGCTGCTCTATCGTGTGGTGACGGTTACAGACGGCGGTTTGGCTCATTTGTGTAATCAGTGCCTGCGTATAGCGTAGTAACAGGCGCAACACTGGCCCAGCACGGTTGAATTCATCTTTGAGTAACTGCGCTTTGAGACGATACCCGAAGCCTGCACTCTGTACTACTGCGCGGCTTGGCGTAGTGTCGCCCCCCATGAACAGAGAAATACCTAGTATGCCTTCGTTACCGACAATTGCAATTTCTGCCGAGGACCCATTTTCTAGTACATAAAGCATCGAGATAATGGCTGTCGTCGGAAAATACACATACTGTAATTTGCCACCCGACTCATAGACCGCGTCCCCCAGTTTCAACGGCACCAATTCCAGATGAGGGAGCAAACGATCAAATTCCGCAGCAGGAAGCGCCGCCAGCAAATGATTTTGTTTGGGGGAATGGAGAGTGGACATGAAAGGATTTCGGTGACAGTCCATTTAACGGACTTGCGTGGCGCATCAAGATCGGTTGATCTCAGACCAGCATAGCAGAATCACCACGTTTGTATGTGCGTTATCGCGCATAGTGGGGTGGCGTGAGTATTTCTAGAGCTCACTATCGTAAATCGTAATAAAAGGGGGGTATATGCAGAAATATAGCTTAAGCCGCAATGATTACAGCAATATTTAAATATACATCACCGAGTATATAAAATAAAAAAGTGAGTTTTTTGGCGGTTTATGATCCCAGAATAAATTTACGTAAAGAACTCAGTGCATCTATTTGATTTTGCTTTGCGGTAAATCAAAGGGATTGGTTATCTATTTTTTCGGTCTGGTTTTCCACCGATGGCGTATTTAGTGTCCCCGAACTTTTTTAGGTATATCTTCGGAGAGACGGCTGAATTCACGTTTAATCACGCCATAACATTCGCAAACAGTCTCTTCCAAGCCTGGCCGATTCAACACATCGATCGCTCCCCGGCTATAGCTGATCAGACCCGCACGCTGTAAGTTGCCCGCTGCTTCGGTCACCCGCTCGCGCCGGACGCCTAGCAGATTGGCAATCATCTGTTGTGTCATGGTGACCGAATTCGTCGAGCGACGATCCAGACTCAATAAAAGCCAGCGACATAACTGCTGCTCTACTGTGTGATGACGGTTGCAAACAGCGGTTTGCGTCATCTGAGTAATCAATGCCTGCGTGTAGCGCAACAAGACGCGCAATACCGAGCCGGCCCGGTCAAATTCATCTCTTAATAATTGGCCTCGCAGGCGATATGCATAACCTTCGCTTTGTACAACAGCGCGGTTCGGTGTGGTTTCTCCTCCCATAAACATGGAGACCCCAACTATGCCTTCATTCCCGACCACAGCGATTTCGGCACTGGCACCATCCTCGAGTACGTACATCAGAGACACAATGCAGGTAGTCGGGAAGTAGACATGCTGTAGCCGCATGCCGGACTCGTACAGGGATACGTTGTGCGCTAAGCGCACAAGTTCCAGATCCTTTGAAATACGGCCAAAATCGTCCTCAGGCAAGGCTGCCAAAAGATGATTCTGCATAGGACTAATTGGGATTGGCATCAGCGATTTATCGGGTGAAATCTCTGCCAAGAACTATTTGAAACGAGTTAGGCAAGCAAAGAAAATTAACGCAATGGAGCGTATCACGAAGATAAAAAAAACTATGCGCGACAGCGCACACATGCGCTGTCAAAAGCAATCTTTTTTCCGCGTCAGGAAAAAAGAATGACGTAAAACAAAAATGCCGCAAAAAAAACTTCGCTGCGGAATCTATGTTCGATATCGCACAGAAGTTACTTTGAAACAAATGTAGCGTGAAGATCCGATCTCATTTCAAAGGGAAATTCAGATGGCTACGTCAAGTTTGTTAAGTAATGAAAAAATGATTCGCGACATTAAGATGGTGATGGCGGATGCTGAGTTTTTTCTGCGGGTGACCGGTGACCAGGTAAATACCGATGTTACCGAGCTACACAATCTGATCTCCGCACGCTTAGCAGACGCCCGATGCAGACTGAATTTCTTGGAGCAGAAGTCGATGACCTTAGAGTTCGATATGAGCTATGTGGCACGGTTAGCATAAGCCATCTGTTTTTATAAGGAAATTAAACGTCATACGGCCGCCAACCGCGCCCACTCCGCCCAGCACTCACGACAACATTCTGTATCTGAAAGATCCGCCATATTATGACGAACCGTATTCTCATTATTACTAACGTTAAGGTGGATGCCGATACGTTAGAGTATGTCCTTAAAAAAGCGAGCGATGGGCCTTTTGAGATAGAGCGCGCGACCAAACTTGCCGATGGATTGAGTATTTTAAAATCCAAACACATTGATGCAGTGTTAGTTGATTTGTTTCTCCCGGATAGTCGTGGAATCGATACGTTTTTTCGTCTTTTTGCCGAGGTACCGTATTTACCGATTCTGACTTTGAGTTCTGAGGAAGATGAGTCTTTGGCGCGCGAAGCAGTCCAGCGCGGATCACAAGGATATTTGTCTAAAGGACATTTCGCCAGTTATCTGGTTCCTCAGTCTTTGCGTAACTTGATACAGCGCAAAGCAGTCGAGGAAAGTCTTTATATCGATAAGGCTCGCGCTGAAATTACACTGAATTCGATCAGCGATGCGGTAATTGGCACTGATATGAATAGTAACGTCGATTATTTGAATCTTGCTGCAGAGCGCATGACGCAATGGTCGCGCGAAGAGGCTCGCGGACGACCGATCAGCGATGTGATGCCCTTGATTAATAGCGAAACACGTGTCCCCGTAGTGAATCCGATCACGGTCGCGCTGTCGCAGGCCAAGCCGATTGTTCTTGTACCAGGAACGATCATGATCCGACGTGATGGTAGCGAGGTCGCAATTGAAGATTCAACCTCGCCGATTCATGATTCGGCTGGACGCATGGTCGGTGCGGTGATTGTCTATCACGATATTACCGCTGCTAAAGCGATGGCAATCAAGATGGCACATCTGGCACAGCATGACTTTTTGACTAACTTGCCAAACCGAGTTCTTTTAACCGACAGGATTGCGCAAGCGATTGGTCTTGCCAAGCGTCGCGGTACTCAAGTCGCTCTGTTGTTTTTGGATTTAGATAATTTTAAACATATCAATGACTCGCTGGGACATGCGACGGGTGACAAGTTATTGCAATCTGTCGCTAAACGGTTAGTTGGCTGTGTGAGGGGATCCGATACCGTGAGCCGTCAGGGCGGCGATGAATTCGTGATCTTATTAACTGAAGAACAGGGCGGTGCTTATTCATCACTGACTGCAGATAAAATTCTTGCTGCCCTCGCCGCTGTGCATTCTATTGCGAACAATGAGCTTCACGTCACCACCAGTATTGGTATCAGTATTTACCCAGCAGATGGTTCAGATGCTGAGACATTGATAAAGAACGCGGATACGGCGATGTATCAGGCAAAAGAAAAAGGGCGAAATAATTTTCAGTTCTTTAAAAACGAAATGAATATCCGTGCCGTTGAACGACAGGTGATCGAGGCGAACTTACGTTATGCCCTCGAACGAAAAAATTCGTTTTGCATTATCAGGCCAAGATTAATCTGATGACCGGCGCCATTACCGGATCTGAAGCATTGTTGCGCTGGATACACCCAAAGTGGGGAATTGTGCCACCAAGTCGCTTTATCGCAATTGCCGAGGATTGCGGTGTCATCGTTGAAATCGGACGCTGGGTGCTACGTCAAGCTTGTTTGCAGAACAAAAGATGGGAAGAGGCAGGATTAAATCCCGGGTCGATCGCGGTGAATATTTCTGCGATTGAATTCCGGCGTCATGACTTCATCGACGTCGTCCGAGCGATCCTAACTGAAACCGGATTGCGCCCGGAATGTCTGCAATTAGAAATTACAGAAAGCGTCTTAATGCGAGAAGCCGAATCGAGTATCGCGATTTTAAAGCAGCTCAAGGATATGGGTGTGCAACTTGCGGTGGATGATTTTGGTACCGGCTACTCTAGTCTCAGTTATCTGAACCAATTCCCGATTGACGTACTAAAAATTGATAAATCCTTTGTCCACGATATCGGATCCGTGAAAGGAAACGGCATTATTGCCAGCGCCGTCATTGCCATGGGTAATAGTCTGAAACAAAAAGTCATTGCTGAGGGTGTGGAGGATCAGGCGCAACTGGTATTCTTAAAAGAGCAGAATTGCGAAGAAGGGCAGGGCTATATTTTTTGCCACCCGGTAGCGGCAGAGAAATTTACCACCTTATTACGACGCGGTGTCGGCGGTACATCGATTCATTGATTCATTGATTCATTGATTTTCTATGATTGCCAATGACTTCTTACGAGTGTGACTGATTATTAGTAGGGTCATTTGTTTAAACTGTTTTTGGTTCGTCATCGTACATACATTGAGCGATGAACTACGTATCCTGATTGTTATATTGAGTCTGTTTGAACGCGTATTGTCGTGTGCAGCTCATCAGGAGAATTTGATGAATCAGCTGTTCCGGCCACCTGTTGTCAATAGCCTGCTGGGGCGCCTGCTGCGGGCAGGGTTGAATCCGTTGAGTTTTGACCAAGATCGCGTGCTTCTGCAAAGCGGACAAGTATTGCATGACGCTGGTGAAGAGGTCAGCACGGTCTATTTCCCCGAAACTAGCCTTATCTGCCTGTCAGGTAAATTGAACCTGAATTCCAGTCACGAGTTAGGTTTGATCGGCCAAGATGGTTTGGTTGGTATCACAGCGATGTCAGGAAAAAATCTAGACTACATCAAGGCCATCGTACAAAAACCTGGCAGTGCAATCAAAATAAGTGCCCCTGTATTGCAAAGAGAAATGCAAAAAAATCCTCAAGTGCAATTAGCCTTGTTTGAATATCTCAATCAATTTTTAGCGCAGACCATACAGATTGCGGTGTGCAGTAAATTCCATTTATTGGAAGCGCGACTGGCGAGATATTTATTGACCACAAAAGATCATCTGGCATCGACAGAATTCCATTTAACCCATGAATTTATTGCCCAATCTCTCGGTGTACGGCGCGTCGGCGTCACAAAGGCAGCAGTCGCTTTACAGCGTCTGCAGTTAATCAGCTATTCACGTGGCGAGATTAAAATTTTGGATGAATCCCGGCTGGAAGATATGACCTGTGACTGCTATCGTCTGATCCGCGAGATTAGTAAGAGTGTCGATAAATAAATTCACAGCACGTGCTAGTCGTATAACCGTATATCCGTCCATTGAATATGCACCGCATGCCTATTGATATTTGCTGCGATCAGCGCATCTCTCGTGTCGAGGGAGATTGATGCGCTGTCGTTTTAGTTCTAACTCTAATGCTTACTGATCGCGTTCTTGATGATCTGTTTCGCATCGCCGATTTTTTTCTCTGCCTTGCCATGCGCTTGCTTCAATAATCCCTTGGCCTGCTGTTCACGATTACCTACCAGCTTACCCGCACTTTCCTGTACCTTGCCAGACATATCTTTGGCAACACCTTTGATTTGGTCTTTGTTCATGATTTTTTCCTTGGATAAAATACGATTGCAAATATCAAATTCAAGGCTGGTCAGTCGACATTACCTCGAAAATGCACTGCGCAGAGCGTCAGTGCTATCAGAGTAGAGTTGCTTGCTTAACTAGTCTGTTCGATATCGTACATTTGCGCCCCAGTTGCTTTGTGTGCGCTGACGCACTGAGAAATTATCCTGATCCAGCTATAACCAACTATCGCTGTTCTATTCACAGAGGTGTCTGCAATCTGTGTGATAGAGCGGCAGAACAGAACCGGACATCCCATTTTGTCTAGGCATGCGTAGCACATCGACCATAGCTGGAGGCGATGTTGTCTCTGTGCTGCTTGGTCGTATGGCCACTCATCAGTCCCTCCTCATCAAAGTGCCATGTTAAAACTTACTAGCGGGTCCCGCTCCTATTCAGAAGACGAACCACAGCTTCCGCCGTTGAAGTCGGAGTTATTCAGTGTTATCCAGATGGAGACGCATGGCCGTGTTTTGGCAGGACGACATAAAATCGGCACCGATAAGTCTGCAGATCAGCTGTTGCCACGTTTGGCCGCAAACGAAGAGGCGTTGATTGATGCCTGTGCCGCGTTGACTTCTGCATTGAGAGAGAATCGCCAGATAACCCCCGCTGCTGAATGGCTGCTCGATAATTTTTACCTGATTGAGGAGCAGATACGTATAGCCAAACAGCATTTGCCAAAAGGGTATAGCAAGGAGTTGCCGAGACTGACGATTGGGCCATCGGTTGGTAAGCCGCGTGTGTATGACATTGCACTGGAGACGATTTCACATGGCGATGGCCGCGTTGATCCAGAAGGTTTAAGTCGGTTTGTAGCGGCCTATCAGCAGGTTACGATGCTGCGACTGGGTGAGCTATGGGCGATTCCGATTATGTTGCGCCTGGCATTAATTGAGAACCTGCGTCGGGTGGCGACTCGGATTGCGACTTGCCGGGTGAACCGTAACCTGGCGAATGCCTGGGCTGATGAACTGATCGATGCGGCTGATAAAGAACCCGGTAACCTTATCTTGCTCGTAGCAGATATGGCGCGGTCCGAGCCTCTGCTTGATAGCTCCTTTGTCGCTGAGGTCGCGCGTCGTCTGCAAGGACAGAGCCCGGCATTGACCTTGCCACTGACTTGGGTTGCGCAACGCTTATCTGAGACTGGCCTGACGATAGAGCAGTTAGTGCAACTGGAGACACAACAGCAAGCTGCTGATCAGGTATCGATCAGTAATAGCATCGGTAGCCTGAGGTTTTTGGGCTCGATGGACTGGCGAGATTTTGTTGAAACGATGAGTCATGTTGAGCATGTATTGCGACGCGACTATGCCGGTGTTTATGCCGAGATGGATTTTGCAACACGAGATCGTTACCGGCATGTGATCGAGAGTCTCGCGAAGCATGCTGAGATCAGTGAAGTCGACGTGGCAGAACATGCACTACGCCTGTCATTATCAGAGTCCGTAAAAATAACGAATACCGATAAGCTTGAGTCTGAGGGGCGTGCTGAATCCAATGTAGACCTTAGTATCGACCTTGTCAAAAAGGGACGGTCACCTAAAGAGCACGTCGGCTATTTTCTGGTCGGTAACGGATTGCCCGCCTTGGAGCTGGCGATCGACGTCAAATACGGCTATATCAAAAAATTCCTTAAAAAAAATAAATCATCGATTGATACCTATTATCTTTGCCTCATCTTTGGACTGACCGCACTATTCACTATCCTGCTAATTGCAGAGTCCTATGAAGACGGATTACGTGAAGTCACATTGGCCACGTTGGGTATTTTGGGATTTTTTGCAGGAAGCCAGTTGGCCGTAGCGCTGGTCAATTGGGTGGCGACCATACTTGCAACGCCTAATTCTTTGCCACGGATGGACTTTTCTTTGGGCATTCCGGCAAAGGCGCGCAGCATCGTCGCGGTCCCGACTATGCTATTGAACGAGCAGACGATCGATCGGTTATGCGAAGCACTGGAGGTCCGGTTCCTTGCGAATCGTGATGCAAATCTGTTTTTTTGTCTTTTAACCGATTTGGCAGATGCGCCGACCGAAACGACCTCAAAGGACGCGGCATTAATTAATCAGGCAGCGAATGCGATTGCTTTACTGAACCAGACTTATGGCAATGATACCCATAGCCCATTCTTTTTATTGCACCGTCCACGTCGCTGGAATCCGCAGGAGCAATGTTGGATGGGCTACGAACGTAAACGCGGCAAGCTATCAGATCTGAATGCGTTTTTACGTGGTAATACGGATCTTTTATTTACGCGTATTGTTGGTAACGTCTCGCTGCTGAAGGATATACGCTATGTGATTACTCTGGATTCGGACACGCAGTTGCCGCGCGACTCTGCTCGTTTGTTTATTGCAACGATTGCACATCCGCTCAATCAAGCCGTATACGACGCTAGTAAGCAGCGTGTCGTGGAGGGTTATGGCATTTTGCAACCTCGTATTGTGTCAAGTTTGCCCAGCGCGAACGCGTCCTTGTACGAACGATTGATTGGTGGTGAAGCCGGTATCGATCCATACACCCGTTCAGTCTCTGACGTGTATCAGGATTTGTTTCAGGAGGGATCGTTTATCGGAAAAGGAATTTACGATATTGATGCCTTTGAGCTGGCGCTAAATGCCAGACTGCCGGAAAACCGCATCCTCAGTCACGATCTGTTAGAAGGCTGCTACGCCCGCTCTGGCTTAATCAGCGATGTGCAGCTACATGAAGAATATCCGTCCCGCTATTATTCTGATGTCAGTCGGCGCCACCGTTGGATACGCGGAGACTGGCAAATTCTGACTTGGCTCCTCCCTAACATTCCTGTAGTTGAAAAATCCGTTGCCAGCTTTAACACTATTGTAACTAATGCCTTAGGACCAAATGTGGTTGCAGACCTTGATGCAAACTCAAGCGTCGCTACCTGTATTAATCCCGAGGCAGATGTGAAGCTCGGCACGGGAGTCCAACACTCCAAAGTCCCGTCTCGCTCACGTACAACAGTGAATCCACTTTCTATGCTGTCGCGCTGGAAAATTTTAGATAATGCCCGTCGCAGTCTGATCGCGCCTGTGTTGATCGCCTTACTGGTTTTTTCCTGGCTATCGTTGCCGTCTCCTTGGGTTGGTAGTCTGGCTGTAGTCACTATTTTATTTTTGCCATCTCTTGCGGCCTCTCTGCTTGCCTTATTGAACAAGTCCCGTGAAGTATTAATCAGACAGCACATACTTGCTGCATTACGTAATAGTGCGCGGCATCTTAAGCATGTACTACTGAATCTGACATTCTTGCCATATGAGGCTTTTTATAGTCTGGATGCGATTATTCGTACAGTTTGGCGGGTGGTTATTTCTCACCGTCGTATGCTGGAATGGCAACCATCGAGTCAATCAGGTGAACCTCCAAACGACAACCTGATCACCTCACTACAGCGCATGTGGAGTGCGCCCGTATTTGCATTTGGCGTAGTCATTGTTTTGCTTTGGAATCGTCCATCAGCGCTAACGGTCGCGTTCCCGTTTGTGTTGTTATGGATGGCGTCTCCGGTAATTGCCTGGTGGGTGAGTCGTCCAGTGGTAAAAAAACTATCTGAGCTGAGTGTCGGACAAATGGCATTTTTGTATCGTCTTACCCGTAAAACCTGGGCCTTCTTTGACAACTACGTTGGTCCCGCAGATAGCTGGTTACCGCCTGACAATATGCAGGAACAGCCTATCGCAGTGATCGCTCACCGTACTTCACCGACGAATATCGGACTCGCTTTGCTGGCCAATCTGTCTGCCTATGATTTTGCGTATATTCCTATGGGGCGCTTGCTTGATCGTAGCAGTCAAACCCTGGCAACGATGGCACGGTTAGAGCGCTATCAGGGACATTTCTATAACTGGTATGACACGATCAGCTTGTCGCCCTTACATCCCGTCTATGTATCAACGGTCGATAGCGGCAATCTTGCCGGTCACTTGCTGACGCTAAAAGTCGGCTTGCTTCAGTTGCAGGATGAACCTGTTTTTTCAGAAACAGGTTTTCAGGGAATCCTTCATACGTTTTTAGTACTGACCGAGAGTATGGATGCTGAGCCGTCCGAGGAAATACAGGCTTTTCATCATTGCATCGACGATGCTTGCGCTGCTGGTCAGCAGGGTTTGTATGCCGCGATGACAAAGCTCGATTTATTGGAGAACAAGGCACTCGATATTCTGGAGCAAATTGAAAGACACCAGGATGTGCTTGCCGATAGGATCGAAGTGCCACTCGTTATTCCTGTCAATTTTGTCCCGACCGCACCGGAAAGAAAACAACAGCAATTATATTGGGCTCAGGCTTTAGTTCGGCAGTGCGCCGATGTGCGTGATGACTTGATGTTCCTGGCGCCGTGGCTGGCTGAACCAGGTTTGCGACAACTCAGCAAGGATATTTCCGCATTGTCAGCGATCCCGTCGCTGAATGAACTAGCGAGATTCGGTATCGAAATACCACAGATGATCGCCCGGCTGGTTGGTTCTGGAACCGTGCAAACCGATTTGCCCGAACTTTGGACGAGACTGTCTGGTCTGGTGTTGCAGGGAAGCTCTCGGGCTAACGAACGTATTGCACAGATTCAGCAACTTGCATTACAGGCTGTTGAGTTTGCCCGTATGGAGTACAGTTTTTTGTACGAACCAACCACACATTTATTAGCCATTGGCTGTAACGTCGCGGACCGCCGCCTCGATACTGGATGCTACGATCTGCTCGCCTCTGAAGCACGCCTGTGCAGTTTTGTCGCCATTGCGCAAGGCCAGTTGCCGCAGGAAACTTGGTTCGCTTTGGGACGCCAACTAACATTGGCCGGCGGCGAGCCTATTCTCTTGTCGTGGAGTGGCTCAATGTTCGAGTACCTGATGCCGTTGCTGGTGATGCCAAACTTTGACAACACTCTGCTTGATCAGACGTATAAATCCGTCGTACAGCGACAAATAGAATATGGCGCACAGCGAGCCGTCCCATGGGGTATTTCCGAATGTGGCTACCACGCATTTGATACAAGCCTGAATTATCAGTACCGCGCCTTTGGTGTCCCAGGTCTCGGTTTGAAACGTGGTCTTGGCGACGATCTGGTTGTCGCTCCCTATGCATCCATGCTGGCACTGATGGTTGCGCCTGAGCAGGCTTGCGACAATTTGCAAAGGTTAGTAAGAGAAGGGGCGGGAGGCAGCTGGGGTATGTATGAGGCAATTGATTACACGCCTTCGAGACTGCCCCGAGGCCAGACTCAGGCGCTGATCCGTTCGTATATGGCACATCATCAGGGTATGAGCTTACTGTCTCTGGCGTATGTGTTACTAGACCGTCCTATGCAGAAACGGTTCATGTCAGATCCCTTATTTCAGGCGACGTTGCTGCTACTTAAAGAACGCATTCCTAAGCCGAGCGCGTTTTATTCTAATACAACAGAGCTTGCCGACATACGTTCCGCTGCGAGTGAGCAGGAGATGCCGATGCGCATCATTACTCGTGTTGATTTGCGGATACCAGAGGTGCAATTACTGTCGAACGGTCGCTACAACGTGATGGTAACAAACAATGGCGGCAGCTACAGCCGCTGGCGTGATCTGGCGATTACTCGATGGCGTGAAGATAGTACCTGTGACAACTGGGGTAGTTTTTGCTATATCCGCGATTTATCCAACGGTACTTATTGGTCGAGCGCTTATCAGCCTACGTTGCAATCGTCAAAGTTTTATGAAGTTATTTTTTCCGAGGGGCGTGCTGAGTATCGCCGTCAGGATGATGGCATAGAAACCTACACGACCATAGTTGTCTCACCTGAAGATGATATTGAAATGCGCCGCACCCGGATCACCAACCGCTCGCGTGCTGCCAAAACAATTGACGTGACTAGTTATGCCGAGGTGGTGTTAGCTCCGGCGGCGGCTGACAATATGCATCCGGCATTTAGTAATCTCTTCGTGCAAACAGAAATCCTACCGCAAGAGAGTGCCATTATCTGCCGGCGTCGTCCACGTTCTGAAAGTGACTTTACGCCGTCGATGTTTCATTTAATGGCGGTACACGGCGCAGCGAGTGAAGGAACATCGTACGAGACTGATCGGATGGCTTTCATCGGTCGTGGTAATACGAGCCAGGCTCCTATCGCAATGGCACAAAAAACACTATCTGGCAATCAGGGCTCGGTGCTTGACCCAGTCGTTGCGATTCGTCATCAGATCCGACTAGAACCAGAACAAACCGTCATCATTGACATGGTCACGGGAGTAGCGGAAACGCGTGATCAGGTGCTAGGACTGATCGATAAATATCAGGATCTTCATCTGGCCGACCGGGTATTTGAACTGGCGTGGACGCATAGTCATGTCGTCTTGCGCCAGTTGAATGCCAGTGAAGCCGACGCACAACTGTATGGTCGCCTCGCGAATTCGGTGATTTATTCGAATGCTTTGTTGCGCGCTGATGCGAGTATTTTGATCAAGAACCGGCGTGGCCAGTCCGGCTTATGGAGCTACGCAATTTCTGGCGACTTACCAATTGTGCTGCTGCAAATCAGTGACGTTGATAATATCGAATTGGTCCGGCAGATGGTGCAGGCGCATGCCTATTGGCGTATGAAGGGCCTCGCAGTTGATCTGGTGATATGGAATGAAGACAGGGCTGGTTATCGACAGATTCTTCAAGACCAGATCATGGGTCTAGTCGCTTCCGGTATCGAGCCACATGCCATGGAACGACCTGGCGGAATTTTTGTTCGATTGGCGGATCAGATACCAAACGACGATCGTATCCTCTTGCAATCCGTGGCGCGCGCGATCTTGTCTGACACCCGCGGTACGCTGGCTGAGCAGATTAATCGTCGCGCGCAGGTCGAAGTAAGAATACCGTTGCTGACACTGAGTAAATCACATACACCGATACCCTCAGCAGCACCGACCACGTCTTCCGCTCGAAATGATCTCGCCTTATTTAACGGCCTCGGTGGATTCTCCCCTGATGGCCGCGAATATGTCATCACAACATCGGCAAGCAATACGACGCCAGCACCTTGGGTCAATGTCATTGCGAATGCCCATTTTGGCACAGTGATCTCGGAGAGTGGGCAAGCCTATACCTGGGGTGAAAACGCACATGAATTTCGTCTGACACCTTGGTCCAATGATCCGGTATCGGATGGTGGTGGAGAAGTATTTTATCTCCGTGATGAAGAGACTGGACACTTTTGGTCACCGACTCCCTTACCCTGTCGTGGACATGGCGATTATGTGACAAGACACGGGTTCGGATACAGTGTATTTGAACATGTCGAAGAGGGAATTAAGTCAGAGCTGTCTGTGTATGTAGCCCTGAACGATGCTATCAAATTTTCGGTACTCAAAATACGTAACGACTCCGGTGCAACTCGCTCGCTGTCAGCGACCGGCTATGTTGAGTGGGTGTTGGGTGATGTGCGACAAAAATCAGTGATGCATATCGTAACCGAGGCAGATCCTGCTACTGGTGCTATTTTCGCCCGCAATTCTTACAACACGGAATTTTGTGATCGCACGGTTTTCTTTTATGCCGATGCGATCTCATTGAGTATGAGCGGTGATCGTACTGAATTTATTGGACGAAACGGCAGTTTGCGACAACCCGCTGCAATGAGCAGAACGCGCTTGTCAGGAAAACTTGGAGCGGGGCTGGATCCATGTGCTGCGATT
Organism: Undibacterium sp. Xuan67W; assembly: GCF_049340165.1. NCBI lineage: Bacteria > Pseudomonadati > Pseudomonadota > Betaproteobacteria > Burkholderiales > Oxalobacteraceae > Undibacterium > Undibacterium sp. Xuan67W. Next base: position 265,137 of record NZ_JBMPPN010000003.1, read on the forward strand.
CAGATTCCTTTTGACCTGGCAGATGGCGAACAACGTGAAATTATATTTTTGCTTGGGACTGCCGGACAGCGTAGCGCAGATGTCAGCAGTCTGATACGGCGCTTCCGTGGAACAAGCGCGGCAGCCGATGCACTCGCTGATGTTAAACAATATTGGGGTGCAACTTTGGGTGCGGTACAGGTAGAGACACCTGATCTCTCGCTAAATATTCTAACGAATGGCTGGCTGATGTATCAGACACTTGCCTGCCGGTTGTGGGCGCGTAGTGGTTTTTACCAATCCGGTGGAGCATTTGGATTTCGTGATCAGTTGCAGGATGTGATGGCGTTGATCCATACTCAACCACAACTTGCGCGTGAGCATCTGGTCTTGTGTGCAGCTCATCAATTTGTTGAGGGCGATGTACAACATTGGTGGCATCCACCAATTAATCGGGGGGTCCGTACGCACTGTTCCGATGATTATCTGTGGCTGGCACTGGCGACCTGCCGGTATGTCAGCAGCACACGTGATTACAAAATTCTTGATGAAAAAATTGGCTTTCTTGAGGGCCGGCAAGTCAATTTTGACGAAGACTCTTACTACGATCTGCCAGGTCAGTCTGGCGAAACGGCAACACTGTATGAACATTGCATGCGCTCAATTAAACACGGCTTGCGCTTTGGCATACATGGATTGCCATTAATCGGCTCCTGTGACTGGAACGACGGTATGGACAAAGTCGGCGCGGAAGGAAAAGGCGAAAGTGTATGGCTGGCATTTTTCTTTTATCAGGTGTTGATCCGATTTGCCGAGTTGGCAGACCAGCGACTAGATCAGGTATTTGCAGATCTCTGCAGGAATGAGGCAACGACCTTACAAAAAAATATTGAGCAACATGCGTGGGACGGTGATTGGTACCGCCGTGCGTATTTTGACGATGGTAGTCCTCTGGGTTCTTCAAGTAACGGCGAATGTCAGATTGATTCCATTTCACAGAGCTGGTCCGTACTTTCTGGTGCTGGCGATCCTGTTCGAGCGCGCGCGGCAATGCTAGCGGTAGACCAACGTTTGGTACGTCGTAAAGATTTGCTGATCCAGTTACTCGATCCGCCATTCGATCACTCCGAGCAGAATCCAGGCTATATCCGCGGTTATGTTCCGGGTGTGCGGGAGAACGGTGGACAGTACACACATGCTGCAATCTGGACAGCGATGGCCTTTGCAAAGCTTGGCGACAGCAAACGCGCTTGGGAGTTGTTTGACATGATCAATCCTGTTAATCATGCCCGTACTTCTAGTCAAGTCGCACGTTACAAGGTTGAGCCTTATGTCATTGCTGCGGATGTCTATGCGGTCAGCCCACATGTAGGGCGTGGCGGCTGGACTTGGTACACCGGCTCATCCGGCTGGATGTATCGACTGATATTGGAGTCGCTATTGGGTGTTACGCTGGAAGGAGATCAACTCCGGTTTACTCCTTGTCTACCGGCTGACTGGAATCACTTCAAGGTACATTACCGCTATAGAGATACCACTTACCATATTTCCGTCACCACGACCTATGGTGAGAGCGAGGCAATTTCGCTTACGCTTGATGGCGTGCTGCAAGAGTCGTCGTTACTCCATATGGTGAACGATAGTCAGGAGCATCAAGTGGAATTACTCATCAGCGACATGGCGGAATAGATATCGTCTCCGTTCTCTCGACGCTGTCGGTTTGTCGAATACGCGGACCGCAGCTCACCGACAGAGATGAGGTCTATGTGTCGTTTCATATGTGGACGAATGTTCACTGAACACGGCTGCCGGTTGTTGCGGATTGTTAATGATTACCACGCACGCCACACATCGAATTCTTTTACATCTATGTGAGTTACCGAACAGAGACCCTGGGTGTCTGTCCGTAAGCTTCTTTCTCATGCGCTGTCATGAGAACGACAAGAATTACTCTTCCTTTTCTCTTTGATCAGCAATGTTTTGCTCGAATTTATTTCCTGTTCTGTTCATCATCTAAAGGTTTCAAAATGCAAAAATTCCATAAAATCGCACTCGCCGTGTCACTGTTATGCGGTGTCGTTGGCAGCAGCATGGCACAACGTTCGCCAGAAAATTATGAGTACAACCCATCGTGGTACGTCGCACCTAGTCTGGGTGCTGTTGATGCCGATACCCATTTTGGTGTAACGGGTAACGGTGAAGCCGCGGCAATTCGGTTTGGGCGCGCCTATTCAACCGACTGGGACTTGCAATTCGGTACCAGCTATGGTCGTCATCGTGATAACGGTACACGTTACCAGCAAAATACTCTGGGCATCGATGCCTTGTATATGTTTTCCCGAAAAAGCTTGCGTCCGTTCCTGTTAATTGGCGCCGGTGCACAGTACGACAAAATCAATACACCGCTGATAGAAAAATCACAGACATCGCCTTATATGAACGCCGGTGTCGGTTTTCAATACGGATTTACCGACCAGTTAGCAATGCAGGCTGATCTACGTCGTGTGCATGGCTTTATTCGCGGCGATGATTTGGGATTTAGTCATTCGAATAATAATTATCTGAATGTCGGTCTGGTATTCACCTTTGATAAGCCAGTACAACGTGCTGCGCGTGTTGAGCCAGCTCCAGCGCCTGATGCCATAGTCATTTCAGAGACTCGCCCTGCGCCCATGCCGATGCCAGCACCAGCGCCAGCACCAATGCCACCGCGCTTCGAAAAAGTGACGCTATCGGCAACCGAATTATTTGGATTTGATAGTTCCGCTTTAGTTGGATCACAGCCAAAGCTTGACGAGATCGCGGGTGTTCTAAATAACAACTCGCAGATCAGTGATGTCGTGATTACCGGTTATGCCGATCGTCTGGGTACCGATAAATACAATATGAAGTTGTCGCAACGTCGTGCGGATGTCGTCAAAGCATATTTAGTCGATAAAGGCGTGGCACTGACTCGTCTTTCCGCACAGGGTAAGGGCGAATCGAATCCGATCGTGCAGTGTACAGAAAAAAATCGTGCTGCCCTGATCATCTGTCTGGAACCAAATCGCCGCGTCGAAGTCGAACAGATGACGATAGAACGTCGCGTGCAGTAGTTGCAATAGAGTAAGAGCGGTCGTCACTGAGCTGAGTGGCGATTTTCAGGCCTCGCTAGTTGGTTATGGCGAGGCTTTTTTATGCGCTTGCCAGGTAGGTAGTCAGATCATGGGGACGGGAATCGATGGAGACACTTATTGCTAGAAACTACTGATTGAAACTATTAAGTAAATCATATACTCCCCCTATATGATAATAAAATAGGCCTTATTCCGCTTTATTTTATTGGTGATTAAAAATATACTAGATAGGAGTATATTATTTTTTGCCAAGTCGTAAGCTACCAAACACCAGCGCATATTGGCGCGTGAATTCTGCTCCCAGTAAAAAAATCTGTGCAGAATAATACACCCACAGTAGCAGTGCAATCATTGATCCTGCAGCACCGAAACTGGTCGCGACACCGCTGTTCCCGATGTAAAGACCAATCCCGTATTTGCCGATAGAGAAGAGTGCCGCCGTACCGAGCGCGCCGATCCAGACATCACGCCAGGATAAACGTACCTGCGGCAGCATTTTAAAAATGATGGCAAACAGAGAGGCTATTACCGCAAAGCCGACCAGTGATGAAATGGGAATTAGAAGCAGCGCGATATCGATCTGAATGCCGCTCCAGTAATGCTCAAGAAATACCAGTGCTGCACTGATGATGAGCGAGACCAGCAGTAAAAATGCCAGCACGAGTATCAAGCCAAATGATAGCAAGCGCGTACGTAATAGTCGCCATAGGCCAGGCTGCTTAAGCTTAGGAACCTGCCATATTTCATCCAGACTTTCTTTTAATTCGGCAAACACACTGGTTGCGCCGATCAATAGCAATAGTGTGGCAAGCAGCGTCGCCAGCCGGCCTTCTTCAGGATTGCGTGCGCCAGCTAATAGAAATTGAATTGCCTCCGCGCCACTGCGTCCGACTAGTCCCTGTAACTGATTTAATATTTCGCCTTGCGCCGCTTGTTGACCATAAAAAAAACCGGCGATGGCGAGTACCAGAACTAGAATCGGGGCCATGGAAAACAAGGTATAAAAAGCCAGTGCCGCGCCTTTACTCGCTGCACGATGATGTATCCATTGTTCGATTGCTCGACCGATCACGGTGCACATGAGCTTAACTGACGACGGTAATAAGAAAATGGTGTCACGCACGGTGTGTGAGACTGAGCTGAGCTGTTGCAAAAGTCGGCGATAGTGTGACGTCATGGAGCGCAATTTTCGGTGAATGATTCGTGTAGTCTGCCAACAAGGTTTGCAAGACAGCGCACGATGAATGAGGAAATGTGGTGATCGCTGCAAGATACGCAGGCATGGTAAGTGCATCCTCGCAGCATGCCTGAACTATTTTGAATGGTAGGTACGCTAGCGAACAGAGCGCCATGTGGAAAGCGGCGATCATCATCACGAGCTGAATACAAACTGAGTACAAGCGCAATCACAGCAGTGATTGCGGATTAACACTATGTATCTCTCTAAGGGGGCGTCCCGGCGATGCGTATTGTTCACATTGGATTTGGCATCGGATTAGGTATTACTGGCTTTCTCCTTCTGACACACAGAACTTACCTTGCTTACTTCATAAAGATAGGACATATTGCGATGAAAAAATTAACTACGGCACTTTCCTTCGGTGTTGCCAGCGCCTTGGTGCTGACACTGAGCGGGTGTAATAAACCGACGGATATCGCCGGACCATCCGCACCGACAATCACAGTAGGTACTCAGGTCGACGACACAGTAGTCAGCACAAAAGTATCCTCCGCATTGATGGCTGATAGTGATATCAAGGGCTATGACATCAAGGTCGCTGTTCGTAAAGGTGAAGTGATGTTAAGCGGCTTTGTCGACAATCAGACGCAAATCGACAAAAGCGTTGCGCTAACCCGTGTAGTAGAGGGCGTGACTGGCGTTGATAATAAGTTGCTCATCAAAGAGAGCCCGAGGACCATCGGTAATAAAATTGACGACAGCGTCATTACTGCCAAAGTGAAATCGGCATTACTAGCCGACTCTTCCGTAAAAAGTTTTGATATCGGCGTTGTCACGAGTAAAGGCGACGCGCAACTTAGTGGTTTTGTCGACAGCGAAACGCAAATCGCACGCGCCACTGAAGTCGCTAAAAGTGTAGAGGGCGTGCAGAAAGTATCGAATCAGATGAGTGTAAAAAAATAGTGACAGTTAAGAAAGTGATAGGGCCTCACCGCGTCGCCCGTTGATTATGGTGTATCAGGAGGCGATCTCCGCCAACTCCGTCAACTATTGACTCAATGATTTATTCCACCAATGCTGGCCTGCGTGCGGCGCTGCCAGATCTAATCGTTCGCCCATCTCCGGCGTACTGATCTTCACTTGCTTCTGTTCTGCCAGTTCGACGATACGTTCAAACGGTTCTTGCCATACGTGCATTGCCAGATCGAAGGTGCCGTTGTGAATCGGTACGAGTTGTTTGCCGCGCAAGTCCAGATGGGCTTGCAGCGTTTGCTCCGGTTGCATGTGGATGTCCGGCCATTCCTTATCGTAAGCGCCGGTTTCTATCAGGGTGAGATCGAATGGGCCGTATTTGTCACCTATCGTTTTAAAACCATCGAAGTAACCCGTATCACCGCTAAAAAATACGCGGGTATCGTCATCCATGATGATCCAGGATGCCCACAAGGTCTGGTTGCCGTCGAACAGTCCGCGTCCCGAAAAATGCTGGGATGGTGCGGCTACCAGCTGAATCCCATGCACGTGAGTGTTTTCCCACCAGTCCAGCTGTTGAATTTTATGGGCGGGAATGCCCCATTTGATCAGCGTATCGCCCACGCCTAGCGGCGTCAGAAAGTGCTCTACCTTCTCTGCTAGTTGCAGGATGGCGTCATGGTCGAGATGATCGTAATGATCATGCGACAGAATCACGGCTTTGATCGGTGGCAGGTCCTGAATGCTGATCGGCGTCTGATGAAAGCGTTGCGGCCCCATCCATTGCACTGGCGACGCGCGCTCAGAGAATACAGGATCGGTCAGCCAGAATTCGCCCCGTAATTTCAGCAGCATCGTGGAATGGCCGAGACGGTACAGCGAGCGATCCGGCGCGGCGAGCAAATCGTCGCGGCTTAAGGCGTTCACAGGAATCGGTTGTGCTGGCACGGTACCAGCAGGCTTATGGAACATAAAGCGCCACATGATCTGCATGGTTTTGACGAATCCCGGACGTACCATGGAGGCGGCATTTCTGAATTTGCCAGCGGCGCGTTGAGGCGATTCCGCATAAGCGTGGGAGGTGGTGCGGACGGTCATCGTGCGGGTAGCCATAATCAATAGTCCTGTCAGAAAAACGCTAGTCATTTATATGCTGCTGATCCGGTGTATGTCGTTCGAGATGAAAAGGTGATCAGGTTGATCCTTGGGAGCTCAATCGGTTTTCGTCTAAACTAAACTACACAGTGTAGTTTCATTTTAAAAGCAAAATCACGAAAAGTAAACTAATCAGTGTAAAATATCCAAATCCTTATTTAAAAAGCATTCAAAAAATTTTTATGTCGATTCCTCTGCGTCTGACTGACCGTAAGCGCGAAGCTATTTTGCAGGCGGCGATTACCGAGTTCCTCGCTCATGGTTTTGATGCCACCAGCATGGACAAAATTGCGGCCAGTGCTGCCGTCTCCAAGCGCACGGTGTATAACCATTTTCCCAGCAAAGACGATTTGTTTGAGGCAATTTTGTTGCAGCTCTGGGACAGCAGCGCTGCACTTGCCGAGATTCGTTATCAGCCAGGCCAAGCCTTGCGTGAGCAATTGATGGCTTTGATACAGCAAAAAATGAGCATGCTGAACGATAAGAGCTTTATGGACCTGGCCAGAGTGGCGATTGCAACAGCCATCCACGATCCTGTGCGGGCGCAAGAGATGATCGCCCGCATGGGAACTCGCGAAGAAGGCGTCACCGCGTGGTTGCGCGCTGCGCAAGCCGATGGACAGATCAGAGACATCGACCCGGAATTCGCAGCCCACATGCTGCAAGGACAGATCAAGGCATTTGCATTCTGGCCGCAAATCGCAATGGGGCAGCCTCCTCTGACTGATACGCAACAGGCGGCAGTGATACAAACCGCCGTCGATATGTTTCTGGCTTACCTCGCTGTGAGCACGGTCGGGTAAGTACAGCACCTGCCTGCTACCAGGGTAAAGATTCGCCACGATAATCGAAGAAACCACCGGAATTCTCCGGCAGCAGCCTGTCGATCACATCGAGAAGTCGTTCCGCTGCCAGCTCCGGTGCTTGCACTTCCAGGCCAGTCTTACTGAAGGCAGACGACAAACGGGTGTGCACCGTGCCCGGATGCAGCGCGACACAAATCGCCGCTGGCTGGCGATGGTGTAGTTCAATTGCCGCTGTGTGAACAAGCTGATTCAATGCCGCTTTTGAGGCGCGATAGCTATACCAGCCGCCGAGCTGATTGTCCCCGATGCTACCGACCTTGGCAGATAAACTGGCGAATACGGCTTTGCCTTCGCGTGGCAACAAAGGCAAAAAATGCTTCATCAGCAGCGCTGGGCCGATCGCGTTAATGGCGAACGACTCCGCCATCTGAACCGCATCAATTTGGCGCAAACTTTTTTCAGGCTGCAGGCGTTCGTTGTGAAGCAGTCCTGTGGCGTCAATGATCAGGCGTATCTCACCTGATGCCGCAACATGATTCGCGCAGGACTCAATCTGCGCTTCGTCGACCAGATCCAGCACTGGCGTGCTCTGGCGGCTCAAAGGGATGACCTGAGCGAAGGTTCCCGAGGCTTGCAGCGCTGACAGCAGCGCCTTACCAATACCGCCGGTGGAGCCGATTACGACACACACTCCACCTGCGTTGAAGGAAGACAACCCAGCCATATCAGGCTTTTTTATTCCATGCACTGCACCAGCCTTTGGCATTTACTTGCTTGCCACCGACGGCACCGCATACACCCCAGGCGTCGCCTGCTTTGCCCTGAAACAACTGGCAGTTGCCGCAGTTGCGTCCCGTGGCAAAGGTAGCATATTTTTTTGCATCTACTTTGCTTGCGTCGTGTTTATAGCCGAGTGCCGTGGCAATCGGGTCAGTTTCTTCAAGCTTGCCAGCTTGGGCTGTTGCCATGCCGGAACCGCTAAGTAAAACGGCGGCTGTCGGTAGTGTTGTAAAAATGAATTGTCTGCGGGAGGTCATGATGTGTCCTTGGCGATTGGCTTGAGGGAGCGCAAATTCCTTTTTCGTTTCAAGAAACCAAACTAAGAGTCGCATGTTGTCTCATAGTTGTCCCTAAAAAAATCAAATAGTTGAACCTGCATGGTTAATTTAGGCTTATTTCTCTTGTTTGTCCAGTCAATGAATCGTAATATGTGATATAAATCGGTTCAAATCTATATTCTTTGAATAAAGTGAACTGGTTAATCTCAATAGGAGCCAATGATGAACACGACCAATACCGCTAATGACCCGCATACCCCAACATACCGCAGTGGCGTTGCGGCTCGCCTCGCCGGGGTTCCGGTCGAAACCTTACGAGTCTGGGAGCGCCGATATAAAGTCGTGGGGCCAAGCATGAGCTCCAGTGGGCAACGGTTGTATTCGTCTGCAGAAATCCGTCGCTTGGCATTGATTAAACAATTGGTTGATATGGGACATCCCATCGGGTCTATTGCCACAATGTCAACGGACGCACTGATCGCAATGCGCAGTGCCACCAAAACCTTAGAGGCACCTCGTGACAACGGTGAGGTTTCAGCGCGCTCTTCGCGCGTTATATTGGTAGGTCCGCTGCTATCTTCCCGTCAGTTTGAACATACCTTGGATGATAGTGCCCTTGTGATTGTTGAGCGCTTTGTTAATTTGACGGACGCAAGCAATCCACACCAACGCGTGGCTGCTGATATTCTGGTAACAGAATTTCCGATTTTGAATGAAGCTTCCCAAGATGCGATTGCCAGCGTTAAAAATGCTTGTGGTGCCACGCAGGTTATTGTGTTGTATCGATTTGCACCAAGTGCGGTAATAAGACGTTTGCGCTTAGCCGGTTTTGAAGTCGCCAGAGCACCCTCGGACGCGGTAGAAATCGAAGCTTTATGCCGTGCGTTGTTGCGTATCCCGTCAATTGAATCAAAGATCGCCGCTTCGGTACCACCGGCGATTGCAAGCGTTCCGGCGCCTCCTCGCTTTGACGAACAAGGTTTAATTGCCTTGGCTAATTCTTCTAACACTGTGTATTGCGAGTGCCCGCGCCATTTGGTTGAACTGGTATTGAGTATTAGCGCTTTTGAACGTTACAGTGCGGAGTGTGCCAATCGTGGGCCAGAGGACGCAGCGCTACATTTAGATTTGCAGCACACCGCGGGACACGCGAGAGCACTTCTGGAGGGTGCTCTGCTGCGGGTTGCCACCGCTGAGGGAATACATGTCCCGCCCACCCGAACTACATTAAGAGCTCTTACTACAAATGGATAACAGGTTTTAGCGCATCAACCAGTTTCTTTAGGTGAGGTAAAAAGGCATTTACCTCACCTTGTAAAATTTGCTGGAGCTGTATTGCCTCATTAAGTTTTTTCTCTTTACAGCTGAGCTCTATTTTTTTTGCGATATCAGATATAGGTTCCGCTCCAAAATAACCGATGACGCCTTTTAAAGTGTGCGCAGTTCGCAGAGCTTCATCTAATTGATGTTGAAAGAGTGCGGCAGCAATATCATTTACGTGAGTTGGTATTGTAGTGAGCGCAAGGCTACCGACAATACGGATGATCCCTACATCCATTTTACTCAACCCGGTGGCATAGTCGAAGTCTGAGATTGTAATCGAGGGCGATTTCACTAATTGAAATTGTGTGTTAGGTGCAGTCTCTGATTTGTTAGCTAGTATAGAACCGATAGCCATCAGCAATTCATCAGCATGAATAGGTTTAGATAAATAGGCATCCATACCAGAGCTGATGCAAAGATCTCTATCCCCTTGCATGGCATTTGCTGTCATCGCAATAATAGGAAGGTGATCTCCCGTGTGCAGTTCGCTTTCTCGAATGGCTAGAGTGGCATCGACTCCACTCATGACCGGCATTTGCATATCCATCAAAACGACATCGAAATGATGTTCGCCTATGAGTCTTAATGCTTCTTCACCAGTCTCGCAAAGCGTCACATCATGCCCAGATTTTTTCAAGATAGTAGTAGCAACCCGCTGGTTGATAGGATTGTCCTCCGCAACCAAAATATGTAGCGACGGTGAAGTCATCGAGATCGTAGGCTCAGGGTTAGTTTTATACTTGGTTGTGGTATTCGATTCTTGTAGTGAGTTGTAAATTGCTGCTTTCAACTCTATTGAAGTGAATGGCTTCGGTAACCGAGTCTCAATACCTAACAGTCGGCATCGGTCTGTATCTTGATGATCAATATTCGAAGTCAGCAAGAGAAATGGCAACTTTATGAGTGCAGGTGTTGCCCTACATGCCTCAACGACTTCAAACCACTTGATCCCAGGCATATGGGCGTCAAAAATTACCATGTCGTAAGGATCTGTAGTGTCAATTGAACGGATAAGTTCAGTCAGAGCCTGATCTCCGTTATCGACACAGATTGTCGTCATATACCACTTGTGTAAGGTATCGACCAAAAATTGCAGATGTGAAGTGTTATCGTCAGCGACTAATATCGTTAGTCGTGGTAGATGAGCTGACGACGGACGATAATGATCGGTATTGGCTGCTTTGAATTGCGTAGTGAAATTGAATGTGCTGCCACGTCCGGGAGTACTGCTCACCCAAATTTTTCCACCCATTAATTCAACTAATTTAGACGAAATAGAAAGCCCTAAGCCTGTGCCGCCATATTTACGCGTAATCGAATTATCTGCCTGAGAGAACATATCAAAGACAGATTTAATTTTATCTTTTGCAATCCCGATGCCAGTATCAGAGATCTTAAAGTGAAGCTGAATACCTGCATCCGCAATGAATTCATGGGTTACCTGTATGGAAATTTCACCTTTATTAGTGAACTTTACTGCGTTACCTATGATATTAAACAAAATCTGTTTGAGCCGACCTGCATCTCCGATGAGCCGGCGGCAATCTTCAATTTGGAAATCAGTAATGAGTTCAAGGCCTTTCTTCTCTGCCTGTATTGCTAGGGGTCTAATAGCTTCTTCGAGAAGATCCGCGAGTTCGAACGTTGTATTTTCAATGACAATTTTTCCCGCCTCAATTTTTGAGGAATCTAGAATGTCGTTGATAATATGTAGCAGCGAATCTGACGAGGTTTTAATCATATTGAGGTAGTCACGCTGTTCCTCGGTCAAATTTGTATCTAATGCTAATTCTGTCATCCCGATAATACCGTTCATTGGTGTTCGGATCTCGTGCGACATGGATGCTAGAAATAGGCTCTTCGCAATACTTGCTGCTTCCGCCATTTCTTTTGCTTCCATCAATTCTGCTTCGTAGCGCTTACGCTCGGTAATTTCCAGAACTACGCCAAGCATTCTTTTTGCCCGCTGAGACGTACTATAATCAACCTTGCCCAATGCATGAATCCAGCATTCTTTCCCATCAATTGGGCGAATGATTCGGTATTCGTTGCTGAAGGTAGAACCACTTACCAATACCTTTTGTATTGAATTATTCACCATCGCTACGTGATCGGGATGAATGATTCCTAGCCATGCCTCATAGTCCTTGCTTCTGCCTGGAATCAACCCTAAAATTTCCTCCATGGTTTCGGAACAAGTGAACTGGTTTGAAGACAAATCAAATGAAAAACTACCAATTCGCCCAACCTCTTGGGAGTGCCGCAGTATTTCTTCACGTTCGATCAATTGGTGCTCGATTTTTCTTTTTGCAGTCAGTGTTCTAAATAGTAAGCTAACCAATAGCGAACCCAACAGACACAAACCGACAGCAATCGTCAGAATGTTTCTTCTATGACGGTAATAGGGCTGCAGAACAGTGTCGACAGTTTCGCCGTTGAAAAAAATGGTTTGTAGTTCTGGTAAACGGTAGTAGCCGATAATTCGGTCTACTCCATCAATTGGAGAAACTCGCTGGTAGCTGCCAGTCAGGTCTCGAGCGGAGCTGACGTCAATCAGTTGCTTGCTTTCGTTTACTGTTGCCGGATATCGGGCAATAAGATCGCCACTGTCTCGGACCACTGCAATAATTTCGTCAGAACGAAGATCGAGTTTTTTTGCAAAATTAGTAAAAATATCTGGATTGACCGAAATGACTAATACGCCGTTAAACGCCCCGTTTTTTAGAATCGGTCTGGTAAATTGAATTGACCATTTACCTGATACTTTTCCTTTTACCGGTTTGCTAATAAACAGATTGTCTAAATGCGGCGAGTCTTTATGTACTAAAAAATGCTGCCTTTGACTTAAGTCCGTTCTATCCGTGGGTTTGGCGAGATTGGAAAATTCAAGGATGCCATCTGTATTTATGACAGCGACCTGAAAGGAAATATCCTGGATGATTTCTTGCCTGTGTCGCACAACTTCCGCAAAACCTTTCCATTCACCTTTCCAGTTTGCTCTGAGGTCTAATAAGGTCTCATCTAGGCGTTTCACGTTTGAAGATGAGTATTCTGCAAAAATTTGTGCATGAACTTTCGTCCGAAAATTAGCCTCATGGATGTAGCTTTCCCGGCTTCGGTAAAGCTCGAAAGAAACGATCGTACAGATCACTGCCAGCGACGTGATGATGGCCAGAATTATTTGGTGACGAAACCGTGCTCTAGCAATTTTCATAGGTCAGCCATATGACATAGATGAGAGAGGGGTACTTGCCTGTTACAACATATAAGCAGGTAACCGGAGTTATAAAATATTTCTAATCTGCAAATTTATTTTTAATTTCCAATACTCCGTTCCAGGCATTGAGAAACGCATCCACACATTTTGGACAGAAGTGTTTGCCAGAATTGTTGATGATATATTGGCGAGCATCGTCAATTGGCCAGGGCTTCTTGTAAGGCCGTTCAGAGACCAGCGCATCAAAGACATCCGCGACGGCGACGATCCGTCCAGACAACGGAATTTGTTCCCCGACGAGTTTTAACGGGTAGCCGCTGCCATCAAATTTTTCGTGATGACTTCCAGCGATTTCCTCACCGAGTTGAATGATTGGCGCATCACTACCGCCCAGAATTTGGGCTCCAATCGTTGCGTGACGACGCATGATGGCCATTTCCTCATCGTCGAGTTTCCCTGGTTTCAGCAAGATGTAGTCAGGTGTTGCCAACTTACCTACGTCGTGCATTGGCGCTGCATCCAGAATCATTTGCTGGAATTCTTCCGATAAACCTAATGATCGGGCGATCAGTTTTGAGTAATGCGCCATGCGCTGGACATGGGCTCCAGTCTCTGGATCTCGGTACTCGGCTGCTTTCGAGAGCCGTATAACTAGCTCACGCTCTCTTTGGCGAATGTCTTGCGTTGCTTTTTCTACTTCATGCTGTAGTAGTTTTGCCTTATCTTCTAACAAAGTTTGGGCATGACGCAACGCGAGTAGATTTCTGATTCGACTTCGGCATTCTGGGACATCAACTGGTTTGGCAATAAATTCTGTCGCTCCGATATTGAGTGCTATATGACGAATTTTTTTCTCATTTTCAGTAGTAACCATCACTATGGGAATGCTCGCGCAATGAGTGAATTGCCGGACGATTTTGATGAACTCATGTCCGTTTAGCTCAGGCATCATGTAGTCGACCAGAATTAAATCTGGCGTATTGCTGTTGCACCATTCCACCGCCTTGACAGGATCGCTAAATGTGACGGGCGTTAAGCTGGTGACTGACTCTGCCAAAGCCGACAGCAGCATTAAGTTAATGTCGTTGTCATCCACGATCAGGACGGTCGATTTCATTATTGTTATCCTCAAAATTGTGCGACACCCTGCATCGTGCAAAAGCATCAGATGTGAACAAGACATCGTAACGACATCCTCGGTAACGTCAGAGTTAAATAGTGGGGTTTGGCTTCGGCATGGAATGGGCCGATAAGACACAACATCGTCGCGGGGGATGGGCGACTGACTTGAACTGGTGTAAGCGTTAAGAGACGGGGCAGAGTGTCTTAATGCTATAAGAAACTAAATGAATGAATTCATCTTATCAGCAAATTCTCTTGAGGAAATGTAATTTAATGATTGTTCACGATTACGATATTTATTCTGCTAAGACATCTCGACCGACGGAAAAAATCCGATCCAGAGCCAGGAGGAACAATGGTTGATTTAGTCGGTGATCAAAATATTTTTTTAAACTGATTGATAGTTTCTTCAGCAAGCAAGAGTTCGTTTGCAACATCGCTGATTGTCTTGCGATTGGCGCGTGCATGCGCTCTCAGAGCATCAAACGCCGCATGCCTGTCAGTCTGAAATTTCGCCATTAATACGCCGACTGCCATGCTAGTTTCTCTTCCGGACGCCAGAGCTGACGTGAGACTTAGTTCCGATTTTCGTAACTGTTTGATCTCTGATGCGCGAGCAAGGCTTGCTTCTAACGTTGGAATTAAATTGACAGTGTCGACCGGCTTTACCAGATATCCAACGGCGCCATAGCTAATTCCTTGTTTGATAATATCGTGGTCAGTACTCGCGGACAAAAACATGAAGGGTACATCAGTCTCAATCTGAAGGCGCTTTGCTAAATCCAGGCCAGACATTCCAGGCATGTTGACATCTAGTAATGCAAGATCAGGCTCACTCATCATCACGATGTTTAACGCATCTTCGCCACATCGGGCCTGCGTTATCCCGTAGCCAGAATTCTCCAGAATTTGACTTAACAGCATGAGCGTTACCTGGTCGTCATCAACTATTAGGATATTTTTACCAGGTTTCTTGATAGGTGACATGATGATTTGCAGAGAAAATGGAACGTTACGAGACGCGTCTTATGCGATGCCGAATGAGTTTGATCATACACGTTGGTTCGTTATGATACTGTGGCCTAAAAGGAACAATCTATCCGAGAAAATTCTTTGAGATATCACAATGTTTTAACTTCTTTACGCCAGATTTTCAGCTAATATAATACCTGTAAGAAACACATAAGAGTGCTAAAGGACTTAAACCCTGTCATTGGCATCTCCATTCTCTACGGCCCACACCCCGCCAATCAAGCATTTCAATTAAATCCACTCGCGTTTTTCTACATCAGTTACATGCGGTGTTGTATTTAAATAATCTAAATATTTTTTTGATATGATATGCCGGTAGTCTGTCACATGTCTCGCAAGCGAAGAGTGTCTTACATATCGGTGTTAACGGGAGCTTAAAATGGGTATCTCTAACTTAAAAATCGGCGTGCGCTTAAGCTTGGGTTTCGCATTTGTTATTGGTTTGTTAGTCGTGATCGTTATAATCGGTGCGTCGCTATTGACGCTGATCAATACCGAAATTGATCTGACGGTCAACGATCGCTACCATAAAATTGATGTCTTAAATGACGCTAAAAGCGCAGTCAATCTGCAGGCAAGAAACCTGCGCAATATTCTCTTAATGACAGACGATGCCGAGATTAAATCAGAGATCGAGTCAATACATAAAACGTCAAAAGAAGTCTCAGAGGACTTAGATAAGATCGGTAAGCTCATACGAGCGCCTAAGGCTATTTCGTTATTTCAAGATCTCGTTGATAAGCGTAAAGCATTTGCTTCTGCTCGCGATCAAGTAATACAGCTCGTTAATGAGGGCAAAAAAGACGAGGCACGCGACCTGTTGTTCAAACTAGCCAGACCTGCGCAGCTTGCTTATTTTGCCACTCTAGAAGAGCTGATCAAATTTCAAGAGAACTTAATGTTAGACGCTGCTGCCGAAGCCGAGCACACAGCAAAATGGGGAACGTATCTCATGATCGGTATAGGTACCGTTGCTGTGCTTGTGAGCATATTGATTGCCTGGTTAATTACTCGCAGCATTCTGGTACCGGTTAATCGCGCATTACACATTGCCGAAACAGTTGCCAAAGGTGATCTCACAACAACATTTGAAGTTGAAGCCAAAGACGAGATTGGTAATCTACTCAGGGCGCTAAAGACAATGAACGAAAGTTTGGTCAAAATTGTCGGCGAAGTGCGTTCAGGTACTGATGTGATTGCGACCGCTTCCGCGCAGATTGCATCTGGAAACCAAGACCTTTCTTCTCGCACTGAGCGTCAGGCTAGCGCCCTGGAGGAAACGGCCTCGTCAATGGAAGAACTGACGAGTACAGTTAAACAAAATTCAGATAACTCTCGGCAGGCCAATCAACTTGCCCGGAGCGCTTCGGAAGTTGCGGTGAAAGGTGGGCAAGTGGTTTCGCAAGTGGTCGGTACCATGGGTTCGATTACTGAGTCATCCAATAAAGTCGTCGACATTATTAGCGTCATCGATGACATTGCGTTTCAGACGAATATTCTGGCGTTAAACGCAGCGGTGGAAGCGGCTCGTGCTGGTGAACAAGGACGAGGATTCGCTGTTGTCGCGTCTGAGGTGCGTAATCTGGCGCAACGGTCAGCAACGGCAGCAAAGGAAATTAAAACGCTTATCGCCAATTCGGTGGAGCAGGTAAAGATCGGTAGCGCACTTGTCGATCAGGCTGGCCAAACCATGGACGAGGTCGTCACGAGCGTGAAGCGAGTTACAGATATCATGGAAGAAATCAGTGCGGCTAGTGTAGAACAATCTGCAGGGATTGATCAAATCAATCAGGCAGTTATAGAAATGGATAATGTGACGCAGCAAAATTCTGCATTAGTTGAGGAAATTGCAGCAGCGTCAGAGTCCATGCAGGATCAGGCGCGAACTCAGGCAGACGTAGTTAGCGTGTTTAAGATTGATCAAGCTAGCGTTAATCACTTAGTTCGGAGCGACCCAGAAAAACTAACAAATTCGGTTAGGAACTCTAAGAAGGAAGTCAGCGCATCTGCAACAAAACCACGCCCTGCACCACAGCGTCCAAAGGCAAATACAATTGCTCGCCAGCCATTAGTTGCTGTTGCTCCAACCAAAGCAGCTCGGTTTTCGCATAGTACTGCTGAGGGCGACTGGGCTGAATTTTAATAGAGATAGCAATGGGCGCTCGTTGTTATTGGTAATTCCGCCTAAAATTTAATCATAATCGAAAAGCCTCGGTAGTCTGCTGTTGAGGCTTTTTTGTATTCGTAGTCGACTAAGCAAATTTTTTGACGCATTCAAACCAAAATGTGTTGAGCACAACAACCCCTACTCCAAACCCATACATCGCGGTGCTTGGCGCGCTAAACGAAAATAGATGGGCGAGAAACGGTATTGTCATGATCAGTGTCAGTGCCACTATAGCTGCGACGACAATTTTCCAGAAATAAGGATTTTTGATTCTTAGTATTGTCCACGCAGGCTGGTTGAGCGAGCGGTTTGCCAGAATCAGTCCTAGGTTAGATAATACCAATACAAAGAAAGTCAGCGCTCTAGCGCTATCATCGGAGTTGCCCGATGCACGAGCCCAGGCGAAGAGTCCGATCAGAGTTAACAGCAAACCAGCACCCTGCCATAATCCGCGATACACCACTTTTTTATCAAATAGGCGAGTACTCGATGACCGGGGTGGATTCTTCATATTGTCGGTATCTTGTGGCTCAGCCTCGAAGATGACAGAGCAGGCAGGATCAATGATCAATTGCAGACTCAGTACGTGTACGGGCATTAATAACATTGGCCATCCCAGTAGCACGGGTATCAGAGATAACCCCACTATCGGAACATGGACAGCTACCACAAAAACAATCGCTTTCTTTAAATTACTGAATACGCGGCGTCCGTATCTGACGGCGGTCACTAACGAAGAAAAATCGTCATTCAATAAAACCAATGCGGCCGCCTCACGGGCGACGTCGGTACCACGCGCACCCATCGCCACACCAATGTTGGCAGCCTTTAATGCCGGAGCGTCATTCACGCCATCACCAGTCATCGCAACAATTTCGCCATGCGCACGATACGCATTGACGAGACGTAGTTTTTGATCTGGCTGAACCCGGCAAAAAATATCTGTCCCCATTAGTTTTTTCTGAAGATCCTCATCACTTATCGTCGATAGTTCGGTTCCTGTGATCAGGTCGCCACCAGTTGCTAAACCTGCTTGTTTGGCAATCGATAGTGCCGTTGCCGGATGATCGCCAGTTATCATAACAACCCGAATGCCAGCTTCATGACATTCTTGAATGGCAGTGGCAACATCGTCCCTGACAGGATCTTCTAAACCGACCAAACCCAGAAATTCAAAATCAAAATCATGCTGAATTTCAGGTAGTTTTTTTTCATGGAATTCAGCGCGAGCTACGCCGAGTACACGCAGGCCATCGGCGGCCATTTGTAATACCTGCTCTGTAATACGCGTACGATCTTGTTCATGTAGATGACATAAATCAATAATCGCTTCTGGCGCACCTTTCGCCGCAATCAAATACGCACTTTGATCGGGTGACTGCCATACGCGAGACATTGCCAGCATCTCATGTGACAGCGGATAGTCATCAATGAGTGTCCAGTTTGTATGTAGGTGTTCCGTATTCGACAGCAATGTCTTTCCTGCGTTGGCAATCGCTGTTTCCATCGGATCAAAAGCGCGACGATGACTCGCCAGAATCGCGAATTCTAAAGTTTCGTGCAAATTTTCCTGTAGTGTTTGTGTTTGCTTTGCATGGAAATCAAAAATCTCTTCTTGCAATTGCAAACGTCTCACTGCCATGCGGTTGGTGGTAAGGGTTCCTGTTTTATCGACACACAATATAGTGGTTGCTCCCAATAACTCGATAGCTGGAATACTTCGTGCCAATACTTTCTCTTTGGCTAAACGCCATGCACCCAGTCCTAAAAATATCGTCAAAATAACAGGAAGTTCTTCAGGTAATACGGCCATTGCTAGGGTCAGTCCAGCCAGTACCCCATGTAACCAATCTCCTAGCTTGAGCCAATACACCAAAGCCAATACGCATGCGAGTAATAGTCCGACGACGGCTACCCGTTTCACGACCAGAGCGGTTTCTTTCTGGATAGGCGTATTTTGTTGGGTAATGCCAGTAAGTGATAGCCCAATTTTTCCTAACGCACTTTGCTGACCAATTGCGGTGACCCGTCCCGTCGCAGTTCCCCGAGTTACCAAAGTGCCGGAGTACACCAGATTGATTGCTTGATATTCATCCTTATTTTGGCTGGCAGATTGTGTTTCGATTGCTTGCTTAAGTACAGGAACGGATTCACCCGTTAGCATCGATTCATCGACGGTCAAATTGGTCGTATCAAGTATCACAATATCAGCAGGAACACGGTCTCCTTCCGATAGTAAGACGATGTCACCATATACCAGCTCCCGACCATCAATTTTTTGAAGCTGCTTATTACGGATGACCAGCGCCTGTGGGCTGGAAAGATCCCTCAGTGCATCGAGCGACCGCTCTGTGCGCCGTTGCTGAAAAAAAGTCATTGCCATAACGACGAAGACAAACGCAAGCAGCATCAACGCTTCACTTAAATTGCCGAGCGCCATATAAATACCGCCGCAAGCGAGCAACAACAGAAACATGGGCTCAGTGACGATATCTTTGACTAAATGCAGAATGGTTCCCGGCTTGGATGTGACCAATTCATTAAAGCCACCTGAGTCGCGTTGTTCGGCAATTTGTACGTCACTGAGTCCCTGATGGGGTGAATTAAAGTCTGTCATGAGTGCTCACTAATGTGGATACACCAAGAGTAACGGTCTGCCGATCATGAATCCGCTCGTTAGCGCACAGACGCATTTTTTATTTTCTCTTATGGTACGAATTGATTGATCTATTGGCTTTGAGCTAAAGCAATCTCTAAGAAGATGAGTGCAACAGGCGATGGGCAATGCCCACATCAGGCAGTGACATCTGAGTACAAACAGAAGAGGCATTAATCGCCTTTAACAGAAATATCAAAACATAGTTCTGACAAGTACTATTAAAAAATGGGAGACGGTTCCATGGTTCCGACAAAGAATAAAATTCATTTTCTTGTCGTAAATGATTCCGATGTCATGCAGAAAATCATCGTTGCTCTATTGAAAGAACTTGGTTATCTGAAAATCTCTTTGTCGGATAACGGTGAAAAGGCATTGCTTTCAATTAAAGCGGCATTACTGATCGGTGCACCGATTGATTTCATTATTTCCGACTCCACGATGCCAATGATGACTGGTCTGGAGTTCATCAGGGAAGTGCGCCAGTTAGACGGGATGAACCATATCCCCATTCTTATGGTAACTGCGCAAGCAAAAACAGAGGACATCATCTCGGCCGTCAATGCAGGCGCGGATAGTTATCTGGTGAAGCCATTTAAAGCTAATAGCCTCAGAAAAAAAATAGAGGGCTTACTGGTGTCCCACCACTTGATGGATGCACCGATTGTCTTTGGCGGCTTGGGGCAACAATAAAAACTTCATACTATGTTGGGCAGCGAACCGAACCAGAAGCACTTTAACCATACTCTCCATTGATCCCGAGCGACCTTATAAAGGAATCAAGATGAACAAGACTCACGCCAAAGTGGAAGCAACGCATCACATCAAGCAAGCACCTAAATTAATTGAATTGAGTGAGCATCATCAGGCAGCGGCACGCTTCCATGAACACGCTTCACGTTATCACTTAGAAGCTGCAAAACACTTTGAATCCGGTCAGTTTGAGGCAGCAACATTTCATGCTCACATTGCTCACGGACATGCTTTAGATGCCCTGCAGCAGAGCGACGAAGCGGCACGCATCCACGCACGAACGCACACGCCCTCTCATTCGACGGCAGAAAAAAAGACATCCAGTTAGGCTATTACAAATTTAGTTTTTGTGCCGTCTGTTTCTATTTATCGCAATGTATTTTCAAATTACCAAAAGCTACTATGAGCTATCAAAGCATCAATCCAAATACAGGACAAGTAACCAATATTTTTAATCAATTAAACTATATTGAGTTAGAAAAGCATGTTGAAACAGCAAGCGATTGTTTTACTCTTTGGCGCAAAACAAGTTACTCGGAACGATCCGCAATTTTAGTCAAAGCGGCTGGCTTAATGCGCGAGCGCATCGACGAATTTGCGAGACCTGTTACGATGGAAATGGGTAAATTATTAGAGCAGGCCAGAGGAGAGGTTCTTGTTAGTGCCGATATTATTGAGTACTACGCGGAGAATGCCGCTGAATTTCTGGCACCACATATATTGACGCCCAGTTTAGGATCCGCCTATATAGAGAATAGTCCCCTTGGTATTTTATTTGGTGTGCAGCCATGGAACTTTCCTTATTACCAGTTGGCACGCTTTACGGCCCCCAATCTGATGGCAGGCAATGTCGTGATGGTGAAACATGCGGCATGCGTACCTCAGTGTGCGCTGGCATTTGAGCAGTTATGGCTCGATGCCGGCGCGCCGGAGGGACTGTATACAAACCTCTTTATTTCATACGATCAGGTCAATCGGGTGATTGATGACCGGCGTATTAAGGGTGTTGCTCTGACGGGTAGCGTTGAGGCCGGTAGGTCCGTCGCAGAACGTGCCGGGAAGAACCTGAAGAAATCAACGATGGAATTAGGTGGCAGCGACGTATTCATCGTACTCGAAGACGCAGATCTGGATCGCGCAGTATATTGGGCGATATGGGCAAAGATGAATAACACTGGGCAATGCTGTGTTGCTGCAAAGCGATTTATTCTTGTTGAGTCGGTAGCTGATGGATTCATAGCGAGCTTTCAAAAAGCTTTACGTGCATTAGTTCCTGGCGATCCCATGGAAAGCGCTACAACATTAGGTCCCTTGTCTACCGAATCCGCACTTCTTAAACTCCTTGAGCAAGTAGCGCGGGCGGTTACTGCGGGGGCGACCTTAGTCATGGGCGGGAAACGGATTGATCGGCCGGGATTTTTTATGGAGCCTACGATTTTGACAAATATTGCACGTGGAAATCCTGCTTACAACGAAGAGTTCTTTGGCCCTGTCGCGATGTTCTTCCGTGTGAAAGATGAAGATGAGGCGATTGCTTTAGCGAATGACTCTGAATTTGGTTTGGGTGGGTCTGTATTTACCCAAGATATCGAGCGGGCAAAGCGGATCGCAAGTAGCATCGATACGGGGATGGTATTTATTAATCACCCGACTTGGACCAGTCCGGATCTGCCATTTGGCGGGGTAAAAAATTCTGGTTACGGTAGAGAGTTATCGAGTCTAGGTATTCAGGAGTTTGTAAATAAAAAACTGATACGTGTCCAGGCGCTTGATGCGCCAGCATAAATCAGATGATTGACGTACTTTATGCGACGTGAATGTGAACTAAAGCACACTAAGGGGTAACTATGACAAGTACAACGGAACCGGATGCAGGAAAATCAGGTACGTTCACCATCGGTACTTTTACAATACACCGTCTTGGTTATGGGGCGATGCAGATTACTGGTAAAGGCGTATGGGGTGATCCACAGAATAAAGCCGAGGTGATGCGGACATTACGGCGTCTGCCAGAACTTGGTGTAAATTTTATTGATACTGCCGATTCCTATGGACCAGATGTGTCTGAGTCACTGATCCGTGAGGCATTACATCCCTATAAAGGCTTGCTAGTGGCGACGAAAGCGGGTTTGACCCGCAGTGGTCCTGACGCATGGGAAATGCTTGGTCGTCCAGAATATTTGCGACAGCAGGCTCTGAAAAGTTTGCGACATCTTGGGGTAGAGCAAATCGGGCTGTGGCAACTACATCGCATTGATCCTAAAGTACCTCGTGATGAACAGTTTGATGCAATCAAGTCGCTGATTGCTGACGGAATCATTGCGAATGCGGGACTTAGCGAGGTTGGCATTGAAGACATCGAGGAAGCATCTCGTTATTTTACAGTGGCGACAGTACAAAATCGATATAACCTCATCGATAGAACTAGCGAAGATGTGCTCGACTACTGTACGCAACACGGAATCGGATTTATACCGTGGTATCCGCTTGCTGCCGGTGAACTGACGAAGAATGGCTCTGTACTTGATCAGATTGCAAAGTCGCATGATGCCCACCACAGCCAGATTGCACTTGCTTGGCTATTGCAGCGAAGTCCTGTGATATTGCCGATTCCCGGGACTTCTCAAGTCACGCATCTGGAACAAAATATTGATGCAGTAAACATAGCGTTGAGTAAAGCAGAATTTGACTCACTCAATCGTGACGGAAACGCCCTGTTTAAACGCAACAAGATGCCGCATTGAGAGCCACAATAATCGCCGGCACGAAACGAGCGATTATTCAGAGATTGCGGCCTTATTTATATTGTGGTCCAGTCAGTAAAAAAGCGCCGCCCTGATAGGTCGTTGTAATATCGTCGGCAGCCGGATAGGCGCCGCTGTCAGGGAAATTCTCTGCGAATGACAGTGAGCTGTCTTTTGCCTGAAAACCCAGATGCGCCGCTTTTGTGTTGTCCCACCAGCTTGCCGGATTATTCGATACGCCAAATGTGATGGTATGGCCGACTTTGGGGGTGAAAATTGAACAGCGTAGCAATTCGACCAGATCGTCATAGCTAAAGTAGGTCACCATCATCCGGCGGTTTTGCGGCGCAGGGAATGAGGAACCGATGCGAATACATACGGTCTCAATGCCGAAGCGATCATAGTAATAGCGTGACAGGGATTCGCCAAAACATTTGCTGATACCGTACATGCCGTCCGGGCGAGGCGGCATATCGGCATCGATGACATCGGTCGTTTTGTAGTAGCCGACGGTGTGATTGGAGCTCGCAAAAATCACGCGCTTCACATTTGCCTTATGCACCGCTTCATAGATATTGTAGGTGCCCTGAATGTTTGCATGCATGATGGCTTCGAAATTCGATTCCGTCGAGATCCCGCCGAAGTGCAAGACCACGTCAACGCCATCCATCATTGCAATGACCGCTGCCTTATCCGACAGGTCGCATTGCACAATTTCTTCGCCAGGTGCCGCTGTGCCGAGATCGCTGATGTCACTCAGGCGCACGATGTCAGCCCAGTCTTTCACCCGTTCGCGTAAAATTTTTCCCAGACCGCCGGCAGCGCCAGTGAGTAAAATGCGTTTAAAAGGTTTAGGTGAGCTAGGCGTAGTCATAAAAATCCCGTGCGATTCAATCATGGTCAAAGAGAGTAGATAAATATAGCAGCTGTGGCTGCGGTGTGAGTTGAAGCCGCATGCATTTAGGTGATCGGTGCGGGGTTGAATAGCACTAACGCATTATGCAACTTCCAATGTTCGGCCCAGGTTTCTTTACCGCTGGCGACATCGAGCAGCAACTGAAACAATTCCCAGCCTACATCCGCGATACTGGCTTCCCCGCTGGCGATCCGGCCAGCGTTGATATCCATCAGATCATGCCAGCGACTGGCTAATTCATTCCTTGTAGCGACTTTTACTACCGGCACGGCGGCAAGGCCGTAGGGTGTTCCGCGACCGGTAGTGAATACATGGAGATTCATTCCCGCCGCTAGTTGCAGCGTGCCGCAAATAAAATCGCTGGCAGGTGTCGCTGCATAAATCAGTCCCTTTTGCGTGAGTTTGTCTCCTGGCGAAAGCACGCCGGATATCGTGCTGCTTCCGGATTTGACAATCGATCCCATGGCTTTTTCTACGATATTTGACAGCCCACCTTTTTTATTGCCGGGAGTCGTGTTGGCACTACGATCGACGCCGCCTCGCTTCAGATAATCGTCATACCACTGCATTTCCCGGATCATTGCCGCGGCGACTTCGGGATTTTCCGCTCGCGAGGTTAGTTGATCGATGCCGTCGCGCACCTCGGTTACTTCTGAAAACATCACGGAGGCGCCAGCCCGTATCAGCAGGTCGGTAGCGAAGCCTACTGCGGGGTTTGCCGTCACGCCAGAAAAAGCATCGCTGCCACCGCACTGCACGCCTACTACCAGATCTGAGGCCGGACAAGTTACGCGCCGGCGCTTATTCAACTCGGTAAGTTGTTTTTTTGCTGTTGACATGATCGAGTTGATCATTGATTCAAAACCGACATGTTCCTGATCCTGCAAGCAAACTACGACAGGGTCGCCGCCGTTCTGTATGGGGATCGATCCCTTCGGGAACAGGCGGGTGGGCTGAAGTTTTTCACATCCCAGACTCACCACCATGGCTTGCCCGCCAAAGTTCGGATTCAGACTGATATTGCGCACCGTGCGGATAGGAATCATGGCGTTTGGTGCATCAATCGCGACGCCGCAGCCATAAGTGTGCTCCAGACCGATGACATCATCGACATGCGGATAATGGGGCAGTAACTCTGCTTTGATGCGCTTGACGGCATGTTCGACAACGCCCGCCACACATTGAACGGTGGTCGTAATCGCCAGAATATTTCGCGTACCGACCGAGCCATCGGCATTACGATAACCCTGAAAACTGTAACCTTCTAATGGATCTGAGGCAGGGGCTTTGCGTGTGCCGATAGGCAAATCCTCTAAGCCTCTTGCCGGAGGCAGCTGCACCAGGGATTCTTCGATCCAGCAACCCTGTTTAATCAGCCTGACTGCGTAACCAATGGTGACGTTATAGCGAATGATCGCCGCCCCGGCATTAATATCGACTAAGGCCAGCTTGTGACCCTGAGGGACATTTTCTATGAGTGCCAGACCACAAGGGAAAATGGTGCCAGCAGGAAGTCCTCCATCGTTAGCCACAATCGCAACATTGTCATTGCCATGCATCTGGATGTACAGAGGGTTTTTTCCGGTGGCGTTCGTCATTTTCTGATTCCCTTGATCATAATTATTTCCTGATTTGTAAGAATTATTTAAACCACCCGATGTAATTGCAGTAATTGGTCATACCAGATAAATTTTTCTGTCATTTTGTTTCATCTGGGACTAATTACAACAAATTCGCGTGCCTTGTTCATTCTTCCTATGAAAACCAGAAAATAACTCAGCGCAATAGACGTTTTTCTTAAGAAACGATGCAATAATCTGCGCGATTTATTTTAAATGTTGTGGCGAGTATGCCACCAAAAAAAATATCTGGCTAGTCCACATTGCAAATTTGGTCTGACCAAATTAGAATGGCCTGACCGGATGCATTCTTTTACTTTTTAAAAGTTGGAATCATGTTGAAAAAAAATAGCCTCCCTGGTGAATCCGGTGTGCATGAGCCGCGTTTGTATCGCGTTGTCGCCGACCGGATTCAGGGTTTGATTGCAGATGAACAGATAGGGCCCGGTGAGCGCCTGCCATCTGAGAGGGATCTGGCGGCCAAGCTCAGTGTCAGCCGTGCGTCCTTGCGGGAAGCCTTGATTGCGCTGGAGTTGGGTGGAGTGATTGAAGTACGTGGCGGTTCTGGTGTGTATGTCAGTGAAAAACCTGATGTGCCCGCAGATCTGCCGGAAGTAGGGCCTGGTCCGTTTGAGGTGTTATCAGCCCGTCGCCTGATCGAGTCGGAAGTTGCTGCGATTGCCGCCAGAGTTGCGACGGATTCAGCGATCGATGCGATTTTAAAAGCGGTGCTGGAAATGGAAAAAAATCACGCCAATTATTCGAGCAACGAACAGGCGGATCGTAATTTCCATTTATCAATCGCCAGAGCAACGGGTAACAGTGCATTAGTTGGCACCATTGAATATCTGTGGGATCAGCGTGGTCGTCTCTGGCATAAGTTAAAAGAACATTTTCAAACTGAGGAGTTACGTCAGCAAACACTGACCGATCACCGGAATATTCTCGAGGCAATCGCTGCGCATGACCCGGCAGAAGCCAGGCGCGCGATGCGAGCCCATTTAGAAAGAGTGACGCGAACTTTTTCAAGAGGATAAAAGAGAGTCAGTAAAGAATATAGGCAGTAAAGCGGGAATCCAGTCAAAGCAAAACCAGATAATTTGCGACAGATTGTCCGTGTAGGGGTTTTCTATTTTGACCGGCTGCGACCTCGATGAGACCTTGCTCTCGTCCTCGTTGCAGTGGCACAGAGTACGCGAGGTGCTCCGACTAGTGATCCAGTGCTGACTGGACATAAGAACTTCACGAAGAAAATTAGAAGGAGACAAAATGAAACAATCTAACAACCGGCAAAAGCCAGCTTTTACCTTGTCGGCAGTCACATTGGCTGTCCTGACGCTGGCCAGCCAGGTGCAGGCGCAGGAAGTACAACGTGTTGAAGTCACAGGCTCATCCATCAAGCGACTCGCCAGTGAAGCTTCTTTACCAGTGACAATGATCAATTCGGACGAAATTGACAAGCGTGGCATGACGACGCTGGCAGATCTGATGATGGCTTTGCCTGAATCTAGCTCACTTGCCCCATCGAATGCCGGTTCCGGGACGAATATCAATTTGCGCGGCCTGGGCGTTAATCGTACTCTGGTATTGCTGAATGGCCGCCGCCTGGCAAACGAGGCGATTGCTGACGGCTACGCGAATCTTGACGTATTGCCGATGAGTGCTATTGATCGCGTCGAAATTCTGCGTGATGGTGCATCGTCGATCTATGGTTCTGATGCGATTGGTGGCGTGGTGAACTTCATCACAAAGAAAACCTTCAAAGGTGCTTCTGTCTCTGCGCAGATGGTCAAGCCTGAAAAAACTGGTGGTGCTGATGAGCAGCGCTTTAGTTTTATCGTTGGTGCGGGTGATTTGCAAACGGATGGCTGGAATGTATTTGCAACCGCAGACGGACATCGCAGAAGCCGCCTGCTCGCCTCTGACCGTACCGACCTGAGTAATGCCGATATTCTAACAAGTATCGGTCGCGCTCCAACACTTGCGAGCGGCGGTTATGCTTATCCGGCGAACTTCACTACGGCAACGAATAAGAATGCGGCAAATCCGTATTACACATCCGGCTGCGCTGCTCCTTACTCAATACAGGGTGCGAAGAACACTTGCGTAATCAATGCGAATCAGTACGGTACCGCTTTGTACGGTAATGAACAAGTTACGTTCTACGCGAGAGGCACAAAAAAACTCAGTGAAGATCACACCATCAGCATCGATTATTCAAGGGGTCAGGAATTCATTCTCGGTACTAAAAATCCGACAACCAGTCTCGCGGCAAACGGCGTCAGCGCATTACTGCCATCTACCAGCAAGTGGTATCCGGGCGGTAGCGGCGGTGTACCGGCAGTCGCAGGCCTGAAAGGTGAGCCTTTGACTGTCACCTGGAGCGTCGCTGATCTTGGTGAAGCTACTACAAAGGACGTTCAGGTCAATCAACGCATCGGCGTGAGTGACGAAGGCAGTTTTGCCGGGTGGGATTATAAAGCTGGGTTTGTATATGGTCATAGCCAGCGTGACAATTACTATGAATCTGGATATGTGAACGGTCCTGGCCTATTGAAAGGAATTGCGAACGGTAGCTTGAATCCTTTTGGTTTGCAGGATGCTACCGGCCTTGCTTATCTGAACAGCATTTCCGTTGATGGTGCACTCAACAGGCATTCAATTAGTACCTATACCGGCCTTGATCTGACAGTGACCAAGGAACTTACACAATTAGCGGGCGGTCCTTTGACCTTGGCGATTGGTGGTGATTTGCATCGTGATACGACCGAAGATACAAAAACTGATATTACCTCGGTAGTGACCTATGCCGCATCTGGCCCGTCACATGGTCAGGGGTCACGTAATGTCGCTGCGCTATATGCGGAAATGGAAATCCCGGTCACCAAACAATTGAGTTTTAACGTGGCGGTGCGTGATGATCATTTCAGTGATTTTGGTAATACCATCAATCCTAAAGCCAGCTTCCGTTACGAACCAACTAAAACACTGATGTTCCGTGGCTCCGCCAATACTGGTTTCCGCGCACCGACTTTGTTTGACCGGTATGGCTATCGTGTCGCCGGTGCAAATACGACGACCGCATCAAAATGGGATGATCCTGTGCAATGTCCAGGTGGCACGCCAGGCGTTGCGGGTACAGGTAAAGCCTTACCGGGTTTGGTTGCATCGGCGGTCTGTAATGTCGCCTTGCCACGCCAGACCGGTAGCAATCCTGATCTGGTACCGGAGACTTCACGCGGTGCCACTTTAGGTCTAGTGGTTGAACCGATGAAAAATTTCACAGCCTCATTTGATTACTGGCATATTGAAATGAAAGACATGCTGGCGAATTTGCCTGAGCAAGTGTACTTTCTGAATCCAACTAAATATGCAGATCTGTTTGTCCGCAATGCAGATGGCTCACTGAATTACATCAAGAACATCACGATGAATCTGGGTGGACAAAAAGCCAGCGGTATCGACGTTGGTCTCACTTATAGCATCCCGAAAACTGCTTACGGTGATTTCAACTTTAAACTCGATGGTACCTACCTGACACAGTTTGATAATCAGCTTGAAAAAGACAGTGCCTATATTTCCAATATCGGTCGTTTCGGTGTTGCAAGTAACGGTACGACCAGTAGTTTCCCTATCCTGACATTCCGCTGGAAACATACGCTGGCAATGCGCTGGAGCAAAGGTGACTGGACTGCTCAATTGACCGAGAACTACAACACGGGTTATCACGATCAGAATCTGGTTGCGGCACAATATTTCCGTGATATCGAGCCGTATTCTGTCTGGAACCTGACAGGCACTTATCGTGGTTTTAAAAATATGACGCTGGCAGCAGGGATCACGAATTTGCTGAATGTCAAACCACCTCTGACAAACCATAGCGCTTATACATACGGCTATCTGAGCAGTGCAGCCAGTCCGATTGGCCGTGCTTTCAATGCTCGTATGACTTACAACTTCTGATCCATTACCCGGATATGTCAATGATGTCCGGGCAATGTCTGAGGTTTGTATGATGAGCAGCAAGAGCCTCCCCCCTCGAATTCCGGTTCGGGGGCATGGCGTCACAACGCAGAACGATCAAACGAAAAGTGTGCCGAGTATGAAACCAGGTATGAAATTGAGTATGAAGCGTAGAAGTTTTTTACAAACCATGTCAGCTACCAGCCTGGCCCTGGCAAGCAGTGCACCGCTCAGTGTGATGGCGGCAGCGGCAAAACAAGATCCATGGAAGCAGGCGCAAGCCATTATTGATCGGGTGAGTAAGCCCTTAAAATTTCGTAATGAAGATTTTGTGATCACCCGCTTTGATGCACAGCCGTGTAAAACAATAGCGATCAGGGCTTGGGTTTCGTTCGTTGAAAAAGCCGCGATGCAGACGCCAGTATCCGGTGCGTACGATTGCTACCCTGCAATCAAGGCAGCGATTGCCGCTTGCCATCAGGCAGGCGGTGGTCGGGTCGTGATTCCGAAAGGTGACTGGTATTGTGCCGGGCCTATCGTATTGCGTTCAAACGTTCATGTGCATTTACAAGCGGGTGCCCATATTTACTTTAGTAATAATCCCGATGATTACGCGAAATATGGCAATTTTGATTGTGGTGCGAACGGAAAGTTATCGATCACTCGCTGGGAAGGCAATGACTGCCTGAATTTTTCATCACTGGTATATGCCCACGGCCAGAATAATATTGCCTTAACCGGCGAGGACTGGACCAGTATTTTAGATGGTCAGGCCGGAGTCGACTGGAATGAGCAGCAAGAGTGCTGGTGGTCTTGGAAAGGTCGGCAAAAACCGAGCAGTTCCGGTGATATCGCCGCTGGTGACGGTGCTCAGTATATTCCGCATCTCAAGGGCCGGACTGAAGAGTCAGTGAATCCAAATAACCCGACTTCGCTAGCTGCTATTGCGCCCCAACTCAGTGCCGAAGAAATAGCCATGATACAAGGTGAAGGCGATCGGTGGCGACGTGATTCGGCGTATTTGCGCGCCCTGGCAGAAGCGCGTGTGCCGCTAGAAAAACGCGTCTTTGGTCATGGACATTATTTACGTCCGCATATGGTGCAATTTATTAGCTGCACCAATGTCTTGTTTCAAGGCTATCAGACAACGAATACGCCGTTCTGGCAGCACAATCCTGTTAATTGCAAGAACATGCGCGTCGATCATATCTATGCAAATAGTATGGGGCCGAACAGCGATGGCTTCGATCCTGAATCCTGCGATCATGTACTGATAAACGGCTGCACGTTTAACACGGGTGACGATTGTATCGCTGTCGATTCTGGAAAAGGACCGGACATTCAATTTGGTCCTTCGCAAAATATCGTTATTCAAGAGTGCAAAATGCATAGCGGTCATGGGGCAATGACCTTCGGCAGTATCATGTCCGGCGGTATTCAAAACGTCTTTGCACAGAATCTCGTGTTTGAGAATAGTCACTGGAAGACAGATCCGCTGAATATCGCTATTCGTCTCAAGTCGAATATGAGCCGCGGCGGTTTCTTGCGCAACTTGCATATCCGTAATGTGACGATTCCTAACGGCATACGGACGACACCTGCTTTTTATTCGACTTTGCCAGGCTCCCTGATTCCGAATAAATCGGTTGCTACCTCAGCAGGTGGCGTTATCACGATTGATTGCGGCTACGATCCGAATAATGATAACGTCAGAACGCGTCCACCTGTGGTGTCGGATATTCATATTTCTAATGTGAAGGTCGCCAATGTGGAGACAAAGGACGGGCAATTTTCCTGCTATCAGGCGATTGTGATTCTTGGCCCGGTCAGCTCGGATTACAATGGAAAATCCCAGCCAGCGCCGGCGATTCTGCCGGTGACCAATGTTACGATCAGCGACTGTGATTTAGGCAATCCCGTGAATGCGGCTAATCCGTATTATCTCTATAACGTCAAGGGGTTAACCCTGAAAAACGTCAAGATCGGCAATACCGTTCTTAATAAAACACTGTCCGTCTAAATGTGGTGACGGGATTCTTGAAAGTCCGTTCAAGAATCCCTCTATCTACTTTACGATCATCGAGATCAATATGAAACTGTCAGTTTATGCAGCCACATTACGCTTCATTGCGGGTATGGCTGCCATATCCTTGTGCGCATGTCAAAGCAGCTCACCAATTAACTCATTCGCCAGCTCACTTAGCAACTCATCCGGCGCGTCTGCCGCTGCCGCAGAAAAACCAGCTCGCCTGATTTTAGTCGGTGACTCCACCATGGCGACTAGGAGCGGTTACGGTGACGCCCTATGCCAGACATTTACATCTAGTTTGACCTGTCTCAATCTCGCCAAGGGTGGTCGCAGTTCCGGTAGCTATCGCGCAGAAGGTTCATGGGAGCAGGTACAAAAATTATTGAAAGATAATGAAAGCTTTGCTCAGACCTATGTACTGATTCAATTTGGACACAATGATCAGCCTGGTAAGCCGGGACGATCAACCGATCTCGTGACTGAGTTTCCGGTCAACATGGCGCGTTATGTCGATGAGGTAAAAGCCACTGGCGCAACACCGGTGCTGGTTACGCCTCTGACACGCCGCAGTTTCCGTGATCAGGTATTACAAAACGATTTACGTCCCTGGGCTGAGGCCAGCATCCGGATTGCGCAATTCCGTCACATCCCTTGGATTGACCTGAATGCGATCAGCTACCGTGCCGTGCAGGCTATGGGTGAGGCAGAGGCAGATACTCTGGCGGTAGCACCGCCTGATGCAAGCACTGCTGCAACTGCGGTTGCAGTTGGAGTTACGGTTGCAACGAGTGCGGATCGCAGCAAAACCGAGCCAGCAGGTGCGGCGCGCAGTGCTTTTGACCGTACCCATGTCGGCAAAAAAGGCGCAGCTGTCTTTTCTGCCATGGTGGTGAAAGAATTACTTATCGTCGCACCTTCACTACGTGCCGACCTAAGCAGCGAGGTGAAGCCATGAGCAAAATGAATCAGAGTCAATTTTTTAATTGGACAAAATCTGCGGGCACATCACGCCATCTGACTATCTTGCTGGCGATGCTTGGTCTGAATATCGTATCCTCAGTAAATGCCCAGGACGCACGTCAGGTTAAAGAACCGGTGACGCCACTGGTATGCCGGGTATTGTCTGCACAGCAGAGTAGCCCAACCGTTACAACCAGCAGCTCCGTCACTAATGCCGTCAGCACCGTCAACGATACCGCCCGTATACAGCAGGCGATTGATCAGTGCAAAAGCGGACAGGCGGTTCGTCTTGCGAGTGCTCAAGCGCAGTCTGCTTTTTTATCCGGGCCATTGCAATTGCGTGGTGGTGTTTCTCTGATCATTGATGCAGATGTCACCTTGTTTGCTTCAAATAATCCCAAAGAATTTGATCGCGGTACATCGACATGCGGTAGTAACGACCAGCAAGGGCGAGGCTGCAAGCCTTTTATTTCCATCGATCAAACCAAATCCAGCGGTATTTATGGTGAGGGTATGATTGACGGTCAGGGCGGTAGCCGTATTCTCGGACAGGAAGAATCATGGTGGCAAATTGCCCGCCGCGCACAAAAAGAGAATAGCCGTCAGAACGTGCCGAGGCTAATAGAAATTAATCAGTCGCAAGATATCACTCTGCATAAAATTACTTTACGTAATTCACCGAATTTCCACGTGACGCTTAATCGTGTCGATGGCTTTACCGCATGGGGAATTCGTATCGACACACCGGCTACTGCCCGGAATACGGATGGTATTGATCCCATCTCTTCCCGCAATATCACAATCGCACACAGCTATATTCGTACCGGCGATGACAATATCGCGATCAAGGCAGGTAACAATGGTGTGACCGAAAATATCTCAATCTTGCACAATCATTTTTATACCGGACATGGCATGTCGATCGGTAGTGAAACAAATGGTGGGGTACGACATATTCTGGTCGATGACCTGACTATTGACGGAGCGACATCGGGTTTGCGTATCAAGAGCGATGTATCGCGCGGCGGCCTGGTTGAGCATGTCAGCTATAACAATGTCTGCATGAATAACGTCCGTGCGCCGATTGATCTGGATACGCACTACAACCGAAGTGCAACAGGCAGCCTGGTTCCTGAATACAGAGACATTTCTTTGTCTCATATCCATAGTGTGACACCCGGCCGGATTATTCTGCAAGGTCTTGATGCCCTGCATCCGCTGAAGCTGAAATTGCATGATGTAGTGATAGGTGGGATAGGTGGAATAGGTGGACGCAATGAAGATCAATCTACGACACAATTTGAGCATGTTCAGTTTGCCGGATTGGATGCCTCGCCCTCCGTCAATGTGAAGACGATGTTTTCCGGGGCATCAGACTACTCCTGCCAAGACAAATTCGTCACTTTTCCTGATGCTGCTGTCGTGAAGAAAAGACCGCAATTAGATGCGGTGCAGGCCAGGCAGTTTTCCCTTAACGAAGTGTTGAAATATACCGGCATCTCGGGTAGTGAGCGGATTGATCCATGGGATCCGCTTTCGCATCCAATTGCGGCAGTTGAGAACGTAAAGGCGGATTACATTGTTGATGCCAGCGCGCAGGAAGATCGCAAAAAAACCTTCAGACAAGTCCAGGCCGCAGTCAATCAGGCCGTGACAGGTTATGAAAAATCACCTCATCCAAACCAGCGTATCACTATCCTAGTCAAGCCAGGCCTGTATCAGGAGTTAGTCTATGTTCCCGCACTGGCAACGCCAATCACCTTACTTGGCCTGGATGCCGCGACGACCAAAATATCCGCCAACCTTGACGCAGCGCTGCCAGGTGCAACTTACATAAGCCAGTTTGGCGCACAGTTTGCACAGAGTCATCCGATGATCGTGGCAATGTACGACGCTATCAAAAGTAAACCCAGCTTAGGCACTTTTGGTACGGCGGTTCTATGGGTGAAAAATCCAGAGTTTGAAGCAAAAAATATTACGATAGAAAACGCCTACAACAAAGATAAAGGTAATGCGCGTGCAGAATGCCAGCCTGGCACCTGTCCGGATAACGGCGTTTATGCACAAATGCTGTTGGTGCATCATCAAGCGCTGGCTGTTATGTTGGATGGAGCTGATAAAGTTCACTTTGATCACGTCCGGCTGTTGGGTTTTCAAGATACCTTGTATATGCGCGCCCCCAGAGCTGGTGAAACGACGCGGAATTTTTTTCAGCATTCCTACATTGAAGGCGATGTCGATTTTATTTTCGGTGATGCGACCGCGTATTTTTATCAGTCCGAGATTAAATCTCTGGGTGACAGAAGCAGTTCCTATGTTGCCGCACCGAGTACGAATGTGAAGACCCGCTATGGATTTGTGTTCGATCAGTGCCGCTTTACGCACGATGGCAGTCCGTATGCGCTCGCGGGGAAGTTTTACCTGGCCCGCCAATGGTTTCATAACCAGAAATGTACTCCTTACGGTAGCGTACCGATTCCAGGCTATGCATGTGAGCCTGGCGCAGTGGACCAATACAAGCCGCCTAAAGGAACGATCAGCAAAACGACCCTGGAGACGGTAGGGAAAATGGTCGTCATGAACTCACGTATCGGTGTGCATATCAATGCCACACAACCTTGGTCTAACTGGAACAAAAATGGGACTTTGCCTTTCCGTCCCGCGCAATTTTCTTCAGATGATTACTGGAATAATCTGATCTCAGCCAACATTGATCCTGTCGGTCAGCTGGGCTACTCAGGAAAATGGATACCGGATAGGGTGTTTCTTGCAGAGTTCAATAATACGCAAGAGTAAGCAGGCGAGCGGACCGGACAAATCTCGAAAAAAATCGAACAAATAACTGAGACAAATTGGATGAAACAGATATCAGCAAAACAGCGGAGCCGACGCTCTTTTATGAAAGCATTATCAGCAACTAGTCTGGC
Source organism: Undibacterium sp. Xuan67W (assembly GCF_049340165.1). Lineage (NCBI taxonomy): Bacteria > Pseudomonadati > Pseudomonadota > Betaproteobacteria > Burkholderiales > Oxalobacteraceae > Undibacterium > Undibacterium sp. Xuan67W. The sequence goes on from NZ_JBMPPN010000003.1 coordinate 300,831, forward strand.
GGTGGCCGGTTCAGGAAGCGTAGGGGTAATGGCGGCGACACCGGTCGCGGATCCCTGGCAAAAGGCGCAGGCGATCGTCGACAGACTTGCAAGGCGTGAGGCCTTTCGTGCCGTTGACTATGTGATCACTGACTTTGGTGCGGTCACCTGTCAACTCAGAAAAATCAACGCGTGGATTTCATTCGAAGAACAGGCCGAGATGGCGACGCCTGTTGCTGATGCCAGAGATTGTTATCTGGCGATAAAAAAAGCTATTACAGCTTGTCATGCCGCCGGAGGCGGACGTGTTGTAATCCCTGCCGGTAACTGGTTTTGTGCCGGTCCGATGGTATTGTTATCGCATGTGAATGTTCATCTGAGTGCGGGTGCGCACATTTATTTCAGCAATAATCCGGCCGATTATGCCAAGTACGGTGACTATGCATGCGGAGAAAATGGCAATCTCGTGATTTCTCGCTGGCAGAGCAATGATTGCCTGAATTTTTCACCGATGATCTATGCCTTCGGTCAGGATCATATTGCACTGACCGGCGATGACTGGACCAGTATTGTGGATGGCCAAGGCGGCGTTCCGTTTGATGAAAGCGGAGATTGCTGGTGGACCTGGAAAGGCAAACTGAAAACGGTCAATGCAGTGGCTGCGCAGGGTTCAACGCCAAATTACAAGAAGGGCAAAGCCTCAGAGAATACGGTTAGTCCACTCAATAATCCTGCGCTGGATCAGCTTGCACCACAGCTTGATCGTCAGTACATCAAGCGTATTCAGGGGGATGACGATCGCTGGCTGGCAGATGCCAATTATTTGCCAGCATTGTCCGAAGCAGGCGTTCCAACGGGTAAACGTATCTTTGGTCTGGGGCATTATTTGAGGCCGCCGATGATACAGTTTATTGGCTGCACCAATGTAATCATGAAAGGCTATCAGGTCACGAATACGCCTTTCTGGCAGCATCATCCTGTGCATTGTCGTAATGTCGTTATCGAGAATGTACTCGCCAAAAGCCATGGACCGAACAGTGATGGATTTGATCCTGAGGCTTGTGATCATGTGTTGATCGATACGTGTACGTTTGATTCTGGTGATGATTGTATTGCGATCAAGGCAGGTAAAAATCTGGATACACAATACGGTCCGTCACAGAATATTGTGATCCAGAATTGCACCATGCAAAGCGGTCACGGTGCCGTGACCTTAGGTAGTGAGATGGCGGGCGGCATACAGAATGTTTATGCGCAAAATCTTTTATTCGAAAATAGACACTGGAAAACGAATCCCCTGAATACGGCGATTCGGTTGAAGACCAATATGAACCGTGGTGGTTATCTGCGCCACTTTTATGTCAGGAATGTCTCCATTCCAAATGGTGTTCAAACCTCTCCGTCTTTTTATACCTCGCTACCTGGCTCACCGATACAATCTAAAACCGTCGCGACGGCTGCGGGTGCCATCATTACCTTCGACTGCGATTACGCGCCTGTCAGTGACAATGTCCGTACCCGCCCGCCTATGGTGTCGGATGTTCATATCTCAAACGTCACGGTAGGCAATGTACAAGCTCGGAGCGGCCAGTACTCTTGCTATCAGGCGATTGTGATACTGGGGCCAGTCGCCTCTGATTACAACGGCGATGAAAAATCACCGTTGATATTTCCAGTCTCGGATGTCACGGTCAGTGATTGTGATTTTGGTAGCCCCGTCAATAAAGAGCAGTTTTTTTACTTGTATAACGTAAAAGATTTGATGTTGAAAAATATTAAAGTCGGCGATAAAACCGTCAGTGCGGTTCTGTCGGCGTAGAGTAAATTTTGTTGAGGTTGAATGTAAAAAAACAGCAGAGAGTTCTGCTGTTTTTTTATGGGTGACTTAATAAAAAGTTTCACTAAATAGTGCGTAATTAATACGATAGAGTGGTAACACGGTTATCCGCTAAACGCAACCTCCGGCATACCTTGAACACCTGTGTGCGCAGCAACAATAGCCCCAGCTAGATCATCGCCGGCGGGTTTGCCTGCAGAGATTGAGGTGACATATAACGTGTCCATGTTATCGCCGCCGAAAGCGCACATAGATGGCTTTGTCATCGGTAAATCAATCTTTCTATCTAGTTTGCCCTCAGGGGTAAAACGCAGAATACATGAGGCGTCATTCCCACATATCCAGTAGCAACCATCGGTATCCATCGCCGCACCATCAGGGCGGCCTGGATAGTTGTTCATGTCAACGAATACCCTCCGGTTACTGGGAATGCCTTCATCAATGTCGTAGTCAAACGCCCAGATGCGTTGGCTGCTGGCATGAGAGTCAGACAGATACATGGTACGACCGTCCGGCGACCAGCATAGGCCATTTTGCACGATGAGATCAGATACGAAAGCCTCGGAAATGCCTTTGTCAGCGGTATAGCGGTACAAACATCCTTCGGCTCTTGCTGCAGCCATATCCAGAAACATGGTCCCACTCCAGAAACGGCCCTGACGGTCACAACGACCATCATTAAAACGGGTACCTGCTGGCATGTTTGCCGGACTGGCGAGCAGATGCTGAGTCGCAACAGCTGACGCATTTGGCTCATCACCCTCAGCAAGCTCAATACTAAATAGGCCAGTCTCCATACCTGCAATCAGCCCGCCGCTTTGCTTGAGACTGATACACCCTACCATCTGATCGACTTGCCAATGTCGAAGTGTTTTCGACTTTGAATCCCAGCGACCAATCGATTTAGCCGGGATGTCAACCCAGTACAATGCTGCTTGAGTCGCGTCCCAGACCGGACTTTCGCCGACGATGCAGAGTGTGTCCGTGATACGTTCTGTTGTAGTCATAAATGGCTTGGTATCTTAACGAGAAGCTAGTGTCATCTTGCCGTCGATTAGTCGCGTCAATTGCAGAGGGTTCGCATCGCTTAGTGCGTCAGGTAACAAATCTGCCGGGAAGTTCTGATAGCAGACAGGGCGTAAAAAGCGGTCAATTGCCGATGCGCCTACAGAGGTTGATCTGCTATCCGAGGTCGCCGGATATGGGCCGCCGTGAACCATGGAGTAGGCAACTTCAACTCCGGTAGGGAAGCCATTAAACAGGATTCGTCCTGACTTTCTTTCCAAAACTGGCAGAAGCTGTCTAGCGATGGCGTGATCTTCTGCTAACGCATGAATAGTCGATGTCAGTTGACCTTCAACATATTCTGCAACTCGCTTCATTTCCTCTGCGTCACGGCATTCAATGAATAAGGAGCTTGGACCAAAAATTTCCTCTTCCAGACTTGCTGTATTCAAGAATTGCTGTGCATTGCACAGGAACAGCTGTGCCTGAGCGGAGCAAGGATGTTCTTCGGTTTTTCCTTTTGCCAGATGCGTTACACCAGCCGTTTCCGCTAAACGATTGAACCCATCGACATAAGCCTGGTGGATGCCGGGCGTTAGCATTGTCGTCGGTATTTTTGTCCGAAGTATCTTGGATGCCGCATCGACAAAGCTGTCAAAGGACTCGCCGCGTATCGCGATGACCAGGCCGGGATTTGTGCAGAACTGTCCCGAGCCTAGTGTCAATGAGTCGACAAAACTCTGCGCCATACCCGCTGCATTCGCTTGTAAGGCCGCAGGCATCAGGAACACAGGGTTGATACTGCTCATTTCCGCATAGACCGGAATCGGTTCCTTGCGCTGTGCCGCTGCGTGTACCAAGGCTAGGCCGCCACGACGCGAACCGGTAAAGCCGACAGCCTTGATCGACGGATTGCTGACCAGGCTTTGGCCGATTTGATTGCCATTACCGATCAGCAGAGAGAAAACGCCCTCAGGCATGTGGCAATCTGCTGCTGCTTTCTGGATGACTTTGGCGATTAATTCCGAAGTGCCTAAATGTGCATTATGGGCTTTGACAACGACCGGACATCCTGCCGCCAGTGCCGACGCCGTATCACCTCCTGCTACCGAAAAAGCGAGGGGGAAGTTGCTTGCCCCAAATACGGCAACCGGTCCAAGTGCAATTTTGCGCAAGCGCAGGTCTGGGCGTGGTGGCGTACGTTCCGGCAAGGCAGAATCCAGCGTGACGTCCATATAATTGCCAGACCGCAGGACCTCGGCGAACAGTCGCAGTTGTCCGGCAGTCCGGCCTCGCTCGCCTTCCAGTCGCGCCATCGGGAGACCAGATTCACTTGCTGTACGTTCCAGCAATTCTGCACCGAGGGCAACAATACCATTTGCGATGGTTTCTAAAAATACGGCGCGCTGCTCTGGCGAAGTATCGCGAAACGCATCAAAAGCCTTGTCAGCTAATGCACATGCTTCTGCAACATCGGCCTCAGTTGCCATGCCGAAAGCAGGTTCGATTTCTCTGTTGAGTGAGGGATCGACTGCGTGAATACTGCCCGCGCTACCGAACAGACTACGTTGCCCGATGACCATTTCACCTTTGATGTGCATTACTGACTCCTTGTATTTCTGAAATTACCAGAACCCATTAATTGATGCAATGAGTTCTGGCGATGTTGATGTGTTACAGCGTAGTTCCGCAGATAATTCGGGCGCAGCGATTATTGTGCGCCCTGAGCAAGAATCAAGGCACGTAACTGTTCACTTTCCTCTGCGGTCAAATCTGTCAATGGACTACGCACGGGACCGGCATCATGTCCGACAAGTCGTGCACCGGCTTTGACAATGCTGACAGCATAGCCTGCTTTGCGATTACGTATTTCCAGATATGGCAGGAAGAATTCATCGATCAGACGATTGGTTGTTGCATGGTCGTCTTTGGCAATTGCATGATAAAAATCCATCGCCAGTTTAGGAACGAAGTTAAATACGGCTGACGAATAAACCGGCACACCAAGAGCTTTGTAAGCACCAGCAAAAATTTCTGCTGTCGGCAAGCCGCCCAGATAAGTGAAACGATCACCCATGCGGCGGCGAATCGACACCATCAACTCAATATCGCCGATACCGTCTTTGAAACCAATCAGGTTCGGGCAGCGTGCTGCAAGTTTTTCCAGTGAATCTGGCGTCAGGCGGCAAATTCCGCGATTATAAATAACGACACCGAAATCGACTGATTTGCAGACCGCTTCGACATGCGCGACCAGACCGTCCTGGCTCGCCTCAGTCAGATAATGTGGCAGTAACAAAATACCTTGTGCACCGATGCGCTCAGCTTCCTGCGCATACGCGATTGCACTGCGCGTCGCACCACCGGCACCGGCCAGAATCGGTACTTTGCCACGGCAGGTATCTACCGCAACTTGAATCACATCAGAGTATTCATTCGGCGTCAGAGAAAAAAATTCACCCGTTCCACCCGCCGCGAACAATGCGCTGGCGCCGTAAGGGGCCAACCATTCCAGACGTTCGGCATAGGTGCTCGCTCTGAAATTCCCTTGTTCGTCGAAATCTGTCACTGGGAAAGAGAGCAGGCCAGCCGACATGATGGTTTTGAGGTCTTGGTGATTCATGGTTTCTCCATTAGGCAAAAAGGTATTGGATGGTTTTTATCGATTTGTGAATTTAGTGATACGTCATCGTACAACTAAAACTTCAGTTGAACAAGTATTTATTCGAGGATTTTGTACTTCGGGGATTTGTGGTGTTTATTTGTCGGTGAACTGGCGTGACTGAATCAGAGCTTGGTACAGAGGTGAAGATTACAGGCAGAGAAATATTGACAGTGAGGCGCGTGGTGAATGCGAATGAGGTTTTGGGAGGTTATTTAAAACCGAATCCGCAATCCCAATGCGCCTCTTGGCACGAAAGGCCTTGGAAAGCCGCATCTAGCTTGCGGATTCATATTGGAACTTACTAATAACTCTGCAAATACCAGCAAGCTGCTTCCGCTTTAAGCATGTTTTATTAGAATAAATTTACATAGTGGCAGAACTGGCTAGCAATCAGGCGCGCGCTGATTCCATCAGGTCATGTGCTTTTCTGAGGCGTTCGCGGCTATTGCTGAGGTGTGTGCGCATTGCGGCACGTGCTGCTTCTGGATCTTTGCGCAGAATAGCGTCGTAGATATCTTCATGCTCGCGATTGACGCGCTCCAGATATTTTTCGGCGTCGTCCTGCACCAGGCTGGCAGTATTGAGTCGAGCCCTAGGAATAATGGTGTTGCCGAGATGGCTCAGGATCTCAACGAAATAGCGGTTCTCGGTCGCCTGGGCGATCAGCAGATGGAATTGGACGTCGGCATCAACCGAGCTGTTTTCGGTATTGGTTTTATTTTGCATCGCCTTGAGTGCATCATGGATCGCCACCATCTGTTCGTCAGTGCGACGGGATGCTGCGAGCCAAGCCGCTTCTGTTTCCAGGCTGATGCGCAATTCGAGCACGGCTAAGACATCACGCATTGTGAGCATGGTATCGGCAATTTTGCCTAAATTCGCACTGGCCTGATCCAGAATGAATGTACCAATGCCGTGCCGTGTTTCTACCAAGCCAGATGCCTGTAAATGGGAAATCGCCTCGCGCACGACGGTGCGGCTGACGCCGTGCATTTCCATAATCGCCGATTCGGTCGGCAGCTTGTCGCCGGGTTTGAGGCTGCCTATCTGGATGTTGTGACTAATATTCTCAATCACTCCCTGCGCGAGATTTCTCTGCTTCTTTCTTTGGACTGGAAGTGCTAGTGCGGGAGTGGTATTTGTCATGTTCCGGAGCGATCAACGGAGGTTGATAAGTGAGTGATTCGCTGCATTATACCTGCGTGCGTCATTGATTTGCTGTTTCCGCTGGCCTTGCTCATATGGCGATTCAGGTATTGTCCCTCGCGTCCGGAATGTGGTTTTACTGCTAGTCTGAACGGGGCTCAGACTAGCGAATGGTACTCCCATGATTGGCTTGACGACGACTGATTACGATTAAAGATCCGTAATTTCTTTGTAACGCGGAACCAGTAATTTCATGACTGACCAGGCAATAAGATAGGCCAGCGCACAGCCAGAAAACATGATGGTATAGCCGGTCTGAATTTGACCAAGTGCTCCGTAATAGTCAAACAGCCAGCCGCCTATTTTTGACACCAGTACACCGCCCAGGCCACCAGCCATGCCGCCGATGCCCACAACGGAGGCGACGGAGTTTTTTGGAAACATATCCGACACCGTCGTGAACAGATTGGCCGACCATGCCTGATGCGCCGATGTGCCTATACCGATCAGTAATACGGGTACCCAGTAGCTCAAGTAGCCCAATGGTTGTGCCAGCAATACCACCAGCGGGAACAGGGCGATCACCAGCATCGCTTTCATGCGACCGTCATACGGAGAATGTCCGCGATTGATAAAAATAGTCGGGAACCAGCCGCCACCGATACTGCCTATCATCGTCATGCTATAGAGCACCGCCAGTGGCAACGTGATCTCAGTTTTTTGCATACCGTATTGGGCGGATAGGTACTTAGGAAGCCAGAATAAAAAGAACCACCAGACGCCGTCGGTCATGAACTTGCCGAATACAAATGCCCATGTTTGCTTATACCCGAGCAAGGCTAGCCAGGAGACTTTTTTACCTGAATCCGCTATTGCCGCTGTTGTAGTAGCCGACCCGGTCGTAGCGCTGCCGGTGGATGCGTCGGTTTCATTGATGTAGTTCAGTTCGGCTGCCGACAGGCGCTTTTGTTCTTCGGGTTTGTCGTAGTAGATCCACCACGCCAGCATCCAGATAAAACCAATCGCACCGATACCGATAAATGCTGATTGCCAGCCCCATTTTTCGGCAATCCAGGGCACCAGTAATGGCGCAAGAATGGCACCGATATTCGCGCCGGAGTTAAAAATACCGGTCGCAAATGAGCGTTCTCTTTTGGGGAAATATTCTGCCGTTGCTTTAATCGCCGCAGGAAAATTCCCTGCCTCACCCAGCGCGAGAACTGCCCGTGACAACATGAAGCCGGCAACGGAGACAGACACCGCGGCGATGCCGAATGAACTGAGCATTTGAGCGATCCCACTTCCCATTGGGATTGAGTAGGCATGCATGATCGCGCCGACAGACCAGATGCTGATTGCCAGAACAAACGCCTGCTTGGTACCGATCTTATCGACCACACGTCCGGCGAATAACATGGAGATTGCATACACGAACTGAAATACCGCCGTGATATTCGCATAATCGGTATTACTCCACCCAAACTCCTTGGAGAGGTCCGGGGCAAGCAAGCTCAGTACCTGTCGATCCAGATAATTCACAGTGGTTGCAAAGAAGAGCAAGCCACAGATGGTCCATCGATATTTTCCTAGCGCTTGCGAATTCATAGTCATACCTGATCCTGATGTTCTGCTATTGAGATAAGAGCTTGCGAAAATCTCATTACGTTTGACAATCTAATGTACCAGTTGCCGGATGATCATCTCAGTACCAGACCATGCCGCAACAAACTGGCGTTTTTTCAGAGGCAGGCGGTGTACTCAGCCTCTGCTTGCTATGTGTTTGCAGTTAACTTGTTAATGAACTGTTGCTTGAGACGAACGCTCTGGAGTCGGTACCGACAGGCTCGACGCAATGCGTCGTTAGAAAGAGGTAATTCAGCATACAGTCTCCAGTTTTTAATGAGGTGCAATATTACTTGCCCATCGTTTTATTTATACGTTATCGTACAACTTATATTCCTGAAGTGCAAATAAATCTGATGCAGATGAATTACGGCCATGAAGACTAAAGCCACGGTGGGCGTACAAATGCAGATCAGTCGTTGCTATTGGATAAGTTCAGGCAAATTTAGGCAAGCCCGGGTAGACAAGATCAGTCAGGCGAATTGAAGTCAACAAATTCAAACAACCTGCTCAGGGTTAGTCTCTGAGGATGACAACCTAAGTAATCGCTGGCGCGATACTTTTTTAAAGAGAGCAATTTATGCTGATCGTTGTACGGTTGCCGCTAATCCTGATAAGCGGCTTAATCGCTGTCATGGCTGGATGTCAGTATTTACCGGTATCACAAGCGGAGCATCGCGGGCGGGTATCTTCGGTAAGTACGGAGGACAGCTACACCAATCCGGTTATTCATGCCGATTATTCCGATCCTGATGTGATCAGAGTCGGAAGCCGTTACTACATGACTGCATCGAGTTTTAACAACGCACCCGGGCTACCGTTACTGCAATCTGACGATATGGTGTCCTGGGAATTGGTCGGACATGCTCTGCCTGGTTTGTTGCCCGGCGATATATTTGCCACGCCTCAGCATGGCAAAGGCGTGTGGGCACCCTGTTTGCGTTATCACGACAATCAATTCTGGATTTTTTATCCGGATCCTGATGCGGGCATTTATGTCATGACTGCACACCATTTCAGCGGACCCTGGACCAAGCCAAGTCTACTTCTTGCGGGAAAGGGGCTGATTGATCCCGCGCCTTTATGGGACGATGATGGTCATGCCTACCTCTTACATGCATGGGCAAAGAGCCGCGCTGGATTTAATAATGTATTGACGTTGCGCCGTATGAGCTGGGATGCCAGTCGCATCACGGACGATGGCGGCAAGTTGGTTATCGACGGCAACGCACTCCCGCATTACAAAACGCTGGAGGGGCCTAAATTCTACCGACGTAATGGCTATTATTATGTCTTTGCCCCTGCCGGTGGCGTGGAGGACGGTTGGCAATCAGTGTTCAGGGCAACGCATGTCGATGGTCCTTACGAAGATAAGATTGTGATGCAGCAGGGCACATCGTCAGTCAATGGGCCACATCAGGGCGCATGGGTACACAATCAGGACGGCACAGACTGGTTTTATCATTTTCAGGACAAGCGGGCTTACGGTCGGGTTGTCCATTTACAGCCCATGATCTGGAAAGACGACTGGCCAGTGATAGGCCAGGATCTGGCTAACACCGGTATCGGCGAACCAGTAGCCAGCTACGCCAGACCGCTGGCTGCGCAAGCTAAAACGACTGTGCCAATCCCGACGACCGACGAGTTCTCAGAGCCGCATCTGGGTTTGCAATGGCAGTGGAACGCCAACTCGCGGGCAGAGTGGTTTTCGCTCGCGGCGCGACCCGGACATTTAAGGCTCTATACGCAATTTTTTGATACGGATGCAGGCCAGCCGAATCTGTGGAATAGCCCATCATTGTTGCTGCAAAAATTACCAGCTGAGAACTTCGTAGTCGATGTCAAACTGGATCCCCATCGTTTGCCCAATGGCGGAAGCAGTGGCGTGCTGATGTTGGGATTAAATTATGCATGGCTGGGTGTAACGCGTCGCCATGGTCGCAATGAAATTGTCTTGGTCAGTTGCGATAAAGCAGATCAATTGGGTCGTGAAAAAATCAACGAGAGTCATGCAGCAGATGACGCTCCCATCTATTTACGAATGGCGGTAACAACCGGTGGCATGGTGCAGTTTTCTTATAGCCTGGATCAGCAGACGTTTATCTTGATTGGTACGCCCTTCAAGGCGACTATGGGGAGATGGGTCGGTGCGCAGATGGGTTTGTTCAGTGTTGTTCAGGTAAGCCTTGTATCAACAAGCAACTCACCAGAGCATTTTGCCGACATTGATTATTTTCGGGTACAAGTGAAATGAGTCTGCATTAGCGAGGACTCAAACGGCATCTGGAATACTCCATGAAGACATTGACATTACTAAGAGTGCCAGGCAGCTGGATCAAAAAAGATAGTGGATGTTCACTTAAGTGTGAATCCACTATCTTTGTTATTGCCGGATCATGGACGGATTATGGATGCCAGCTAAATATTGTCAGATCAAGGATTTCTTTTCGCGATCTCGTTACCCAGGTAGCCACCTCCCGCAGCACCGGCAATCGTTGCCAGCGTGCGACCATTTCCGCCACCCACCTGATTACCTAACAAGCCACCGATGACCGCGCCTATGCCGATACCGAGGGGACTATTCGGACTATTAGGATTGTTGCGAGCGACGGGTGCCTGTGTTGAGGACATTGGATTTGGGTAGCCTGAGTTGCCCTGTTCAAGCTGCTGATTCGACGCTACATACGATGCAGGATGCAAATGGCGTGACGGATGTACGACATGTGCAGTGCGCGCGCTTGGTGCACGCTGTGGCGTCTCATATTGTGGCTGTGCTGCTGCCTGAGCTAATGGTGTGATTGCGGATGCGCTAGCAGGCAATACAGCAGGCGCTACGGATCCATGTGAGTTCGGCAACAGCCCTGTAATTGCGGCAGCGCCCAGCAAGCTGACCAGGATCACCGATCCTGCGGCGGTCGCGACGATAGGGTGAAGGCGATTTACTGTGCGGCTCGTTTCCATGTTGATCTCCATTTGATGACAAGTTTCATACTTGTAGTCACATAACGCACTCGCATCGATAAATACCGACAGCGTAATTGTTTCAGTCGTAATCAAATGTAAGCAGATACGGAACGATGGCGCAGCTATTCGTTATAAAATGTTGCATCTGCAAAAAACTCTCTACAAAAAATATACCCATTATGCGAAGGCTCGCCCAGACAAAGCGCTCATTGCAAGCGCTTATTTTTGCCCTACTCGCACAGGCATCGAATCAGGCCATGTGTGACGAGGGCATCGCAGAACATGTTGACAGGGCAGCTAGGGAACCGATCGGTATTGAAGCCGGATATGTGTATACCCAAGGTAAGTACTCCTCCACAGTCGAGAGCAAAAGTACGGTAAAGAATCTGACCTTGTCATGGACCGCATTTGACATGGACTTTCAGTTCACAACACTTTATCTTGAGCGGACGGCACCTGCCGGTACCATTATCGCCCGAGTGAAAAAAGTGATTACAGTCACGCCGCGCATCGTCTCCTCTTCCGGTGCTGGTGATCTTAGCCTGTCAGTCAATAAAGAAATATTCACCGATCCGGCAACCGCTATTGCGGTGAATGCTGTTGGTGAAATGAAGATAGCCACCGCAGATAGCGCAAAGGGACTTGGTACCGGTAAGAATGACTATACCGTTGGACTGACCGCCAGCTATCCGTTTGAAACCGCAGTCGTTAGCGGCGGCGCGAAATATTCTGTTCTGGGTGATCCGGGAAAAATCAAAGTCAACGGTATCGTAGAAGATATCCGTTTTAATAATATCTGGTCCGGCTATTTCGCATTCACTACCGAACTGACATCCAGAAGCAATGCCACATTCAGCTTTAATATGGCGCAACCTTCGGGAACTGCCACCAATTATTACCAGGTACTGGAACTCGCCACGTCATACCGATTCAGCGAGGCTGCAAGCGTGCGGATATTCACGTCAAAAGGCACCAATCAAAATAGTCCTGACTGGAGCGCAGGGTTGGTGTTATCGGGAAATTTTTGAGTTCCTTCTCAAGCTGCGGGTACCGGTCAACGCGAATACCCTCCCTTTTTCTTCGAACCTGCGCGCAAAACAAGCGGCTTACGATCTCCAGCCTGAATGTGTAAATCAAGCATGTGTTGCAGAATCCTATCTGCGATAAATTCCGTGTCCGGTTGCCATTTATATCTCTGGTATCGCGCTTAACTTCGCTGCTGTATCAAGGGCGAACAAGGCGTCGGCAATTATTTTTTGCGCATTTTCACCATTACCGGCAGTCGCCGCAACAATCAGACGTGCACTCAGGCAAAGACGTAAGGCACTGACAGGGGGTTGTTGGTTACGTCCGATCATCACTGGTTGACCGAGCTGGATTCGTCGGTCTTGTTGCTGTAATTGCCGGTATACGTGAAGGGTTTGACTTTGATTAAGCAAGCAACCTGAGCTATCTTTTAGCAGAAAAGAAAAAATGCTGGGAAATCGATCCCATGACAGTGCAGTATTGAGGATGACGCGATCTGGCCATATCACCGGTAACAACACTAAGTGACTCTGCTGCTGAAAATAGGCTTGTATGCCGTCACAGAACTGAAAAAGAAATTTACAAATAACAGGTTCGGGTACGGCCCGGAACGCGCGCAATTCGGACAGGGCGGCGACCCACCGGAGCAACAATCCGTAGTTCGCTTTTCTGTTTAAATTGTCTGCGCCAGTCCAGTCATGTGGCCAGTCTGCGCGGCTAGAGTAGGCACCTAAGGCCGGTGACAATGGCAGTTGCCGCAATTTGTTTCGCAGACACGGAGGAATAAAGAGTGCCCCCGAAAAACTAGGACCTCCGATGAATTTTGAACCTGTCACGGCGACCATAAAACCTAGCCGCAAATAGCCATGCAAACTGACATTAGAAATTCGGAATTGGCAGGCATCTACCATGACAGAAAGATGATCCGGGTATTCGCGTTGTAGTTGAACGGCGAGGCCGATTGACGGGCCTAACATCCCTGTTTTTGTCACATCGGTGAGTATCAACATGACTCGCTGACATTTCGCGATCGCATGCTTCACCAACACCTCGATCTCAGCATCAACATGAGTGAGTTCTCTGGCGGTACCGTCAATATGCCGGATAGACACCGTGCGCAACTCAACAGGAAATGCGCCATCGATTTGCTGACCGGAATTGACCTGAATTCCCAGTGCAGAAAACTGGCTAAAGTGTTTGCCGCTTAACGCATCGGGAACCGCACTTCCTGTTTCAGCCGGTTCGACCATGATGATAAGTGCCGCTGCTTCTGGTTCGTCCTGTGCTTTAGGTGCTTTCTTTCCATTCGTATTCGATTGCGACGCCATTAATTGCGCGGCGATTAAATGCAAATCCGTTCCTGATGCAGCGAACACAATATCAGTACCAGAGACATCCGCAATGTAGCGCTCATCACCGGCAGGCAATGCCAGGTCACACAGACATTTCAGTTCTTGTCGTACTTCCTCGATTGCTGCCGCATAAGCTTGGTAGGCTCCAGCGTTTTGTTCTGCGGCCAGTATTTTCTGATAGCGCTCTTCTGCTTCCTGATACGCGATGATTGAAATCGTTGATGCTGTCGCCGAGCCAAACGGCAGCGACTCCGGATCTGGTGTGACACCGTAGCCATATTTATTGCGACCATTTTCTGCGAGTGAAATTCTTTTGTCGCCACCCTCCGTGAGAAGTTGTGCAAAGTCTGATATTGCTATCGTGTTAGTCGACATAAGAATTTTCCGGCTTGTCCACGTTAGCCTTGATACGCCGGAGACATGGAGGCCGTTTTAATCAGTAAATCTCTAAAGGCCGAGAACAGCTTTTTCATGGGACCCTGTTTATACGGGAACATATCGACCGGATCCATGGCATGGACAATCATGTCGCTATCGACTTCGAAGATCAACAGTTTTCCATCTGGCGTTTCGCCGCAATCTATCCCAACATAATCCAGGCCAAGACGTTGATAAATTTCGTCAAACGCCGTAGCGTGACGAACGCTGAAATCCTCATCGAAGCTCTCCATAAAACGTGCTTCCTCCGCACGTTTTTCCGTACTTTCGGTCATGCCTGCGTTCAAATAATGGATCATCCAATGTGTCGATATACCCATGTGAGAGATGAACGGTTTTCCGTCGATCAGGATAATGCGATATTTTCTAAATTGACCGTCAGCGCTGCGATAATCGACAAATTTTGCAATATAAAATTCTTCACTTGGAATCGCCTGCAGATAGTCCGGTATATCGTCTGGCGATAAAATTTTACGCAGTCCCTGACCGGCATGAGATCCGAGCGGGCGAACGATCACCGGAAAATCAACGCCCTCCAGAATCGCGTCCACTTTCGCACGGCCTGATCCTAGTTGCTCTACAGTCTCGCGGCTAATACGCGCAGAGCCGGGCATTGCGACACCCGCCGCATCCTTTAATACGATACTGGCGCGGTCACGACCCAGATTCGTAATGAGTGCTGGCACGTTGATGACAGGTGTCGGCCAGGCTTGAATAATTTCTTGCAAGTCCATCAGCAAATGATGTTTGTCATCAGCTTCACCAACGGCGACAAACATCACGTCATGTTCCGGCAGTTCAGCCAGCGCAGGAATGCCAGCGCCGACGTACAGCATATCCAGTGCAATATCAGAGTTTTCGATCAAAAATTCTAGAGGCGTATTCGCCATCAAATCGCCATCGGTCATCAAGGCAAGTAAGCGAACCTTGGGTTTGCCGCTTGCTGGAATAGAGTAAAGCGGCTGCAGTTTCAGCGCCTCCATTTGTGCGGACAGTGCCTCTTCACGATGTCCAAGTAGCATAAGTACCGTAGCCAGATTCATCAGGGCATGTGCATCTTCAGGATGCTCCTGAGAATACTGAATTAATTCTGCGCATAAGGGTTTGAGATCCTCATCGGCAAAAGCTCTTCGCATCAGGGGGGCAAGCCCCATCAATTTGCTCTGTTGTCCCGCACTGGACATGGTTGAGCTGATTCCGCTGGCAGTTGTCATATTAGTTCTCGCCTGATTTTTGAATTTGGTCGCCAAATGTGATCGTTGCATTGATGAGCGCATCGATTTCAACGACGGTGGTTCTGTGATTGACGATCGCCGCACGAATCGCCAATTGCTGATGGATGAGAGTGGTCGATGGCGCGGCAATACCTGATTCTTGCAATTTCACGGCAATGTTGGCATTGAGTGCATCAATCACGTGGTCGTCACTCTGGTCTGCGGGGAGATATCGGAAACAAACGATATTGAGAGCCACGGGCGCTAATAATTCTAATTGAGGCGTCGCTTCGATTTTGGTTTTGAGATACTGAGCGAGTTCGCAGGTATGAGCGATCATCTCTCCAAGACGGTCGGTCCCATAGACTTGCAGGGTAAACCAGGTCTTAAGCGCACGAAAGCCCCGTGATAAGTCCGGGCCAAAGTCACAGGGCCATGGAGAGCCTCCCGCTAAGCCCTTGCTCTCGCGTCGTAAATAGCTCGCCGGAGTTGTAAACGTCGCCGCATGCGCAGCGCTGTCTTTCATCAGGATAAAACCTGCGTCGTAAGGAACCTGTAACCACTTGTGGAAATCAAAGGCAATCGAGTCGGCGCGCTCTATACCGGTCAGACGACGCGCAATTGCGGGAGACAGCTTACCCAGTGCACCGTAGGCGCCGTCGATATGGAACCACAACTTCTCAGCCTGCGCGACGTCCGCAATGGCATTCAAGTCGTCAATCGCACCCACATCGACTGAGCCCGCTGTACCGACGACTAAGAATGGTGTGTAGCCAGACGCTATGTCGTCTTGTATTGCGATCTTTAATGCGGTTACATCCATTTCAAAGCGGCTGTTCATCGGGATGCGTCGTAGGGCATTTCTTCCCAAGCCTGCCAGATCCATTGCTTGTGCAACACATCCGTGTGCGCCGCTTGAGGTATAGGCGACTAATTTTTGTGGAAAGGCGCTCAAACCCTGCTGCCTTACCTCAACTCCGAGGGCCACCGCGCGCGCGACCAGCACGGCGATGAAGTTGGCCATGGATGTTCCAGTGACAAACAAGCCGCTTGCTGTCTCAGGAAAGTCGAAAAGGCTGCTGACCCAGCGTGTCACCTGGCGCTCGACCTCAATCGGAATCTGATCGCGACCGCCTAGATTGGAATTGAGTCCGGCGGCAAGCATCTCTGCCACTGTCCCGACGGGATTGCCGCCACCATGCACCCATCCCATAAAACCGGGATGGCTGTTGCCGACTGTATAAGGCAATACATTGTCCATGAACTGTTGGTGTACATCGGACAATTCACTCCCTGTACCAGGTAGCTTGGTCTGAAATTTTGCCCTCACTTCCTCAGGTATCACCTGCCATACTGGGCGCTCGCGGATGTGTTCAGCATAATCCAGAATATCATCCAGCATTCGATGACCCTGTGCACGTAAGGCTTCCCAGTTATCGGGGTCTAGCGAGGTCTTTTTTACCGTCATTCAATATCCCAACTCCTGAAAAATATCTGTGCATGATCCAAAAAGCATGCGTATTTCTTGCTTATATTTGTTCATAGTATGAGTGATCGCAAGCGAATGCAAATGCGGAATAAGCTGTAGTTTGTCGCTTTATATTAAGCGATCAGTGCGGTGAAGACGCTGATACTCAGTGCCGACTAGCTAACAGGTTGGATAAAGAATTTTAGTGATTCAACATCCAGGTGCTACTCCAGTCAGGTCTTGGAGTGCGATTTTTTCTTCTGAATCTTGTACCAATTTTTTTAGATATGTTGAATCTGAAATTTGTAGTGTAGCTGTTGCAGGAGAATTTGTGTCATGGTTATAAATCTGAAGTGTCTTAAGATTTCTCCATTGTTGAGCCGGAATTTCTATCTCAAATTGACGAAAAAATTCACATTTTGTGAGTAACCCAAACTGGGCTTTAGTATTTATGTGAACAATACCTTGCGAGCTGCCATTTACTGTAAGGTAAGGATGAGTGAACGATCCTGAGCCGTAAAAAAGCGTGCGTACGACGACACGAAGTTTTCCATCGCGTATAAAAACCTGTGTAAGGTCTTTGATTGGCTCTTGTTTTGCATTGATTGAGTCGAGTGAACCAGTGCTTGACACCAAATGCAAGGGAGTGCCGCTAAGGTGGGCGATAAGTTCATCGTTGAATTGGCATCCGCCAAAAATTAGAACGACTAGAGTAAGTAGTGTGGTTCTTTTTCGCACGATATTTCGATTAAACAAGCTAATTGATTAATGTTAGATTGGTTCGTGTCCTTTGGATAGAATGAACTTCCCAGACTTTACTAGACACTTTGAAGCCTCTGGAAATAAGCGTCTTCATATTTGACGGGCGATAGTCCGCCGTTGTGTGAATGACGTTTGATTGGATTGTAAAACATCTCGATAAAATTA